>JBJXGO010000306.1:0-17456 GCA_046160345.1 Saprospiraceae bacterium
GTACGCGGAGCCTTGCTCGGCACAAGGTTTCCGTCCTTCGATTCATTAAAATCGGTCATCCGGATCGAATATGGCGATGGTTTTGTCTTTGTAAGCCACTGCAGCAACGGCCAGGTGGTAACCAGCATTTTGGAAGCCGGCACCAGTCAGGGGGATATGGCGAAAGCAAGCGCTTCCGGAGCCTTTAAAAACCAACTCAGCTTGATTGTAGATTGTCCCTACGCAGTGATAAACAGAAATGATTTGAAGCGGATTTACACCCTTTCAAGGTGGAGACCGGATTGGCTGGGTGAAGGAGACGTGGCTTTTTTTGATCTGGCAAAATCATGCGTGGGAAATATCAACACGCCAGATATTGCTTTTAAAACTGTTCGGGACACTACAGAAAAGGGCTACCTCAATTCCTTTAACCACATTACCGCACAAGCCTTCATCACGTCCTGTTTTTCGGAGGAGATGGCCGATTTCATTGCGGATTCGCATGAGCGTTTCCGCCATCCGGAGTTGATCACCGGAAATTTTTCGCCCGAGCAAATTGCAGACCTGGAGGAAGGGCCGCTGGACAACTATGTGGATATTGTCAATAATGAATGGGGGCAAGAGATCGGCAAGCAGCTCAAGGAAAAGTATGGCATTTCCCGCGAAACAAGCTGGACCCCTGAATTGCTTGCCGATTATTTGAATGACTTGCAAGGCTATTTCAGTTGGGCTTTTCAAATCGGTTTTGAGCCATTCAGGCCGGAAGACAGGGAGGTGTTTCGATTTGCGAACAAAATCAATCTGATAATGAAGGGCCGGTTGAATTTTAATACCTGATTTTTAAGGCCCTAATTTTTGTTCAAACGGAACAAAGGAACCTTGAAGGTATCAGATGAATCGTTTACCACCGAAAAAGTTTCGTTCATTTCTTTTAAGCCCACCGGGTTCCATTGATTTAATTTTTCCGGCCATTTTTCTTCTACCATGGCTTTGCCAAATTGGGCGCCAAGCAGATTGGCCTCGCTCAGGTCAATATTTCTCAAATCGGTATAACACAGATTGGCCTGACTCAGATTCGCTTTGGAAAGGTTGGTACCCCTTAAATTAATGCTTGCCAAATTTGCCTCGTTGAACATGGCCCCGACCGTTTGGCCCCACTGAAAATTGGCGTCCACCAGATCGGCTTTTCTCAATTGCGCGTTGCTCAGCGTAGCCCCATTCAGGTTGGCCCCGGCAAGGCTTGATTCATTCAACAAGGCCCAGCTAAAATCTGCTCTTTTCAAATCTGTTTGGCTCAAATTTGCCCGGTTCAAATTTGCGCCCCAAAAATTTGCTTCTCCCAAATCGGCGCCCTTCAGGTTTGCACCACTCAGGTCGGCATCTTTCAAAATGGCTTTTTTTAGGTTTATTCCACTTAAATCCGCCCCTTTTAGCCTTGCCCCGCGCAAATCTGCCTGCGCAAAAAGCACATGGCCCTTTATCTTAGCAAAAGAGCCTGAATCAATATTCATCAGCACCAATGCCTGCAATAGCTGCCCTCGTTCCGGGCTGTAAGCCAGGTTTGACAGGCTGTCTCCATCGACAAAATGGTAGGGTTCGAAAGCCAAATTCAAGGCAGCTATTCTGGCGATCGTGGTATCTCGCAGCCTTCTGCCAGGATGGTGATTCAACTCCTCCCCGATATCCTCCAAAATAATACGCATTAAGGGTTCCAGGTTGTTATTCTTCCTTTGCGCGATCAATGATTCCAATTCGCGCAGTTGCCTATCCTGGTTTTGAACTTGTAGTTTGGAAAATTCCATCTCTCGGTAGATCCTCAGCCCGCCCAAAGCACCTCCCAACACCAGAACGCCCAGCAGCAATATCCAAACTACCGTGTGTGCAGGGGTGTTCTTGGGACCCTGAACTTCCGTTTTTTTTCCAATAAACCCAGCTAAAAACCCCCTGTTCCATGCTGCCAACAGGATGAGCACCAGCGAAACGAAGGCCAGGGCAGTAGTGAAGCCCAATAAAAATGAGCTGTTCTTTTCCAGGTATGGGATGCGAAGAAATCCCAAGGCCCACCCGATGGCAGTTCCGAAAATAAAGCCAATCAGCAGGTGCTTTGTTTTTTTCATCAGCGTGTTTAAATGTTCAATCGAATACCAAAGAACCAGGCGTATATTCAACCTCATCCGGTTCTTAAACGCAAGAAGGCGCAATTTATGACTTTCCTTGCGCATGAGCGCCGCCTCTCTTTTCAGGTGTTCCGGGGATGCTACGCATGCAGTACCTTCGCTCTCATGCCGCTCACTCCGCTTCACGATTTTATCTGGCAGCACCGCGACGACGACCCGCGCCAATTGGCACTTTCCGCAAACAAACAAGCTTCGTTCAATATGTCGGAAGTTGCCGCGCAGGTTCAGGCTTTGCAGAAAATTCGCCACAAAATCCCCTCGTGGTATCTGCCCGGCATGGAATTCCCCTTAGCCCTATCATTGGAACAGGCATCTTCCGAATCCACAGCACGATTTAAGTCTGAATTGTTTCCGGGTAAAAAAATGGCCGATCTTACTGGAGGATTGGGCGTGGACGCTTATTTCTTTTCCCGGCAATTCGAATCCCTGATCTATGTGGAGCAAAACGCCGAACTGCTGGCAGCAGCCAGGCACAATTTTGACCAATTGGGTGTAACGAACGTACAATTCATTCACCGCTCTGCAGAGGAGTTTTTAAAAAATACAAGTGGCGAATTTGACCTGATCTACCTCGACCCGGCGCGCAGGAACGATCGAAAAGGCAAAGTTTTCCAATTGGCTGACTGCTCACCGGATGTATTGAAAATCAAGGATTTGATGTTGGAAAAATCACCGCTCGTATTGATAAAAACGGCTCCGCTGCTCGACCTGCGACTGGCAGCCCAACAATTAGGACAAGTTTCCAAAATTTGGGTAGTAGCCTCTGAAGGTGACTGCCGGGAAGTCTTGTACCTGCTTGAACGCAGGGCAAGGCCAATTGATGAAATCCCTATTGAAGCAGTATCGCTGGAGTCGAGACCTATTAGGATTTCAGAATCTGAATCACAAACTTTTATCTTCTCCTGGGCGGAGGAACAACGATCTGTTGTCCCTTTTTCCACACCCCAGAACTTCCTTTACGAACCCAATCCGGCCATTTTGAAAGCAGGAGCATTTCGTTCCTTTGCGCAGCGATCTGGTCTGGCAAAACTGCATGCCAACACGCATTTATACACTTCAAACGAGTTGCGAACTGAATTGCCCGCCCGAAGTTTTGTCATCGAGCAAGTTTGCAAGTATGACCGAAAGGCCGTTCAATCCCATGTGCCGGGCGGAAAAGCCAACATTACCTGTCGCAATTTTCCGGACAATCCGGATCAGGTGCGCCGCAAATTAGGGCTTGCGGATGGCGGCGAGGTTTATCTATTTGCTGCTACGGATGCCGAAAACAGGAAAGTGATCATGGTGTGTCGGAAAGTTTAAACAATTCAGTGCCCTACCCCACCGTTACCCCAAACAAATCACCTGATATGCACAATCACCGCTTGTTATTGCTTTCTTTTTGCCTGTTTATTATTCCGAAACTGTCTGCCCAAAATCTCGTCGTCAATGGCGGTTTTGAGCGCCAGCCCCTCCGAAAAGCAGGTGTGTGGCAGACACCGCCTAAGCCATGTCAATTCGCCAGCGCCTCTGATATTGTAAATACCTGTGCGGAGGGCTGGAAAACTTTTGATTTGCAAACCCCCGACCTTTTGGTTTGGGATTCTGTGGTTGGCTGCCCCAGCTTTCCTAAACCTCGAAAAGGACAGCGCATGATGGGGCTTATCATGTACCATCCATTTCAAGACGGACAGTTTGCCTTTGATTATCATGAACTTATACAGGGCGAACTTGCCAAACCACTCGAAAAAGGGAAGACCTACCGAATTAGTTTTTGGGTTTACGCCAACGACTCCCTGGGGGGCCAGCACCTCAACGAAGTGTATGGCAGAACCACCGGAATTCGCCCGACATTCTGTGGAAATTTCGGTTTCTATTTTTCGGATACGCGGATCAATACTCGAGAAAATTTTATGACCAGTCAACTGGATTTTGCCGTAAAACCACAGGTGAATCTGGCACAGATCGTTGAAACGAAAGGAGCATGGCGCAAAATCTCCCTGGTTTTTAAAGCGGACAAGGGAAGCTACAAATATTTCCTCTTCGGCAATTTTTTTTCTGATGCAGTCACACTTATTAATATGGATGATGAGCAAAGGATGGAACTGGACGAAAAAAACCAGGCGCATGAATTTTGGAAAAAGACCAAGCGCATCGCTTATTACCTCTTTGATGATTTCTCCATAGTCGCGGATGAAAATGCCGACATTGAACAGTCCTTGTTGGTAGAGAAAAAATATTCAATGCAGGATGCGCTTCTTTTTGATTTTGGAAAGGCATATCTACGCCCCGAAGCAGAAGTTGCAATTGAAAAACTCGCTCAAGTATTGAAAAAGAACCCTGCACTCCATTTCGAGATTGGCGGCCATACCGACAATGTGGGCGACGAGGCAAGCAACCAGACCCTTTCAGAACAACGAGCCCTTAGCGTTTATAATAAACTGATTTTCAATAAGGTGCCTCCTGAGCAGTTGAACTGGAAAGGTTATGGAAAAACCCAGCCTGTTACAGCAAACGATACGGATATGGGCCGCCAGAAGAACCGCCGGGTAGAGTGCAGGGTAATGGATTGATCGGAAAATTAAATGTTAGCAAGTATTTCAATTTGGTATCCTTTGTTTTTTCCTAAAAGGCATTACTTTTGCGCCCGCTTTACCCGCCATAGCCCCGTTTAGGGGCGAAGGCGGGTTCGTCTAAACAATCAGAAAGTTGGTTGAAATGAAAGCGGATTGAACTATAGAAACAACAAACCCGCCTTCGCCCCTAAGCGGGTGGGTGGGTTAATAGGTAACAAACCCGCCTTCGCCCCTAAGCGGGTGGGTGGGTTAATAGGTAACAAACCCGCCTTCGCCCCTAAGCGGGGCTATGGCGGGTAAAGCGGGCGTGGCGAAATTGGTAGACGTACCAGACTTAGGATCTGGCGCCGTGAGGCATGGGGGTTCGAGTCCCTCCGCCCGCACATCTTTTTAGTAAATTGGTTTAGTGATGAATTATCGATTTGATCCCTGAGATTTGGCAGATTTGAAAAAATTTGCCAAATCTTTTTTT
The DNA here is from genome assembly GCA_046160345.1 of Saprospiraceae bacterium. Classification (GTDB taxonomy): domain Bacteria; phylum Bacteroidota; class Bacteroidia; order Chitinophagales; family Saprospiraceae; genus M3007. Next base: position 5,184 of record JBJXGO010000306.1, read on the forward strand.
TGCCAAAAATGTTCAACTCAAATAGATGTTTCATTGACAACATTTTCCCTCGCTGATGCCACCCTGCCCGCCAAGTCTCGGCAGGCAAGTGCGTAAGTGGGAACCACAATAGCACATAAATATTATGGTCGTCCGCAAAGACATAGACAATTGTAGCGCAATCCTCACTGTCACGATTAGCCGCGAAGTACTAAAGCCCAAACTTGACACCGAACTAAAAAAAGTTCGCCAAAAGGTGCCTGTCAAAGGCTTCCGCCCTGGCCAGGTGCCCATGGACCACATCAAAAAAATGTACGGCTCGTCCATTTTTACCGAAGCGCTCAACGATATGTTCAGCGAGGAATTGGTGGCCTACCTTCGTGAATCAAAGATGAACATACTTGGGCAGCCACTTCCTGCAGAAGACCAGCAACAAAAATTCTCTGTCAATATCAACAACCCCGACCCGGAATATTCGATTGACTACGAAGTGGGTTTTTTACAAAAATTCGAGATTCAGGGTATTGACAAAAGCCACACCTACGATCGGCTTACGGTAAGCAACCTGGACGAGCTCGCAGAAGAAGACCTGCAATATGCGCGCAAGCGACAGGGCGTACGCACCCACCCCACCGATGGTATAGAAGAGAACGACATTGTACGGATCGACGCCCGTGAACTTGTATCGGCAGACGGCGAAACCAAAGAAGAGGGCTGGGCAACTCCCATGACATTTTTAGTGAAAAACATAAAGGATGAAGCACTTAAAATTCAATTGCTTCAGCTAAAAACAGGCGATTCCTTGCGTTACAACGCCCGTACGGTAGAGAACCACGAAAAGGAGGAAATGCACCGTAAGTATATCCTGGCACTTCCTGAAGGCGATAACCGCGAGGTAGGCGATTGGTTTGAAGGCACTATTGTCGAGGTAAGCCGCGTTGCAGAAGCCGAACTCAACCAGGAATTTTACGACGGTTATTTTGGGCAAGGTGTTACGAACAAGGAAGAAGCTGTAGAAAAACTCAAAACAGGAATTCAGCAATTTTATGAAGTTCGTTCCGATGCCTTGCTATTCCGCTCTCTGCAGGAACGATTACTGGAATTAAACAAATTCGAGCTTCCCGAAAAATTCCTGAAACGTTGGTTAAACGTAACCAATGAAGGTAAAATAGAGCCCGCACAAATCGAGCGCGAGTACCCCGCATTTTCCGAAAACCTCCGTTGGTCCATTATCCGGGACAAGCTCCTCGAAGCATTCGACATAGAGGTTACTGATGAAGATTTGAAAGATGAATACGCACGCAGGGTGCGAAATTATTTTCAGGCCAACCTGCCTGAAAACATTCTCCAAAGCAGCATAGAACGCCTGATGAAGGACGAAAAAGATGTGGAGAACACCCGTCAGGAATTGGAATCTGACAAGCTGCTTCAAGCCGTACGCGGACAGATAGGCCTGGTGGACAAGGCTGTAAGTTCGGAAGAATTCCATAAATTGATTGATGCGGCGACAGCAAAAGCGAAAAGCAATGTATGATGTATGATGTATGATGTATGGGGGTACTGATTTTGGTCGTTCATCGTTCATGCTTCATAGTTCATTGGTCTTTATTCATCGTTTATTTCAGTTCCATTTTTCAGGGACATAACCTTGTAGCAAATTCATTGTTTCCTTTGCCTAAGAAAAAAACAACGGGTAATCATTCCTGACTAGAAAAATTGGGAGTGGGATGCACGTTTAAAATCGGATTTCAAAATGTTTGACAAAAACGAATTTCAGAAGTATGCCACGAGGCATCTTGGCATGAGTACGATGCACCTTGAAAAATACATGCGCAACTCCGTACCTGGGGTGCAAGCTTTCACGCCTTACGTTATTGAGGAGCGCCAAATGAACGCTGCCGCTTTGGACGTGTTCAGCCGACTGATGATGGACCGCATTATTTTCATGGGTGTGCCTGTCACCGAATATGTGTCCAACGTCATCCAGGCTCAATTGCTTTTCCTCGAAAGCACCGACCCAAAACGCGATGTTCAAATGTTCATCAATAGCCCGGGCGGTTCGGTGATCGACGGTCTGGGTATTTATGATACCATGCAGTATGTGGCACCTGATGTGGCTACGATCTGTACTGGGTTGGCTGCTTCTATGGGCGCAGTATTGCTTGCCGCGGGCGCCAAGGGCAAGCGCAGCGCCTTGTATCACAGCCATGTAATGATCCACCAGCCATCAGGGGGTGCTCAAGGGCAGGTTTCGGACATTGAAATATCTTACAATTTAATAAAAAAAATGCAAAAATCACTCTATGAAGTGATGGCGCACCATACCGGACAGCCCTATGAGAAAATTGAAATTGACTGCAACCGCGACAACTGGATGAGCAGCTTGGAGGCCAAAGAATACGGGCTAGTGGATGAAGTGCTGGATCGCAATAACCCGAAAAAAGGGAAAGAGAGCTAATTCTACTGTTCAATAAATAGCAGCCCCGTTTTCGCAGATCTGTCTGTGGAAACGGGGTTTGTTTTTTATATTCCGTAAAAAATCGAGCAAGGCCCAACCCAATTCGGATTTTCTGCGTCTTTGGTCTGTTAAATATTTTGAAAAAGCACAGCTGGCTCAACGCCGACAGAGATTTAGACTTACTTTTGAGCGCTATAACACAAATTTTACTTGTTCACCGTAAAACAAAATTAGCCATGAATAAACTCACACCCGTATTCACTTTATTCGCCTTGTTCCTGCTTCTGGGCGCTTGCAAGTCAGACTTTAACTATTATTATTATTCCAAGGAAGAAATCGAACAGATCTCCCCGTACCTCAATTTGCCTGAGCTTCCAGATGATTACACTATAAGTTTCCCCAGCCATTTAAGCAATGTGGGCTTATTTCCACGTGCGGTGGAGCGCGACAAGGCAGTGTTGGGCCGGGTGATCTTTTACGACAAAAAGCTGTCCAAAGACGGCACGGTTTCATGTGCAACCTGCCACCAACAAGACCTGGCATTCTCCGACAACAAGCCTTTCAGCGATGGTGTGTACGACCGATCTACCACTCGAAATTCTATCGCCTTAGGCTCGGTAGCCAATTTTTCGGCCTATTACGGCACGGACCTCAATGGCTCCAATGCAATCCGCTTTTTCTGGGACAATCGCGCAGAAACCGCTGCCGACCAAAGCCGAGGTTCAATGACCAATCCACAGGAAATGGACATGAAAATGCATGAAATCGCAGCTATTGTGGAATCACAGCCTTATTACGGGCCGTTGTTCAAAAAAGCATTTGGAAGTACTGTAGTCTCGGAAGAACTCGTTCTGGAGGCCGTTTCCAACTTTGTAAATGCTATGGGATCGTATCAAAGCAAATTTGATGCAGAAGCCAACCTGAGTGCACCCAGCTTTGTCGGCAATTTTGGCAACACGGTGTATAACTCCGACTTTGCCAATTTTACAACAGCCGAAAACCGGGGCAAAAAACTCTACAACGCAAATTGCTCCTCCTGCCACAGTGGCAACCAGGGCCGTCCCATATTGCAGTTTGCCAACAATGGCCTGGAGGCCAATCCAACCGACATTGGTGTGGGCGGAATCAGTGGCGTAAACTCACAAAATGGCTCTTTCAAAGTGCCTACCTTGCGCAATATCGCACTCACGGCACCCTATATGCCCGATGGCCGATTTGCCAGTTTGAACGAAGTCCTCGACTTCTACAGCACTGGCATTCAGAACCACCCATTCCTCCATGCAGACCTGAAAACCAATGGGCAGCCTAAAAAAATGAGCTTTTCTTCTGAAAACAAATCTGACATGATCGCATTTTTGAATACCCTGACGGACGACCACTTGCTCTCAGACAAAAAGTTTTCCGATCCATTCAAACAGTAAACACAAGCACTACTGCCCAGCCGCCCGGAAGCCATTTATGATGTGCTTTCGGGCGGATTTTTTTAGAAGCCATCTCAAAAATGCCTGCTAGGCTGAAAATCCGTCTGATGACCGAATTCAACGTTCATTTTTTTCGCCGTAGGCACCACTATGTCTGCAAAAAATGGCCTTGACTTCGATCATCATCCAATCTTTTCATCTCCAGCGCCATTTTTGAGATGGCTTCTAGTGTGAATGAACCCGCTTATTTAAAATTCAACCTGATATGCAATCATTTACCCTACTTGCAGGAGCCCTGCTGCTTTTTTCCACCGGTTGCGTTCAATATCACTATTCCCCAAATTTCATCTCTACCCCGTTTATTGACAAAAAGAATGACGGAATGCTGTCTGCGGCAGTAAGTGGCAGCCCGGTTTCGGTCAATGGCGATTTTCATGCTTCTTACAGCCCTGTCAAACATGGCATCGTAGCACTCAACTATTTTCGCACCAGCAGCAGTTTTACGCAAACTAATTTTTTGGGCGTCCCCAATTATACTCAAACTACAAAGGGAAATCTTTTGGAGGCATCAATAGGCGCCTATAGGCCCATTTCGTTTGGCACAGGCGCGTTGCTTGTCGGCTGGGGCCAGGGTCGAGTCCGCAACGATTATGGTATTGGCCGAATTGCTGACCTCCGCCTGCAACGCTTTTTCGTACAACCAAGCTTTACCTTCAAAAATAGCTGGTTCAGGCTCGGCATGGGGCTTCGGTTGGTTCGGCTTCATTTTCCATCAGGTGAAGTTGACTACAGAATTGAACCCGGACAAATTGAAACCATCCAGCGACTGGAACAAAAGACACCTTTTTGGTTTCCGGAATTTGGAGGCAATATTGGATTTCATTTCAAGCCGATAACCATATCGGCACATTTGGTTTTGCTAGCCTCCGGTGCGCCTACCGATTATGGATTCGACGGATCGAACATCGGACTGGGTATTACTTTTGAATTGCAGGAAATGTTCAAAAAAAAGAAATGAGTTATGAGTTAATCTAAATCAGTGACTTATGAGTAAAAACAACTTCCTCTGTATTTTTGCATTGATATTGTCCTTGGGGGCTAAAAGTCAAACCTTCAATTATGCTGTAACTACATTGAACAACCCTTTCCTTTCCAGCAAAGGGGACGCTGTGCTAGGCATTGGTTGGGGCCGAGGCGCGGCTTTTCAGGCGCTGGAATTACAAGGCGTGTACAGTTTCAAGCCACATCTTGCACTAATGGCCAATTACTTTGGCGCTGGAGATAGTCGTGTACGAAAGAAGCAAGAATATGGTTCTGATTTCCGTATGTGGGAAATCGGTATAGGTGCATACGAGCAAGTACCCAAGGGCGCCGCAAGCCTGTTTGGCGGTTTTGCCGCAGGAAAATTGTTCAGCAATTTCGGACTGGACCGTACGGCCAAGTTTGCTTTACAGCGATGGTTTTTGCAACCAGGCTTGCACTACCGAGGAAGGTATTTTCAAGCAGGATTGGCACTAAGACTTTCCTATCTTTCTCATAAAAAGGGGGACATTTCATATTCCATCGAGTCGCCAGATATCCAGTACATCCAAAATATCGAAAAAAAAACACCCATGTTCTTGCCTGAACTCGGTGTGCAGGGAGGGATACGCTTTGACCCGATTGTTGTTAAATTATGTATTTCTTCCATTTTTCCAAATACTGGAGCATGGGATTTTGACCGAATCAACAGTTGTCTTTCTGTAACAGTAGGTTTTGGAGCAAAAAGAGAAAAAAAGTTATAAAGCAAATTACAGCAACATCTGCGCGAAATAATAACACCCCGTTTTATCCCGTTCATTCCACTTTTATCTTGAATGCCAGCCCGCCCAAATTACGCGGTTCGACATCTCCCGAGCATTTCACCTTGATATCGTCAAAGAAATACGTATCCCCAGGCTTGGCTTTTTTGATGGCTTCCTGAACATTGTTATTCCACTCACCGCCCACATTATTCAAGGAAATTGGCTCCCCCTCTTTGGGCAAATAGGTAACTTCAAAGCCAACAACTGTGTAATCCGCTTCAAAATCAAAGTTATTCGCTCTTGAATAGATGCCTTTGGCTTGCTGCATTATTTCGGCTCCGATGGTACCACTGTTGTACTTTCCATCCAATTTTGGAAGAGGGTCCGGGATGAGTTTAACGCGGTATTTTTGATCCACCACAAACTTGATCTCATCGCCGACCTTGTGGATTACCCTGATCGTCACCAGCCCTGGTTTTTTCAACCGCACTATATAATCTACTCCACTGCCTGTAATAGATCCTTCTCCGATCAGCGATACCTGTAACTCATTAGCGGGGGTTCCAGCCGCAGCGATCCGCACGGGATTATCAACGCCGACGTAAAACACATTCATCTTGACCACTTCTATGGCTACATTTTCCTGCACCTCAGGTTCGACATTGACACTAACACGTCGGTTAACAGATGTTTCGCTAAAATGATCAGCAACTACTTCTAAACTCTTTGGCTGCGCAACAGCCCCATTTTCTTTGGGTCTTGCGACAGTAGTATCCAAAGCCGCATTCCGTGGTGGTGTGGTATCTAAAACAGTAAATATCGGTAGATCCATGGCTTCTTTCGAGGCAGGTTCAGATACAGTTGGCCACCAGGACGATAGACAAATGACCAGGGGCAAAAGCAAGGCAATGAAGACATTTGGGCGGGCGCTTCGTTTAGGCGAGATGCCTGCGATATATAGAATTCGTTCTGTAAAACGGCTTTTTCCAGTAGCGTTCATAACAAATTGAGTTGAAGGGTGAAGAGAAGAAAGTTGAAGGTCTGTAAGGGTTTTAGCGTACAAAATCGGATCGGAACTATGCCGCAGCACCAGTTCATCGCAGCAAAACTCGCGGCGGGAGCGCGCTTCCCGCGAGAGTAGCCAGAACAAAGGATGGTAGAAGAAGCAAACTTCCAAAGCCAGTTGAAAGAGGTTTACGAGATAGTCGTGGCGGCGGATGTGCGCCAATTCGTGCAGGAGCAAGGCTTCCACCTGAGCTGGTGAAAGATGCAAGTACAAGCCTACGGGGAACAACACCACCGGTTTCCAAAAGCCCATAGTGAGGGGTTCAGAAATATGGGGAGATTCGAGCAGTTGCGTTTGGGGATTGATTTTCAGGCGTTTTGCCCAATTATTGAAGATATTTTGGAACGCCTCTGCAGCAGGAGATACATCTTGCCTACGCAGCCGCTGCACCAGCCACCAGCCACCGATGAGCCGAAGCCACAACAACCCCGCACATACCAACCAGGCCCATCCGATTAGAGCAGCATGGCTTTCGAGCCAAAATTGGACGGACTCCCAAAGGTTTAGGCTGAGGGTTGATGCATTTGACGCGAAGTCGGTTGAAACGATCAATGACTCATTTTCAGAGATAAAATTCGCCGTTTGTATCGGTCGCAACAGCGACCATTGCTGTGCAAACGTCGCCATGGCCCAAAGGGTGGAAACAAACATAGCAAACAGCGAAATCAGATAAACCGCTTGATGACGGGAATTGAATCGCCATTCGACGAGCTTGAAAACAAGCCAGATGAGTGCAATTTGCCAAAGGGAGTGGGCTATTGTCAGGCCGAAGGCTTGGGCTAGCAGCGTGAAGGCATTAGGTAGCATATCTGAACAGTTTTAGTTCTATTTCTGGAAAGTGGGCGTGATCTTATCAAAATAGGGTTCAAAATCCTTGGCCATTACCTCATCCATATCCCAAATATTCAAATTCTGGTGGCTGCTCAACTTGAACAGGGTGTTCGGATGATCCAGCCTATACTGACATTTCATTCTGAAGTCATCCAAGGATTCCAAGCCGATGCTTGCCCGTTTTTGGTTTATTCCGTCCAATTGATCATCAGAAAATTTATCCAAAAGAAAATAAGGACGGAGTTGCCCATTCACACTTAACTGGTTGATACCCATTGCTCCGTAATTCAGCGATTTATCATTTTGCATCGTCAGAAGAAACCCTGCATGATTCGCCGAACACTTGCCCTCTTTGGCGGCCAGTTCTATAATCGAAGCCAAACTGGAGGCTATCGGATAATTGTAATTTGTGTTTGAAAGATTTTGAGCATGATGAAGCAGGACGATATTGTAAGGGGCATTTTGTTCGCTGACGAACGCCCCGATCATATCTTCTGACGGGAACCCAAATTCTTTCACCAATTGTCTGAACCGATTTACATTTTCTAAATCTATCTTGGCGATAGTATCGCCGTAAACGTCATAAGAACCTTCTTTTGCACGAAAAAGTTGGTCGCGCTCCGCCATTGCAACAAGTTCTGCCAGAAGAGGCCCATTGATATGCTTTAGGGATCGGGCATGCAGGTTATCATATTCTTTCAACAGTTTTCCCCATCCTTTCTTTTGCCTAAGAGGAGCATAGGCAGTATCTGACAAAAAGTCTTTACCCATGCTTTTTAGCACCAATTTTTCCAAATATTCAAATGCAAAGGCATCATCTTTGGTATAGGTAGCACAAATAATCGCATTACGGTAATCCCGCGCAAAGCCTGATTTCACTGACTGAAATGCCTTTTTATACAAGGACAATGCAGCAGTATGATCCTCCCTTATAATGGCTAGTTCGGCTTCGTTGATGTTTGGGTAATATGCAAGTGTATAATCCGTTGATTGTCCAAGGCACGGCTGCATCGAACCGAAAACGAACAAACAGGAAATTAGCAGATGTTTCATAAAAATAAGATATTTGATGAAGGTTTTGATGACATCAAGGGAGTATGCTTAGTTTTTCAATTGCTTATCAAGCCATTTTTTAAGTTCCTGCAATTCTTCGGGATTTGCTTTTTCATTGCCAAGCGCGTGCATCACCATTTGAAGTGCCGAGCCACCAAAAGCTGTGCGCATCACTTTGCCTGCCAATTGTTGTTTAACATCCGTTTCTTTGACAAGAGCCCGATAGAGATGGGAGCCTTCTATGATCTCCTTTTCCAATGCGCCCTTTTCAGTGAGCCGTTGTATTTGCTTGAGCACAGTGGTATAGCCCACGTCCTTCCCGGCAGTAGCTAGACGCTCGTGAATGTTGCGCACAGTGGCAGGCTCGATCTCCCAGAGGATCTGGAGAATTTCTAGTTCTGCTTCGGAGGGTTGGTAAGACATGATGACTAGTGGATTGGTGGATTGTAAGTGCGATTCCGATTTATAACGACAAAGGTGTACGACAATTGTCGTAAGTGCAAATTATTTTACGACAAATGTCGTAGAAGAGTGTAACTTTAACACTTAGGAGGGCAGAACACCGAATGATTGGGAAAGGAACATCTCCAACTGATGCCGAGCTTAATTTATCGAAAAACTCTTTTTATTTTTAATTGTTACAACATCTATATTTGCAACACCAAAATTGATTTCCAGTAAATGAATAGAATCGACTTTCTAAAATCGATGGCGATGTTGCCATTAGCGACTTGCAACATGAAACTTCAGGATTTTCCAAAATTTATTGAACCCTCCACCGGGAAGAATTCGTCGGGCAAATTACCCGCACTCTTTGTCGGCCACGGCAGCCCCATGAACGCACTGGAGGACAACGCGTTTACCCGAAGTCTTAAAAAGCTCGGTGCGGAATTCAAAAAAGAGGGCAAAACGCCCTCAGCTATTCTGGTCGTTTCGGCGCACTGGCTTACGCGGGGAAGTTTTGTGAACGTGAGCGAGAAACAAAAAACCATCCACGATTTTGGAGGATTCCCCCAGGCCTTGTTTGATATGCAGTACCCGGCCACGGGTTCGCCACAGAAGGCCAAAGAAACCGCGTTACTGAGCCACCTGCTGCACGAAACCAACGAATGGGGACTTGATCACGGAGCATGGGCCATTCTTGTTCACCTGTTCCCGGAAGCTGATATCCCGGTGTTTCAAATGAGCATAGACTACTACCAGCCGATGCAATACCACCTTAATCTGGCTGCTCAGTTGCGTTCGTTGCGCGAAAAAGGTGTGCTTGTTATCGGCAGTGGCAACATCGTGCACAACCTGCGTATGAGCATGCCAAAACTTCAAATGAGCGATTCAACGCCTTATGATTGGGCAACAGAATTTGATACCTGGGTGAAAACAAAAATCGATTCGGGCGATTATGCAGCCCTGGCCAACTACGAACAAATCGGTACGGCCGGAAAACTCGCTGTGCCTACTACAGACCACTATATTCCAATGCTTTACACGCTTGGCCTGGCCGATGGGAAAGAGGAGATCAAGCAGGTGTATGAGTCGGTGGAGTACGGGGGTTTGAGTATGCGGACGTTTCAGGTGGGGTGATGGGATTTGAATAATTGCATTCGTTTTTTTACTTTTGTTGAAAATTGTTTCAAATGGCAACGAGTGAATTAAAAAATGACCTGCACCGAATGGTGGACGATACCAACGATCCACTGATTTTAAAAGAAATAGCCGCCTTGTTTGCTGCACTCCGCGAAGAAGGGGGCGATTGGTGGGATTTGATCTCCGATGAGGAAAAAGAAAAAATTGAGCTAGGTCGGGCACAAGCTGCTGCGGGGCAGACGGTGCCGCATGAAGTGGTACGGGCAAAAGCGCAGCGAATCATTGGCAAAAAAACTGCAGCACAATGATTGCAGTTGAATGGTCAACGGTCGCAGAAGACGACTACTTGACATTGTTGGAAAAGACCTACCTGCACTCCACCGAGACCCGGCGAGCATTTTTTAGACACACTCTAGCCGCCTTCGACCTCCTTATTTATTTCTCCTTCAAAATACCCAGCAAGCTTGCTCGCAGCCACTTTTCCGATCAACTTTTCCACTTCCTGTTTTTCAGCCCCGCGCACCCGCGCCAGCGACCCAAAATGCGCCAATAACTTCTCCGAAGTCTTCTTCCCAATTCCAGGTATTTCCGTCAGTTCCGTTTTCAAAAAATCCTTGCTGCGCTGGTTTCGGTGGAATGTGATACCAAATCTGTGGGCTTCATCGCGAGCCTGCTGGATGAGTTTGAGCGATTCGGATTTTTTGTTGATATGCGCCGGAACGGGATCGTCAGGGAAATAAATTTCTTCAAGCCGTTTAGCAATGCCAACCAGGGTAATCTGGCCTTCCAGTCCCAATGCGCGAATACTTTTCATGGCGGCGCTGAGTTGGCCTTTGCCCCCGTCAATAATGATCAATTGAGGCAATCCTGCCCCTTCGCCAATAAGCCGTTGGTAACGCCTCAGGACCACCTCTTCCATACTGGCAAAATCGTTCGGGCCTTCCACCGATTTTACGTTGAAATGCCGGTAATCCCGCTTGGAAGGTTTTGCATTTTTAAATACCACACAACTCGATACCGGATTGGTTCCCTGCAAGTTAGAATTGTCAAAGCACTCGATCCAAAGTGGTGCGGCTTCCATGTGCAAGTCGGCCTGTAGTGTGCGAAGAATGCGCTCGGCACTGGTTTGTTTGCCGGTTGCATTCATGGCCTGCTTCCTTTTTTGAAGCAAGTGGTATTGCACGTTTTTCTCGGAGAGTTCAAGCAACTTTTTCTTGTCGCCAATTTTAGGTACGGTAATGGTGAGGGAGCTTTCCGAAAGTTTGGAACTTTCCGAAAGTTGATTTGGAATAACCACCTCAAACGGAACGATAATTTCCTGCGTTAAACTATTAAATCGCTCCCGCAAATGTTGAATAGCGAAGGTCAGCATCATCTCCTTATCCTCGTCAAGGTTCTTTGTCAGCGTGATGGTGTAGGTATGAATAATAGCCCCGTTCACCACTTTGAGGTAATTGACAAAAGCCTCCTTCTCGTCGTCAGCAATCGCGAATACGTCCACATCGTGTATATTGGGATTCACCACCGTGCTCTTCCCCTGGTAATCTTCGAAAAGAGCCAGTTTTTCCTTTAAGCCTTGCGCCTGCTCAAACCTCATTTCTTCTGCAGCCCGCACCATTTCTTCTTTCAAATGGTTTTTCACCGCAGCAAAATTGCCCTTCAGTATATTCTTGATCTGTTCAATTTTCTGGTTATAGGAAGCTTCTGATTCGAGCGCAATACAGGGTGCTGCACAGTTTTTAATATGATATTCCAGGCAAGGTTTAAACTTGTTTTTGGCAATGTTTTCGACCGAAAGATTCAACTGGCAAGTGCGAAGTTGAAAAAGTTTGCGAATCAATTCGGCAATTTGCTCCACCCGGAATTTCTGCAAATATGGTCCGAAATAAGTGGATCCGTCCTTGAACGCCTTGCGGGTAAGAAACACCCTGGGAAACCGCTCCTGCTTGATACAAATATAGATCAGCGGCGATTTTTCGTCCTTCAGCATCACATTGTAACGCGGCTGATGCTTTTTGATGAGGGTGTTTTCAAGCAAAAGCGCATCATGCTCCGTTTCCACGATCATGAATTCAATATGGTGGGAATGCCGGATCA
>JBJXGO010000307.1:0-11744 GCA_046160345.1 Saprospiraceae bacterium
ACATACTCAACTTTAAAACCCACCCAGTTTTTATTCAAAGGAAGCGCCGCACAATCTATCGGTACCGGGCTAACCGGGTTCCGGCCGTTAATAACCAAATCCACGATCAAGGTAATACCATCAATGATGGTTTTGATTTCACTTGTCTCCCCGGAAGCACAATTTGTAGCAAGTATAAATCGGTATTCGGTGCCAGCATTTAGTCCTTCCACCGTAAATGACCCGCCAGGCAAGTCAGGAAAAGTATCCAAAGGTATCCACCCACCTGTTCCATCATTTTCTAAAACTTCCAAAGTATGTATGGCTCCAACCCAGACTGGATTCCAAGCTAAGGCAATAAAATCGCCCCCGATACCAGTGATACGAAAACTGTCCGGAGCTGGAGCAGTGCATACTTCTTGGTTGAAGCCAAGCAATAGGGGCTCATTAGAAGCAAAAACGGGAGTGAAAACCAAGGATGTGCCGCAGAAAAACAGCGTTAATAGTATGTTTTTTGCCATAATCTTGTATGTATTAAAGTGTAATTGATGAACTTCAAGACAAAGGTTATTACTTTGGGCTTAGAAAAAAACAACACTTTTTTCCAAACATTCCCTTCAAATATGGAGCAGAGCCAACTAATTGAGTTAATCCGTACTTTATTGCCTCAGGAAAAAGAGCAAGTTTTGCAATTCGCTTCACTCCAATTCATCAATACTGGAAAGATGAGAGCTCAGGTTATCCCGCTCCTCAAAATTTGTTTGAGCCATCCCTGGGAGGATCCGAACCTTGAATTGAACAACAAACAAGTTTTTTCAGTAATTTTTCCTGGCCAGGATTTTATCGAGGGCAAATTGGAAAAAGTAAGGGTGGAGGCGCACAAAATTGTACGTACTTTTTTATCGGTTCAGCAATATTTAAGAGAAGGAAATGAATTTGATCAAGTCCTTGATCTCTCTGAATCAGTGAAGTTGAAAGGTTTAGAAATCCGTTACCAACACCTACTTTCAAAACTTCAAAAAATGCAGGCAGAATATGCCTGGAAAAATGAAACCTATTTCCATCGCCAATTTCTTTTGGAATACGCCAAACATAATGAGGAGAGTAGGCACAACAGGTTAAAAGGTGACCTGAACGTACCTGCAGTAATTCAAACTTTGGAAAATTACGCCCATCTACATCGTTTGGCACTACTAAATCGATTTCTATTGCAGCAAAAGGTTGCCAAACTCGATGTTCCTGAAACCATTAAAACATTTCTGGAAGAAAACAATGTACCATTAAGATGTTTAGAAGCCTCTGCTTCGCTCAGGGTTAATTATTTGATATTCAAATTATTAAGTAAAGACTTTCTTGAGCCATCCGATGTCCGCTCCTTGTTTGACCTGTTGCTATTGAACGAAAAAGAAATAGACCCTGATAACCTAAGGGGATTCTACACCTATCTTAGAAATCTTTGCGTTTTGATCTATAATTCAGATGCCCAAAATGAAGAAATCAATTTCACGCTGCATGAACTGTATAAGGATAATTTGAATCGCGGATACCTGCATTATAAGGGGAAACTTCATTCCGTTACCTATTTAGGTGTTTGCAACAATGCTATTTGGGTAAAAAATCATGACTGGGCCCTGGAGTTTATTGAAAAATATAAAAAGGACCTAATTGACGAAAATGAAACCCAGGATTTTTACAGATTCAATTTGGCAAACTACCTATTTGCTATAGGTCGGTTTGATGATTGTCTGGACCATATTCCCGACACTTCAACTTCTGTAGTTTATTTGTTACAAGGGAAGCGCCTAGAATTAAAAACTTTATATGAATTGCAATCTGATCAATTTTCATACAAATTGGACAGTTTTAAGATGTTTTTGATAAGAACCTCGACGAAACTGCTTTCCGATAATCAGCGACAAATCCATGTTGATTTTGCTAACTTATTGAACCAAATCATCAACTCTCTTCCGGGCGACCATAAACGCTCCGAACTCCTTGTAAAACGCATTCAGGGAAAAAAACAAGCGGCCGAATGGCGCTGGCTGCTTGAAAAGGCAAAAGCGCTTAAAGGAGTAGATTAGATCACATAAACTTGGTTTCATTAAGGTAATGATGGCCCATGGATATAAGAATCAGGTACAAATCGTCTCCATTCAATTCTGATTCATTGCCAACTCTATTTCAGCCTAGGTGTCCCAGACTGTTTTAACCAACAGTTTAAACTGGTCCCCATCCGTTCCGGCCTCAATTTGTTTAAAAACAACGTGCATCTCCCCCCGTAATTCGAGGTATTTGTTCGTAACAGGAAGCAACGCGAGCCAAGCCATGCGGTGTTTCTCAAAGCCTGCAGCGAATATTTTCGGACAATATTGAAAATCAATTTTTGCAAGCCCATCAGTATAGTCCTGAATTGACTGACTGATGGAAACTTTTTCACAAGCATGATTTCGAAGCCTTCCAAGTGAATCGTCGAGGGCAATGATCCGATCCATACAATCTTTTTCGTAATTCCCGACAAATACTGCGCTTGCCATTTGGTGAAAATCGCCCAGCAGAGGCAAATTGACCAAATCGGAACTTTGGGTCATCAAGATACCAATGCCGTCATGCGTGGGATCAATGAAAAAATAGCTCAGGTATGCTCCCGGCCATGCGCAATCTCCCTTCGAGCCGAGTAATACTTCATCTGTCTGCACTCCAAAACCTAAACCGAAGCCGTTGCAAATCGGCTTCATTCCCGGGGTGTGAGGCTTTATTTCAGGTGGGAGCTGGTTTTGCATCATCAACTACGACATCAAGTACCGAATGGGTCGCGGGGCTGGGGAGGAGGAATGAGGGGCATTCCTCCGAACGTAGGCTACCCAAGACATCTATCAACTTGTAACCCCCGCACTTCAGGCGGGGGCAAGAATGACCCACCCACCAAATCTAACTTCTTTACAGAACATCAACATAACGAATTTAATACCAATGAAATAACAACTTCACCCTTACTTAAAGAAATTTGTTAGTGCTCCCCGCAGGCAAACTATACAACAACAGCGTATTCTCTCCAAAATACTCCTTGAATGCCAGTCCAAATGAACCCGGACTGCTAAAGCCAACCAGTTCGGAAATAGCCTGCGGGGTGCCGGCCCGTTTTTCGAGCAGAACCTTGGCTTTTTCCAGGCGCATTTCGCGGATGATCTGCACAGGTTCTTTACCAGTGAGCACTTTTAATTTCTTGGCATAGTGCGTTTTGCTCAATTGCAGTTTACGGGCCATATCGTCGGCCATAAAGTCGGGATCGGCAAGGTTGTGCTCGATCATCTGCACGGTATTCAGCAAGAATGGATCGTGAATCTGTACCCGGTTTTCAGAAAAATAAAGCTGCAGGAAGCGATTGAATTGGTCGTGCCGAATTTTTCTGTCATTCAAAAGCCGCTGCACGGTTCCATCAAACTCGTCGTCTATAACCGGGCGGGTGAACCAGGCGTCGGCTCCGGCGCGGAGCGCGTCGAGTTTGCCTTCATTGCCGAATTTATCGGTGAGCAGCACCACAGGGATGTGGTTGGTTTTTTCACTGAGTTTGATCTGCCGGGCGATCTCGATTCCCGCCTTACCGTTAATTAGTACATCGCACACGATCAAGTCGGGCAACATCTCAGAGGTCATTTGCAAGGCCTCTGTCGGCGAATTGGCAGTTTCAATCTGGAAACGGTCGGAAAGCAGGGATTTCAAATACAATACCACCTGGCGGTTAGGCTCAATAAGGAGGCAGATCTGTTCTGGCTTGGGGCCTTGATAAACGGTATAGGGGTCAAGTGAGGTGCTGGAATTGGCCTGCACACTTTGGGATGCCTCTACTGCTGCCGAAAGCACGTTGGCATCAGATTCATGTTGCAAATTGGCCCGAATAATGTCCCATTCCTGCTCTTTCTTTTGAAGCTTTTTGCGCCAACGACTTTCGCTTCGTGCATTCCAGACGATCAGGGTAAGCAGAAACAAGCCGCCTAAAATGCCATACAGCATGGATTTTTCTTTCTCAATGCTGATAAATTTGGCCCGAGCAGCCAGTTCATGCTGGCGCAGTTTTGCGAGTGAATCAAATTGGATTTGCATCCCGATTTTATCCACCCGGCGTTCTCTGGCCGCAATGGAGTCCTGGGTTACTGCCAAAAGTTGCTGGCATACGAGGGCCTGTTTGTGCAACTCCCAACTTCGACTTTCTTCTACAATAGTTTTTAACAAGGCTGCTTTCGTAGAAAAATTTGGGTCGTGACGTGCGTCCAGCTCAGCTTGTGCCAGCAACCGGACGGCGCTGGGCTCATCTTGATTGGCCTTGTAGATGCCGGACATGAGGCTTAGTGCCTGTGGATTAAGGGGAAGTTTGTGTCGTTCTAAAAACTCGCGCAGGAATTCTGCTTCTACCTGAGCTTGTTCGTAATTGCTTGATTGCGAAAGTTGTAGAAGTAAATTTAATCGGTTTCCAAGCGTGTCGAGCACAGCGGCAGACTGGCCGAAAAGCAAATCAGCAGCGCACACAAAGAAAGCAATTAGTAAGAAATGGTGTATTCGGAACATGGGTATCGGAGAAAACAGATGCGCAAAAAAAGGCATTTTTTAAGAAACAACGAGCATTCAGGGGTTTTATCGTCCTTTGAAATTGGCTTTTATTGATTCATAGCCAAATAGTTATCATACGCTGCAACTACCGAGATCATTCGATGAAGCCCAAAGACCTAAATAAACCTGCCTCAACTTTTACTTTACATAGGCTTAACTTTGCCGCTCCATTTTCTGTCTTTAAATGCTAAAAAGTTCAAAACCGTTCCATTTCCCGTTCCGCTTACTTGCCTTTTGGCTATTGTTTTTTGGAATATTTCGCTTGTGGTTTGTGCTGTGGTTTCGCAGCGAATGGTCGGCAGAAGACCCCGGTGCTACCTGGCTGGCATTTTGGCACGCATTACCGCTTGACTTTAGTTTTGCGGCCTACCTTTTGGCCCTCCCGGCCATACTTTGGCAATTGGGCCTCGCATTTGGAAACCGCGCTTACCCTTATTTCGAAAAAAGTATTTTTGGCTACAATGTGTTGGTTTTGAGCATATTCATATTTGTTTTTGGTGCGAATGTTTTTCTTTATCAGGAATGGCAGACTCCGTTGAACAACCGTGCAGTAGAATATTTCAAAACCCCCAGCGCCTTGCTGGATTCCATGTCGCTGCCTTTTAAACTGGCTAGTTTTTTGATTTATGCGGGGTCTATTTGGTTATTGTTGAAGGCATACAAAATATTGGTCGGCACCAAAATTTATCAGGAGAATGTTTCCCGTTGGAGCTTGTTGGCGCTACCTCTTTGGCTGGGCTTGCTTGTGTTGGCCATCCGGGGCGGTACTGGGGTTATGCCGATCAATGAAAGCGCGGTGTACTATTCCCCCAATTTGTTCAACAACCATGCCGCTACAAATCCAGGCTGGAGTCTTTGCCATAGTCTTATAGAAACCCGCTCCATAGAAAACCGATTTAGGGTTGTTGATGACACCGCTGCAAAAAAACAGACAGAAAGGCTTTTTGAAACTACTGGAGATTTTCCCCTTGAATTAACCATTCCAGCTTATCCCTCAGATTCCATCCTGGAGCACAAGCCTATCAATGTTGTTTTTCTGATCCTGGAAAGCCATACCGCTCAAGTGATGGAGGAATTGGGCGGCCACGCTGGTGTCTGCCCTAACCTGAGCCGTTTGGGTCGGGAAGGCATTCTTTTCGAAAATATTTACGGGAGTGGGTACCGCACGGACCAAGGAGTTGTTTCCATCCTGGCGGGCTATCCGGCACAACCGGATCAGAGTATTATTTTGTTGGATGACAAGGCCTCCAAGCTTCCTTCTATTCCAAGGATTTTAAAGCAAAACGACTATTCAACTGCTTTTTTCTATGGCGGCGAACTCACTTTTGCCAACCTCGGCTTGTGGCTCAGCAACCAAAGATTTGACAAAATAATTTCTGAAAAAGATTTTGAAAGCGAAGAAAAAACGCAACGCTGGGGAGTGGACGATGGTATTTTGTTGCAGCGAGTTCTGAAGGAGATCAATGGTATGCGAACGCCCTTTTTTGCCGCTGCCATGACCTTAAGCCTTCACCCGCCGTTCGATGTGCCGTTTCAAAGCAAATGGTCGGCCAACAACGACCGGGAAAAATTCCTGAACAGCGCTGCTTTCGTGGATCACGCTGTTGGTGCTTTTTTTAAAACCGCCGAACAACTGCCCTGGTTTTCGAATACAGTATTTGTACTGGTGGCCGATCATGGTGCCTCTCAACCCGGTGGAATCAGTATGGATCGGCCTGAATCGCGTCATATTCCGTTGATTATCTATGGAAAACCTCTGGGGGAAAACTGGCATGGTGCGCGAATTGGCACATTTGGAAATCACCATGATATCCCTGGTTTGATGCTTGAACTTTTGAAACATGGGCCAATTCAATGGGGGAATAATGATTTTGATTGGTCACGTAACCTGTTTCAAGTCAGCGCCAGTGAAAATATCCGTCCTGTTGTAAAAGGGAAAAAAACGACCTACGGTTTTTCGTATTACACCAATGAAAACGGCATCGGTTGGGCAACAGACAGGGGGAAGGGATTCTATCAGTTTGGTAGTAAAGAATGGCGCATTTTTGAAGGCAATCTGGATTCTTTGGATCGGGCCAATGCACAAGCATATTTGCAGACATTGTACCAGGACTTTTTGGAAAAATAAAACAGGTTTAAAAACTCCGGGTAGGACCAAATATTCAATTACAAATTAAATTAGAAAATCATTTCTGGCACGGTTTTAGAAATATATAAAACAGTGTGTAAGTATTGTTCTCAGAATTGAAAAATTCCAGGGCGCGGGAAAAGTCTCGTGCCCTTTTTTATTTCAAATCAAGACCTTACAGATTATTAAAAAACCCATTGGCTTACTGTTCAAGAGATTTTTTATATTGAAAATAACCGCGCATAAACTGCCATGCCTGTCCAATCGGGGTAGGAAAAACCCCTTTTTTACGCTGCGCGCGATGCATTCGAAAGAGCAAATTCCAATGCCACCAGAGGTCCCGGTAGGCGCGTAGCATCCCGTGCCCCGGGTCATAGATATGGGCGGGCTCGGCAAGAATCCCATTGAGTTCCATTACCTTGAACTCAGCCTTTTGCAGCGCTTCTAAAGATTTGCATTTCAAGTCAAAACGTGCGTATTGAACGCCCTGTATTTGTCGGCAGATAGGCTCAAAAGCCTTCAGCATTTCGGGGGTAATTAGTGCATTTCCGTTTAAAAATTTGGTGCCGCGCGAGTGGTTGCCTATTGGTTCGAGCAATACGGTTTCTCCCGCAATCGGAATTTTCTGCAAAATATCCGGAAAATCTCGTTCAAAACGGGAGACTTGGAAAGCAGACCGGGCATTTTGCATCATCAGTTGACGGATGTTTGAAAGGCCATCTCCATGTACTGAAAGGAACTCTTTGATACAAACAGAACTGATGCTAAAACGGCCACCTTCTCCTGGAAAAACATGGTAAAGCACCGAGGCCTCCATCGGAAGTGAGAGGAATTCCTGTAAGATGAACTTTACCGGCCAGCGCGTGAGGTATTCCCTCAAAACTTCCGGACTTTCCACTTTTTTGACCAAAAATCCCCGTTCTCCAATATCGGGCTTGGCAATGAGCGGGAAACTTATTCCTGCCTGTTCGATAGCCTCCATAATTTTTTCAAACGCTTCCCCTGCCGCCACAAGAATGGTTTTGGGTAAAATTTCGGGCGGCATCAATTTAAATATATCCCATTTCGACTCGCCTATGGCTCCTCCCAGCGGAATGGCAGGATTCACGTTTGAAAAGAACATCAAATGCCGGGAGCGCGCTGCAAACCAAAGCCAAAAGCCATAAACGGGGATATTGGCAAGCCACCAGGGGTGATATTCCCAATGGATGATACGGGTGAAGAAATGCATTTTTGTATAACTTAATTTTGATTTACCCCTTCCACCTTACAAATGCCTCCATTGCCTCATACTCTGCCAAGCCGAGCTTGCGGTACATTTTTGCCGTTTCCCGGTTGCGGTCTTCTGCCCGTTGCCAAAATTCGCGGTTGTCGTCGCCAGGAAAGGGCGGGCGGTCTTTTTGACTTTGGTGCATAAATATTGCCTGTCGCTTTTTGCGAAGTTGTTGGGGCGACATTGGCACGGCCATTTCAATCTCATGTACGGCCCATTCATGCCAGGCGCCCCTGTACAGCCAAAGCCAGCAATCCTTCATCCAAACACTTGTTTTTAGTCGGTTGAATGCCTCAAAAACGGCATCCAAACAAACCCGATGGGTTCCGTGCGGGTCAGCAAGGTCGCCGGCAGCATACACCTGATGGGGCTTAATAGATTCCATTATTTCTACAACGATTTGAATATCAGCCTCTCCAAGGGGCATTTTACGGGATGTGCCGGTTTCATAAAATGGCATGTCCAAAAAGTGTATGTGCTTGTCTGACAATCCTGTAAATCGTGCCCCTGCACGCGCTTCTCCTCTTCGGATAAGACCTTTGATGCTGGAGACTTCAGGAATATCAAATTCAGAATCTCCTTTATTATTCAAAAATCTGATAACTTTTTGGTAAAGTTTGCGACTGTCTTCCGTCATGATGTTTTGTGTTTCCCCAAATTCGAGCATAAACTCTGCGTACCGTAAAGCATCAAAATCGTGTACGGCAATATTGCCCGAAGTTTGATAGGCCACATGAACTTCGTGACCTTGATCAACAAGCCTCTGAAAGGTGCCACCCATAGAAATGACGTCGTCATCCGGATGAGGGCTGAACAAAAGGACTCGTTTTTTGGCAGGTTCAGCACGTTCGGGACGATGCGAATCGTCAGAATTTGGTTTGCCCCCTGGCCAGCCTGTGATGGTGCGCTGCAGGCGGTTGAAAATCCGAATATTGAGCTCATAGGAATTTGCCTCTTCAATGAGCAGTTCGCCCAGGCCATGTTCATTGTAATCTTCATCCGTAAGTTTTAGAATTGGTTTGTTGGTTTTTTGAGCAAGCCAGATCACGGCCTTGCAAATTAGATCCTCAGTCCAGTTGCAAACACCTGCAAGCCAGGGAGACTTCATTTTAGTCATTTCCTCAGATGCACCCTGGTCAAGAATAACTTTAGTGTTGGGGTGTTTTTGCAAAAAAGAGGCTGGTACAGAATGCGTAATGTCTCCTTCGATGGCTTGTTGGATAATATGCGCCTTATGTTGGCCAAAAGCCAGCAGATAAATAGTGCGTGCCTTAAAAATACTGCCTACTCCCATGGTTATAGCACGGTAAGGCACATCATCCTCGCTTTGAAAGTCTCTGGCGGCATCGTGACGGGTAAGATGATCGAGCCGCACCACCCGGGTTGGTGAGCTTTCCCAGGCGCCTGGCTCATTGAACCCAATATGACCTGTACGACCGATGCCAAGTATCTGAATATCAATACCTCCGGCAAGGTCGATCAGTTTTTCATAGCGCTCGCAATAGGCCGCTACATTTTCCAGAGGTACCGTGCCATCCGGGATATGAATGTTTTCCGTAGGAATATCGATATGATCAAACAAATATTCGTGCATGAACCTCCAGTAACTCTGTCGGGATTCCTTCGGCATCGGGTAATACTCGTCAAGGTTGAAACTGACAACATTTTTAAAACTTAAGCCTTCGTATTTGTGGAGCCTGACTAATTCTTCATAAACCTTGATCGGGGTACTGCCGGTAGCAAGGCCAAGCACAAAGGTTTCGCCGTCCTGCTGCTTTTGGCGAATAGCAAGGGCAATACTTTGGGCAACGTGCCGAGAGGCCTCCAAAGGCTCGTTCCAGATTTTTATCGGGATCTTTTCGAATGTTTTTAACTCGAATTTTAAATAGTTCATGGGTTCTTTTTCCCTGATTTTCATAGTGTTAATACAAAATTCAAATGCAAAGATAAAACTTGCTTGCTAGGAGGAAGGAGGAGCGCGTACTTTTGTGCCCCAATATCCTAATTCAAGAAACTTCATGTTTGATTATCTACTCCGACTTGGTGACAATACGCTGGTACTTTCCCAGCGCCTCAGCGAATGGTGCGGCCATGGCCCCGTGCTCGAACAGGATATCGCGCTGACCAATATCGCCCTGGACCTTTTGGGACAAACCCGTATGTATCTTACTTATGCCGGTGAAATAGAAGGCAAAGGCCGAAGTGAAGACGATCTTGCTTACTTCCGGGATGCACATCAATACCGAAACTGCCTGCTGGCAGAACGACCAAATGGAGATTTTGGGCAAACCATTGTTCGACAGTTTTTCTTTGATGTTTTCAATTTTTACCAACTCCAGGCCCTGCGGCAAAGCAGTGACAAACGACTTGCCGACATTGCAGAAAAAGCCCTCAAAGAATCCACTTATCACCTCAGGTTTTCATCTGAATGGGTGGTTCGCTTAGGAGATGGCACTAATTTGAGCAATCAAAAAATGCAGGCCGCGGTAGACACACTCTGGCCTTTTACAGGTGAAATGACCACACCTGATGCGCTGGACATAGAAATGTTTAACCAAGGGATAGCACCAGATTTGTTGAAAATCAAGGGCTTATGGAATAACAAAGTAGAGGAAGTGCTAAAAGAAGCTACACTTTCCCTTCCTGCTGGCAGCTGGATGCAAAGCGGAGGCAAGCAAGGGAAACACTCAGAACATCTGGGTTTTATGCTGGCAGAAATGCAACATATTCAGCGGACCTATCCTGGACAGGTTTGGTAAGCCACCCGTTATTTCAATAAATCATATCACCAAATAACCAACAAATTTACAACCACTCATTTTATGCGATTTCTACTATTCACCCTTTTCAGTTTAGTTCTCTTCTCCTGCGAAAAAGGCCTTACCGTCCAACAACAACTTCAGGCCGACATCGGAAAAATAGAAGACTATCTGTCCAAAAACAACTTGGTAGCACAATCCACTGCTTCTGGATTGCATTACATAATAAGTGTGCCAGGGTCTGGTGGTCACCCCAGTCTTTCAAGCAAAGTCAAGGTTAATTATGTTGGCAAAATCCTGAATACCGGGGATATATTTGACCAAACAACCGGTACTCCGAGGGAATTCAAGCTCAACGAAGTAATCCAAGGTTGGCAGGAAGGAATTCCACTATTGAAGCGGGGTGGCAAAGGAATTTTTTTAATTCCTTCTGCACTAGGCTATGGGCCTTATGGCTCCGGAAGTATTCCAGGCAACACTCCCCTTATTTTCGATGTTGAATTGATTGATTTTTAGGTCGTTGAAAAGGCTCATAAGTTGTCAGGGGTTGAAACAGGAGTGAGGCGGCGACTTGAAGTAACCGCCTCACTTTTTAGCCTGTTTACTGTTTGGCAAGTTTCAATACTTGCTGGTCTTTGCCCCCATTGGTTGT
Organism: Saprospiraceae bacterium; assembly: GCA_046160345.1. Classification (GTDB taxonomy): domain Bacteria; phylum Bacteroidota; class Bacteroidia; order Chitinophagales; family Saprospiraceae; genus M3007. The sequence continues at coordinate 11,397 of JBJXGO010000307.1, forward strand.
AATTCTAACAAAATACAGGCCTGAAGGCAGGCTGATCCCCTCAAAAGGAGCCTCATATATACCGGGGTCCATTGGCTGGTTTACCAAAGTTTGCACAAGTTTTCCCATACGATCGAATACAGAAATGTTCACTTCGGTTGAAGCTTCCACTTCATATCGAATGGTTGTATTGGATGCAAACGGGTTTGGATAACCTGTAGCCCTTGCCGCGGAATTGCCATTATTCACCAGGTTCTTGTTAAATCCCGAGAAACCGCCCAAAAATCCATCTGGTTTGGCTGCCAGGTCAGCAACCGTGCCTCCACAGTCACTATCTCCGGCATGAGGCAGGGCTAGATAAGGGAAGGA
>JBJXGO010000308.1:0-4450 GCA_046160345.1 Saprospiraceae bacterium
CCCGCGAGGTAGAGCGTGATGTTGCCGACATTGGTCGCTGGGGCTTTCCAGTGGAAGGTCCAGGAAAGACTATCCGGTGGGCTGGCATCTGCACCGCAAGGGGTGTGCGACACATATTTGCGTGGGCCATCATTGAAGGTTCGGGTTCGCACAGCGTCATCAATCGTGAAGGTGCCAATGGTAGTATTGCCGACGTCTTTCAAGGCCAATCCAACAAATCCAAACTTATCAACTCCGGGTTGTCGCATCACCACTTTGGCATCGAAAATTTCACCTGGAGAATAGCGCAGGGTAGTGTCACTGAGGGTAAGATGCAGGCTCCCTGGCCCTATATTGGCCGTGCCGCCGTGGCAACCTGTGCAACTACTTTCGCCGGGCGCGCCGGTGTGCCCGCCCACTACGGGCGAGTCGCAAGGACCATTGGGTGGCGTCGAAAAATTTGCCAGCGCGAAAAGCATGGCCGCGAGCGTTGGAATAAGTAAGGCCTTGATTGTCATAGGTTTATTATTAATCTGGTTTTGTAAAAGCTGCATTGCTTAAAAAATCGTAGTCCGTCAATGTTTTCAAAAACGCCACCAAATCCGCCTTGTCTTGAGCAGTCTTTTGAAGCCCACCTGGCTGCAGATTGTACTGCAGGAGAAACTCAACGGTCGAGGAGTTCTTTACACCATGGTCATAATGGTCAATTACCTCCTCAAGCGTGGCTAAACGCCCGTCGTGCATATAGGGAGGAGTCAGTGCAATATTGCGCAGGCTTGGCACTTTGAACCGGCCCCGATCAGCCGGGTCGTTGGTTACATTTTTGCGGCCTTCGTCGGTCATACTGGCATCCGTGTCGAGGCCGTTATTCATAAATTCATCGTTCGTAAAATTGTGCCCGGCGTGACAATGGAAGCATTCCATGCCTTTCGAACTGCCAAAAGGGTCAAATTCAGTAAAAAACAACACCCTGCCTCGCTCCTCTTCGGCAGTCAAGGTAGCAGTGCCTTTCAAAAACTGGTCGTACTTTGAATTGTAAGAAACCATCGAAAGCATAAACTGCTCTAAAGCCAGACCCACTCGTTCCGGTGTCACGGTAGCATCGCCGAAAGCGCGGATAAACTGGTTGGTGTATTTTTTGTCCGACGAAAGTTTTGCTACCACATTGGGCAGTGTCTCGTTCATTTCGAGGGGGTCCTGGATGGGTTTGAGGGCTTGATCGCGCACTTTCGAGGCACGTCCGTCCCAGAATAGGCCATTCTGGTGCCAGGCAAGGTTCATCACGACCATGGCCTGCCGTTTGCCAGGCAGGTTTTCTACCCCGATGCTGAATTGACGGATGTCGGAAAAAGCGTCCTCTTGTTTGTGGCAATCGGCGCAGGCTTGTGAGCCGTCTTTCGAAAGCATTTTTTCGTAAAAAAGCATCCGGCCCAATTGTACACCTGCTACAGTGAGTTGGTTGTCGGCAGGGAGATCCGGCGTAGGGAAATCGCCAATTTTTAAGTCGTATGGCGTTGGATCATAAGTAGCGGGGGTTTCTATCGGTTCTTTTGGGTCGCAAGCGGCGAAAAAGCAGGAAATGGTAAAAAAGGCAAAAAGTATTTTTTTCATAATCGTGTGATTGTCAGACAAAAAATGGAGATATGGCTGTTCAATTCCTGAATTCGGGGTTGGTGACAAACTTATGATCTGTCAGGCAATGTAAAAAAGCAAGCAAATCTGTCCGTTCCTGCACCGCCAAATGAAATGGTTTGAGCAAGGGGCTTTTGTTCGGGTGCGGTTTTCCGCCTGTTTGATAATGATCAATTACTGCTTCAAGCGTCGTCAGACTGCCATCGTGCATATAGGGCGCAGTCAAGACTACATTGCGAAGACTGGGTACTTTGAAAACGCCACGATCTGTTTCGATCCCGGTCAATCGAAATCGCCCGGAGTCCGGATAAACTTCATAGAGGCCGTTGTTGGTAAAATCCTGATTGGTAAAAAGGAAGCCCTCGTGGCATTTCGAGCAGTTGAGTCGCTCGCTTTGGAACAGGTTCAGCCCCCGTTTTTCTGAAGCAGACAAAGCACTGTTTTTTCCTTGAAAGGCATATTGGTCATAAGGCGCATCTCCGCTTAATAATGTCCGCTCGAATGCAGCTATCGAGCGTGTAATGACAAAAGCATCAGGTATCCGCCCGTAGGCTTTTTCAGCCATTGTGACGTACTCCGGCATCTTTTGCAGGCGCTCCGCTACGAGTAAAATATTGAAATCAAACTCATTGTGCTCCTGAATAGGCACAAGGATTTGCATTTCCAGCGTCGGAACCCCTCCCTCTCGTAGCAACTTTTTTTGATAAGCCACATTGGCCAAGCTCGGTGAATTGCGGGTTCCGGGGCGGTTTTCAATGCCAAAGCTCACCGCTGTACTGTCTGAAAATGAAAGATGGGCAGCATGACAAGAACCACAGGAGCGTGTGCTGTCTGCAGAAAGCGCAGGATCATAAAACAATCGCCGTCCCAATTCCACCCGGCTTTTGGTTAGCCTATTGTCCGCTGGTATTTCAGGAACAGAAAAACCCGCCGGGACCCGCAGCACATATTCATCTGTCTCCGGCACGATCAAGGATGTTTGATCTTCTTTCCGACAAGCCGTCAGAAGGAAGATCAAGCATCCGATCAATGTAAAAAAAATGCGCATTAGTGTTTGACCATCAATTGTTTGTGTGCCAGCAACCGACCATTTTCATAAAAGGCATACTGATAAATACCTTCCGGGAGTGTGCCCGTTTCCAGGCGAACCGTGCCGGCAGCTGATAGTCCCGAAAGCCTGCGTACGGTTTGACCAAGTGTATTGGTCAGCATCAGGTTGATGGAGCCAGAAGCGGGGAGGGTATATTCCAGCATCGTTTCGTAACTGGCTGGGTTAGGAGATGCCTTCACATTCATGGAATTAGATTCAACTTCATGGGTAGATGATGTCCCAAGCATCGTAACAAAATTCTGGCTGGCTGCATTGTTCATCATCGCAACGTTGTTTGCAAATTTCCCATGCTGGATCAGGGAGCCCGTCATGGTCATGTTTTTAAAAAGTTGCGTGTAATCCAAGGTAAAGTGCAAATGCAACACACCATTTTCAGCGTTTTTTACTCCAACCAGTTCAACAGATCTGTACAGCTCATCAAAAAGGTTGTGGAATTCAAAAATGGTTTCAGGAACACCATCACCGTTATTATCCACCTTGCCTTCTATGGCCATAAAACGGTAGCCTGCCGACCAACCCCAGTGCATGGAAGGGTTTTTAGGCGCGAGGGGGTGATTAGTTGGGTAGGACGCCGGGTCATTGTGGTTGACCGTGTCAGGGACGCCAAGATGCATGGTAACACCATGGGCAACATCTACAGGCCAGCTGCCGAGGTTAAATTCGGCTGTCGGGTTTTTGGCGTTAAGGAGTAGATATTGATTAACAAGTGGCATCGTAGTGCTGTCGGGGTGATGAATTTCGACCTCAGAAATGTAAAATTCAGCGCGACTCAAACGCATTTTTTTGTTGTTCCAAATGGAAAAAACGGTCTCATTAAGCACCAGAGGTTCAGTTCCAACCTTATGGTCGAAAGAGCATACAATTTGGTTGGTTTGAGCAAAAGCCGTCAGCGCAAAGACTGCGAAGAACAGGGAAAGTGTGAAAAAACGCATCATAATGCAATAATTGTTGAATGAAAAATAAGTTAAAATAAGGGGGCGGCATCGCGTGCAGAGACCCGCCCCCCGCCTATGAAAAAACTACCTTTAGATAGTAAATTCAATCAAAAAAGCCAATTCATCCCTGCCTGGATACCTAAAAGGTCAGCTGAGATGCCACTCGGTTTCTTCCACTGCCTTTGATAAGAACCTTCCAAGGATAATTCAAAGCGGGGAGAGAGTGGCATTTCGACCCCTCCGCTCAGGCCAAGGATATTCCTCATCTGCGTACGGGCAGTGACCTCAAAAACTCCTTTCTGAATTGTCCCCGTTGGTTCGTGCTGGACTTCGTATTCAATCGAGAATGGCAGAATCGTTTGGCCGCCCCAGCCTAAACCGAGGAATGGACGAGCTTTGCCCGGTTGAGCAAAAGTGTAGCGCAAACCGAGACCGAATTGGTGGATTTTTTGCCCTGTCACGTCCATGTCTGTAAAATGATGTTCCATGGAGGGAAGTATTGGAAACACCGGCGTTCCCAAAATAGCCTCGGGCGTATGTGCTCTGTAGTGCAACTGGCCCTTTCCAAGGTTAGCCACCACGCTCCAATGCCTCGATAGTCCTATTTCGCCGCATAAGTTGTATGAAAACCCGCCTTCGTGCATTAGCCCTGTACTGTAAGCATTCAGCCATCCAATGTTTAGTCCGACTTTGAAAAGCTTGGGGCGAAGTGCATCCTTAAGCTTTTCTGAGAATGGTTTAGTAGGTTTCTTTTCTTCATTTGTACGGAGTGCCTGGCTTTCAGGCAAGCCAA
>JBJXGO010000309.1:0-8641 GCA_046160345.1 Saprospiraceae bacterium
TCGGCGATATCCACCAGTACTTTAACATCTTGGCCTACTTTAACCTTCGTCAACTGGTCGCCCGCAACATAGGCACGGAGCGTCATGGTAGAAAGGTCGGCAACTTTGTAAAGCGGCTTTCCAAAGGCGGTAACTTCGCCCTGCTCGGCGTATTTTACCAATAGAATACCCGTAAATGGGTTGATTATTTGGCACTTGTCAAGCTGGTCGTCCAATTGAGCAATTTGTTTTTGAATCGGAAGCAGCTCTGCCAGCAACCCGCTTTTCTGAACATCCAGGGAGGCATTGGTGGCCGTTTTCTGTTCTCCGATCACATCCATCTGACGTTGGGTTGCCTCAATTTGTGCGTTCAAATCATCCAGTTGTTTGGGGGTGGCTGCATCATTTTTTAGTAAATTCTCTATTCTGCTTTTTTCATGTTCAAGGGTAGTAAGTTGTTGGCGAACGGCAGCCGTTTGTTTTTCAAAAACAGCGAGTTGTGCGCCAATAGCAGGACTTTTGGCAACCACTGCTCTAATGTTGGCGAGCAGTTGGTCTTTTTTCAATTTGATTTGAATGGAATCAATGGCGCCCACAGACTGACCCGCTTTGAGCTCTTGACCTTCTTCTATACTTAAGCTCAGGATTTTGCCATTGGCTTCAGCGCTGACGATGCGTTCATCGGCCTCAAAATTGCCATAGGCATCTGCCTTAGGGGCAAATTTTTGACATGACGCTATAAATGCTATAAAGAATAGCCCGTAAATAATGGCTTGAAAGTTCATATTCTATTCCTTTAAAAGTCAATTTTATTCAGGTTTTAGTCGCGTTCCAGTTGAATTAATCCGGGAACATCAAGTCAATTTCCAGTTTTTGCGCGAAACATTTCCAAAGCCTGCGCAGCCTGCACCTCATGACTCTTTTTAGTAAGTTGAGCTTGAGTCAACAGGTTTTGCTGCATCAGAAAATCTGTCATAGTCATTACCCCATTTCTTACTTGCGCTTCCGCGCGTTCAAGTATATCGGTTTGCAACGCGATAATGGCGTCGTCCTGGGTCAATAGTGCCTTCCATTTTAATGCATCTGCCAGGTCTTTGAATGTGCTTGCCTCCAGTTTTTGGTCAAAAAATTGTCGTTGTAGATCAATGCTTTTTATTTGTAAATCAAAGACTTGGGCCTCCCGGCGTTTATTACCCCAGTCAATGGGCGACCATGCTGCTCGCAGGCCAACCAGCACAAAAGGCTCAAAACCGGTCTCAAAAAAATTGAACGGATTGGGCCTTCCCAGCCCACCCTGCGCAAAGGCTTCGATCCGAGGCTGTGCACGGAGCCCGAGTGCATCTTTCCCGGTTTGAAGGCCACGCTGCTGGAGCAAAAAAAGCGTATGTTCGGGGCGTAATTTCTCCGAATTGCCAACCCCTGCAGGCTTGCCCAGAGGGCTTTTATTTTCGTGTTCCAATTTTGGAATAATGAGTAAAAAATCTGCCTTGTCACGGCCCAGCCATTTAGCCAAAACCTCCAGGATTGCCAGATGGTCTGATTGTGTTGAATAGATTTGCTGTTCTGTTTTCAACAACTGGATTTTCACCTGGTCTGCCGAAGTGCGCAATGCTGTACCGCCTGCCACAGCTGCCTCAGCCTGTCTGAGCCTGGCCTCGAGGCCTTTTTTTGATGAAAGCAAAACAGCCTCGCTTTCTTGCAGCAGCAGGGCTTTGAAATAAAGGTCGGTCACTACTTCGCGGAGCGAAAATGCATCCACGTCCACTTGAGCCGAAATAACAGCACGCTCTACCTCGCGCTGTTGTCGAAGAATGCGATCGGTGCCGCCATCCCAGATACGCTGTGCCACTTCTATCGAGAGTTTGTATTGGTCTTTGGGCACTACAGGGAATTCGGAGCCTGGAAAACTAAAAGGCAACCCAAAAACATCACTTTGCCAACTTGCCTGAGCGCCAGCCTGGATACGCGGTAGTGTATTGCTTTGCAAATTCCTGATTTGCAGGGCATTGATGCTTTCTGCATACAGTTTTTTTTGTTGAATTGGGCTGTTTTTGAGTGCAAGCGTACGGCATTGCTCAACCGATAGCGTGTCGGTTGCAAGCCCCAAAAATGGCAAAAAGCAAATTGCGTAAGTTGTCAGCCTAATTCTTTTCATAGAGAAAATTAGTGGGCAGGCCCGGGCTTCCCAATGATGCCAAGGTGCGTGTTGGAAAAACTATCTGTATATTTCAAACCATAACCTAATGCCCGATCTTCTAAGTCGAGTAAAAATTTCATGGGTATTGAAATTGTTTTAGGTTCATTTTGTCAAAGGTTTTATAAATCAAGCTCTTAACGCTGCGAGCACAAAACTGGTCACTTCGGTTTTCCGTTCTTCCATAAAGACACGCATTTCTCCCGTGCTCATGCCCAATACAAGCCGCATCATCGGTTTACCAACGAAGGGGAAAACACATAAAGATATAATATTAACAATGAGGTGTTTGGGATTGATTGGACGAATTCGTCCGGCGGCGACTTCGTCCTGCACCTGCTTGAAAAAAAAATCAGGGCGGGGCATCTCCTTTGGAAAAATAGATTCAAAAAAACGGTCCGGGTGCTTGTTGATTTCCGAAATGATAAACAAAGGGATAAAGGTGTTTTGAGAGATCAATCCAATATAGAAGTCAATAAACTGTCTGATTTTTTCTTCCAGGGGAAGATCTCCTTCAAACATTTGGCGGATGACGGGCACAGCCTTCCCTACAACCGCACGTGCTACGGTCTCGTACAGTTTTTCTTTGGTGCGGTAGTAATAATGCAACAAGGCCTTGTTAATGCCTGCCAAATCAGCAATTTCCTTCATTTTCGCACCGTCCATGCCCTTTTGGGTGAACACTTCGTGCGCGGCATCGAAGATTTTTTGTTCGGTAGAATCAGGTGAAACTTGGGCGCCTTCAAGTTTGTCCATAGGGTTTAACCGTTTGGTCAATTTTGGAACAAATATGAGGCAAGATTTTTTATGGGGCAAATTTTGACTTGATTTTTTTAACCAAATGGTTAATCAAGATTTAAACCCTCTGGCATGAAAAAAGAGTTCGTTTCCAACAGATTTCCAACGGATTTCCAAGCCGTTTCCAAAATAACCGATTGGTATCCGCCCACCTTTGAGCCGAATCGCACAAAGCGGTTTGATTACAAATAAATTTCATTAAATCAATAACTCTATGGATTCCATTCTTTTCTGGAACGAGGTAGCCCTCGAAGCCAATCGGGTAGCACACACTAACGGCGTTGACGGCGGGACACGCGGCCCAACCCGAAGTGCACGCACCCTGGCAATGGTACACCTTGCAATGTACGATGCGTATGTCAGTGCTAAAGGCAGCGGCACTAGCTATTTGCAAAACCTGCCAAGTGCCCCCAATAACGCATCGATCGATGCAGCGATATCAGGTGCGGCACATTGGATGCTTTCTAACTTGCATACCAGCCAGATCACAACGTTCAATACCGCTAAAAGCAAGGCAGATTTTGATTATGGCATAGGAGGACCTGCCTTTGTGCCCAGTTTCAATCACGGTGCTGTCATTGCTCAGGCATTGTTTTTGGACCGCAGCAGCGACCCAACAGCGTCTGATGCGGGCTACAACCCTCCGACCAACCGGAGTGCCCATCATCCTGATCCTTGCAACCCACAACAAGGTTATTACGGGCCATTTATCGGCACCTCTAAATGCTTCGCGGTCAGCAAACGTCATGCCCTGGATGCTCCCCCGGCCATTACCTCCAAGGAATACAGAGATGCCTTGAAAATTGTACGTGGCAAGGGTATAGCTCCAGAATTGGCAGGCACGGTTCCGACCGGTTACCCACGGCGCACCGAAGACGAAACTGTAATGGGCATTTATTGGGGCTATGATGGAGCCAAACAGTTGGGCACTCCACCACGTCTTTACAACTTGATAGTGCGAGAACTGGCTAAGGCAAAAAACAATACGATTGAGGAAAATGCACGTTTGTTTGCACTCGTAAACGTTGCTATGGCGGATGCCGGGATACTTGCCTGGGAGCAAAAATACCTCCATAATCTGCTCCGACCGGTAGTCGGGATACGGGAATATGACAAATCATTGGGGGCGATAATTCAAACGCCTGGCGGGGCTGTAAATGTCTCAACCATGCCTAACAACAATCTGGTAAATGAATGTGATGTAAATTGGCTCCCCTTGGGTGCGCCAAATTCTAACAATAATGGAGCAAAGAATTTTACGCCTCCATTTCCTGCCTATCCTTCCGGACATGCCACTTTTGGGGCAGCAGCATTCCATATCACGAGACAGTTTTATGGTGTAAAAGGCAGAGGCCCTGATACCCTGTTTGACGGTTTGAGTTTTGTATCGGAAGAATTCGATGGGAAAAGCACTGACAACCAAGGCACTGTACGTCCAAGACATGAGCGCAATTTTCCTGGAGGGCTTTGGAAAATGATCGAAGAAAATGGGTTCAGCAGGGTGTATTTAGGGGTACACTGGCACTTTGATGCTTTTGCTTTAGATGCCAGCAATGTACCGGACTATTCCAAAAATATTGGGGGAGTCCCGCTCGGTCTCAATATTGCTGAAGATATTATGACTACCGGGATGACAAAATCCATAGTATAAGCAACTATTTTATGAAAAAGAGCCACCGGAACCAATCAAGGTTCGCGGTGGCTCTTTCTTTTTGCCAATAAGACCGTTACGCCTTTTTCTTCCGATACTTCCGAAAATACTCCCGATAAGTAATCATGCGCTCCTGCTCCTCGTCCCAGAGCTTGTTGAACATACAACGAAGGCTTTGGAGGAACGTGATCTTGTTTGCTACCTGATCAAGAATTGGATTTTCGTGATGGCAGCGAGCAAGTTGATAGTTGGGCACCAATGGATTGAGGTGGTGAATATGGTGGTAACCGATGCTCCCGGTCAACCAATGAAAAATCTTTGGAAGGTTGTAAAAAGTGCTTCCTTGAACGGCTGCTCTGATGTAGTCCCACTTGTCCTTCCACTCTTTATAAGACGTTTCGTGCTGGTGTTGCACATAGAAGAACCAAATGGCAATAACCGCAAAAAACAGCAAAATAGGCAGGTGGACCATTAAAAATGCCTTGTATCCCAAAAGCAATATTATACCCACATGCAGACCGATCAGCAACAAGTTGTGCTTCCACAAGGCCCGATGAGCGTGTTCCCAGCCTTTTAGTCGAATGAGTGGAAACCTGTTTTGGATGAGCAGATACCATGCCGGCCCAATGACAAAAAGCACCGGGAAACTGCGAAAGAGGGCATAGTGCAATTTTTTCCAACGCGGCAAGGCTTTGAACTCATTGACAGTCAGCAAGTTGATATCGCCAATATCGCGGTGTTCCCACAGGATGCCATTGTGACCGTGGTGAAAATTATGGCTCTTGGCCCAGTATCGGTATGGCATGAAACTAAGCAGGCTGCATACCTCGCCAATCAAATCGTTGGCTTTGCGATTGCCGGTAAATGACTGGTGGCCACAATCATGTTGGATTATAAAAATGCGGACCAGGAAGAATGCATTGATGGCAGCCAGGGGCAACACCAGCCAAAACGAGACGTCAATCAATAAATACATGGCTACCCAAATTGCCAGGAACGGCAAAAACGAATTGAGTATCTGGATAACAGCCTTTCTTGTATCAGGCAATTGATAAGACTTGACGATGGAGGGGAGTTGCTTAAGGACTTGAGGATCGTACTGTTGTTTTAAATATCCCATTGAAAATCAAAAAATTAAGCTTTCAAACAAGAAAGCCTTGGTATTGTTGCAAAATTTGATTTTCTGAAAAGCAACGCAAAGGTCTAATTTATACCCATTCGCCGTTCATACTTTCTTCTATATTTCAAATCCCAATGATTTTTCGGAGTAGTGCTTCGTTTACTTCTCCCCCTGCGAAGTCGTCAAATGCCCGATCTGTTACCTTTATAATATGATCGGCAATAAAGGGCGCTCCTTCCTGGGCGCCTTGTTGTGCGTCCTTTATACAGCATTCCCATTCCAAAACAGCCCAGCCTTTGTAACCGTACTGAGCCAGTTTGGAAAAAATGGCCTTGAAATCAACCTGGCCATCGCCAAGTGACCGAAAACGCCCCGGACGATCTACCCAATCTTGAAAACCGCCATAAACACCGCTTCTTCCTGTTGGGTTGAATTCAGCATCCTTGACATGGAACATCTTGATGCGCTCGTGGTAGAGGTCAATATATTGCAAATAATCAAGTTGTTGAAGTACAAAATGGGAAGGATCGTACAGAATATTGCAACGCGGATGGTTGCCGGTTGCAGCCAAAAAACGCTCAAAAGTTGCGCCGTCATGAAGATCTTCTCCCGGATGAATTTCGTAGCAAACATCCACGCCGCACGCATCAAAAACATCCAGGATCGGTTTCCATCGGGTGGCCAATTCCTTGAACCCAGCCTCCACCAAGCCTTGAGGGCGTTGTGGCCATGGGTAAACAGTATGCCATATCAGGGCCCCTGAAAACGTGACATGGGCATTCAAGCCCAGGTTTTTGCTGGCTTTTGCCGCATTTTTTAAAGTTTTAACAGCCCAGTCGGTGCGGGCCTTCGGATTGCCTCGCAGGTGTTCGGGCGCAAAAGAATCGAACATCAGGTCGTATGCCGGGTGCACGGCCACGAGTTGACCCTGCAAATGGGTGCTCAGTTCAGTGATCGTTACACCACAGGCTTCTACGCGGCCGCGTAGATCGTCGCAATATGCCTGACTTTCGGCGGCTTTTTCCAAATCGATGAGCCTGGAGTCCCAGGTAGGAATTTGCACCCCAACATAACCAAGTGATGCCGCCCAGCGACAAATTCCTTCAAGTGAATTGAATGGGGCTGTGTCGCCCATGAACTGTGCTAAGAAAATGGCTGGACCTTGCATAATATTGTTGATTGGTTGAATTGGTTATTTGTCTGGTTCGGGCGCAAAAATGCCTCGATTTTTACTTTCGTGGAAACATTTCGCAATAAGGGGCCAAAATACAGGCGCCACTTCTGCATGCAAGGGCAATTAGCTGTTTCTTGTGATGGGTTTTGGGACAACGCTCCAATTTTTTTAAAAACTACAAGCGCTCAAATAATAGAGCCTCCAGATTTGCCACCTTTGTGCCATCAGCCAACAATTTGAGCAAAATGCAATTCGAAAATACCCTCGCCGCGGCCCGCCAACTCGATGGACAAGACCCGCTCCGCCACTTTCGCGAACAATTTATTTTTCCGAAACATACCCAAAGTGATAGTCTCACTCCAAGTGAGACTATCACTCCAAATGATGTTTGCTACTTCTGCGGCAATTCACTCGGTCTCCAGCCCAAAACTACGCGCCAGGCACTTCTGAACGAACTTGATCAATGGGCTGAACATGGGGTTGAAGGTCATTTTCGGGGAGATTTGCCCTGGATGCATTATCACAAATTTCTTGCCCCTCAAACAGCCCGGCTGGTCGGCGCGCTTCCTCATGAGGTGGTGGTGATGAATACCTTGACCGTGAACCTGCACCTGATGATGGTTTCATTTTATCGGCCAAGCAAAACGCGCTTCAAAATTGTGATGGAAGCGGGGGCCTTTCCAAGCGATCAATATGCTGTGGAAAGCCAGGTGCGGTGGCACGGCTTTGACCCGGAAACGGCCATCATAGAGATCGCACCTCGTGCGGGCGAAAATATTTTGAGAACAGAAGACATCTTGCAAACTATTGAAAATCACGGCGATAGCGTGTCGCTCATAATGTTTGCGGGAGTCAATTACTATACGGGGCAATTCTATGATTTGGAAAAAATAGCCGCTGCCGGTCGGCGTATTGGTGCAATGGTTGGCTTTGACCTGGCCCATACGGCAGGCAATTTGCCGCTTCGGCTGCACGAATGGGGGCCGGATTTTGCCGTTTGGTGCAGTTATAAATACCTCAATGCCGGGCCTGGCGGGCCCTCAGGTGTTTTTGTGCATGAGCGACATGCCAACTCGCCAGAATTGCCGCGTTTTGCAGGCTGGTGGGGGCATGAGGAAGCCGAACGCTTTAAAATGAAAAAAGGATTTCGCCCCATGGCCGGGGCGGAAGGCTGGCAGTTGAGCAATGCCCAGATTTTCTCTTTTGCGGCGCATAAAGCCAGTCTGGACATCTTTGAAGCAGCTGGAATTGAAAATTTGCGGGCAAAAAGCCTACGCCTCACGGCTTATTTGGAACAGGTGCTTGACGACGCAGATGGCGGCAGGAATTTGTACAAAACGATCACTCCAAGCAACCCCTCAGAGCGTGGCTGCCAGATATCTTTACTTACTGACGAACGTGGCAAGGAGATTTTCGACTTCCTTTCCAATCATGGCGTTGTGGCTGATTGGCGGGAACCTAATGTGATCCGTTTTGCGCCCGTCCCCTTGTACAATTCATTTGAGGACATTTGGCAGGTTGGCCAATTGATCAAAGGATTCAAAATTTAGGAACAAGCGATCATTCAGTTGTTCCAAAATTCCTGATATTTGAAGTACCCCTCGATCATCCCTTTTTTTTCAATTCCTTAAAAAGTTCTTCCAGTTCCAATTCGTCACCAGGGCTGTAACCGCGGTGCTCGAAGACAATGTTGCCATGGTGGTCCAGGACAATTGTATAAGGCAC
>JBJXGO010000310.1:0-58912 GCA_046160345.1 Saprospiraceae bacterium
CCCAAGGATTGCTTGCTTGTGCTAGACAATGCTAATGAACCCGATCATATCCGGGGTTTTCAGCAAGTCATGACCGGACTGGGCTGGCATGTGTTAATCACTTCCCGATGCTCCAAAGTGCTGACCGATGCCAATCCCGAATACAAGATCACAGGTTTGCCCCCGGATCAGGCCAAAACCCTGTTCAAAAGCAACCACGACGAAAATACACCCGACTTTGAGGCCCTGCTCGACCGCTTCCTGCTTGCGGTGGACTACAACACCCTCTGCATCGAGGTATTCAGCAAAAACCTGCGCGAGGGCGCGGCCTGGGGACTGAGTCTCGGTGCTCTGCTCGAAAAAATAGAAAAAACTGGCCTTATGCTGGGTGAAGCGGGTTTTGAGGTTCAGACCGAGTGGGCGAGCAACGTTAAAAAAGAAACCATAAAAAGCACCGACCAGGTCATAGAAGCCCTGTACGATGTGGCGGACCTGCAGCAACGCCACCCCGAGCTGCACGAATTGCTCTGCACCTTTGCGTTGCTGCCCGCTGAAAACCACCCGCCTGCCGTGCTGGGCGAACTGCTGGCGCCCGACGACAAGCCCGGACTCAAACGCTCCCTCGACCAGCTGGCCCAAAAAGGCTGGCTAAGCACCGACCGCGCCACGTACCGTATAAGTCCCGTGGTGCAAAAAATACTGCTCCAGCGCAATGCCGAACGCCGCTGGGCACTGGGTGAGCCGATGGTGCAGCGCTTGCAGGCGGTTTTTGAAACGGAAGGCAATCACTCCAAAAACATTGCTACGGCAGGGCCTTTTGCGGAATTGGTGTTTGGTTTGGCGGAAAACCTGGACATTGCCAATGAGGATTTGGCTATGGTATTTGACCGCTTATGGGTGTACCACAGTGCCACAGGAAACCTCGCCAAAGCAATGGATACGGCAGAACGCATGAAAATTTTATGCGAAAAATTGGACTTCAAAAACGGCTTGGCCATTTCCTACTCCAAACTCGGCGAGACGCACAGCGCGCTGGGCAATTTGAACAAGGCCTTGGGATTTTATGAAGATGAAACCAAGTTGTTTGAAGAACTCTACGAGGCCTATCCTCAAAATGTGTCCTTCAAAAACGGCTTGGCCATTTCGTATTCCTTCCTAAGTAAAATACAATCACAACTTGGTGATGTACAAAATGCCTTAATAAATCTCGAAAACCAAAAACGACTAAGAGAAGAGCTCTATAATGCTGTTCCACAAAATGTGGATTTCAAAAACAGACTAGCATGGTCATACGCGGAATTAGCATTGTACTTCCAGAACCAAAAAGGAGATAAACAAAAAATTAAGGAGTATTTCCAGCAAAGTCAAATGCATTGGAAGGAATTGTCGGAGGCGTATCCGGATTATGTTGAATTCCGCAAGAATTTTGAATGGGCTAAAAATGCACTGGAGGATTTAGCAGCGCGAGTCGTTTGGGTTAGCCCATAAACTGATTTTTGAGTTGTCATTCTGTCGGGATCTGTCCGCATCAAGTGCGCTTTGCCCAAGTATTTGCCCCTTTTGAACACTCGGGAGGGCAAACACTCGGGCAAAGCGCACTTGATGCGGACGGGTTTCGTCAAAATGACAAGGCTTGAGTGCTCGGTTAGTGCAAACGCATGAATAGCGATGAGGTCTCATCGCGGAAGTCAGGAACAAATCTTGTCGTTCGGAGATGTCACCCGTTCTCCCGATTGCTCGGGATCGCGGATGACAGCTCTTCACTAAAGCGCCGCCGCCAACTATTTACACGCTTTCGCTGAAGCCAATCCAGATTTGTCAACTTGACAAATCTCATACTTTAAAACAGAACAAGTTCATCCTAATTTCCCTATTTTATTTCCAAAATACAGAATTCATGAGCGATTTTAGAAACATCATCACCATCTAGCCAGGCAAGCGCAGTGGCCAACCTTGCATCCAGGGCCTGCGCATCACCGTTTACGATGTGCTTAGTTATCTGGCTGCAGGCATGAGCATTACGGAGATTCTGGACGATTTTCCAAAATTGACCGAGGCGGACATCATGGCTGTGCTGGTTTACGCGGCAGAGGCGGAGAAGACCAAACTTGTTGTCCCTCAAGCAGTTGCTGCCTAATGTTTTTATTGGACAACAACTTATCGCCGAAAATCGCTCGGAGAATAGAACATCTGTTCCCTGGATGCCTTCATGTTGAGTCTGTCGGTTTGGATGCTTCGGACGACCCTGAGGTTTGGGATTTTGCTCGCCAAAACAATTTACACATCCTTACCAAAGACGCGGATTTTTCCAAGATTCTTACTTTTCGAAGAGACCCGACCCGTCCTACGGCTTTAAGCCGTAGGACGGGTTAAGGGTTAGGACAAGCCCAAAAAAACTCCGATATTTCGCCCCGAAACATATCGCTATGCCCGCACCAGATTTCTCCAAGCTACAATTCGATCCAAAGCCTTCTCCCTTCATCGCCGTTGTAACCATCAACTTAGCCAATCTCGCCATCCAATAAGCCTCCCATTGGAGGTGTTGAAAGATTGTTCGCCGCCATAAAGCACCGCGCAGTTTTCAGGCAAGGCGCCTGAAAGCGATTGCCAGTAGTTTAAATTGCTGAAAAACGAAGTATTGAAGGTTTGGCCTGATTTTACCTCGTACGCATTGAATACATTTCCTGATTGGACCAATAGGTCAATCTCCTTCCCTGAATGGTCTTGCCAAAACCACGCATCCATCGGAATGCCCTGATTCCAATGCTTTTTCAACATCTCGACGATGGCAAAATTTTCAAACAGGGCGCCTTTGGCGTGATAATTCAGGACATCTTCTTGTCGGCGCAGGCCGAGCAAAGAAGCGGCTAAACCCGTATCATAAAAATATAGCTTAGAAGTTTTGGCAATACGCTTGTTGAAGTTGACATGATAAGGCGGAAGTAAAAAAACGATATAACTCGCCTGAAGCACGGAAAGCCAAGATTTGGCAGTGTTGGGGCTGATACCAGCATCGTTGGCGAGCGACTGTAAGTTCAAAATCTGACCATTTCTACCAGCGCACAAGCCCATAAATTGTACAAACCTATCTAAATCCCCTACGTTTTTGAGCTGGCGGACATCTCGCTGCAAGTACGTTTCAATATAGGAAGGGAAGAAATCAATTGGTTCAAGATTCTTAGCATACAAACGCGGATACCCGCCCTTATGAAGCAATTCGTCTAAAGAGGCAAAATTTGTTCCGGCAGCCTTCAGTTCGGCAAAAGACAAGGGTAGGAGTTTTTGTACCGAGGTTCGACCAGCCAAGGATTGTGAAATTTGGTCAGAAAGCAGGAAATTTTGCGACCCTGACAATACGAAATGTACCCCTGGCTTTTGGTCTGCAATGGATTGAATGTATGAAAACAATTCAGGTACACGCTGTGCCTCGTCCAAAACAGCTCCTTTGGACAGGTTTGACAAAAATCCGCGTGGGTCATTGAGGGCAAAACGCCTGACATCCGATTCTTCAAGCGAAAAATAGGGCAAATCGTTGAAAATACTGTTCAACAAAGTGGTTTTGCCAGATTGCCTTGGCCCAGTCAGAAATAAGACCGGGTACTTTTCACGCATGGCGATCAATTTATCTGTTAGTCCTCGGGCAATCATTTAGTGCAATTTTGCAGTAAAGGTAAAAGTTTTTATGAAAATCCGCAATTCAATTGCGGATTTTCATAAATTTTGTTTTTGAAAAGCAAGCCCGCAAAAAGCCCGATATTTCGCCTCGAAAAATACCGCCATGCCCGCACCAGATTTCTCCAAGCTACAGTTCGATCCGACGCTACGCCTTCCATCAACAATCGTCAATCGTCAATCGTCAATTTTACCTGCCGTAGCCGCAGGCGAAGGAGGGCGATATACCGCCGGCCTCCCCCCCTATCTCGGCGGCCCTTACTCCACCATGTACCTCACGCAGCCCTGGACTATCAGGCAGTACGCGGGGTTTTCCACGGCCGAGGCGAGCAATGCTTTTTACCGCCGCAACCTGGCTGCCGGACAAAAAGGCCTGAGCGTAGCCTTCGATCTCGCTACCCACCGCGGCTACGATTCCGACCATCCACGCGTAGAAGGCGACGTAGGCAAGGCAGGCGTAGCCATTGATTCTGTGGAAGATATGAAAGTGCTGTTCGACCAGATCCCCCTGGGTGACATGTCGGTGTCGATGACCATGAACGGGGCGGTGATCCCTATTATGGCGTTTTATATCGTGGCCGCGGAGGAACAAGGCGTATCGCCCGAAAAACTGTCTGGAACCATCCAGAACGACATTTTAAAAGAATTTATGGTGCGCAATACCTACATCTACCCGCCCGGACCGAGCATGCGCATCATCAGCGATATTTTCTCGTTTTGTGCCGGGAAAATGCCGAAATTCAACTCCATCAGCATCTCCGGCTACCACATGCACGAGGCTGGCGCGCCTGCTGAGATCGAACTGGCCTACACGCTCGCCGATGGATTGGAATACATTCGCGCAGGCATCGCGGCGGGACTGGATATTGACGAATTTGCGCCGCGGCTATCCTTTTTCTGGGGTATCGGGATGAATCATTTTACGGAGATCGCCAAGCTCCGCGCCGGGCGTATGTTGTGGGCGAAAATGGTGAAGCAATTTAACCCAAAAAAAGACAAATCCCTGATGCTGCGCACGCACTGCCAGACCTCCGGCTGGAGCCTTACTGAGCAGGATCCGTTCAACAACGTGGCGCGCACCTGCATCGAAGCCATGTCGGCGGTATTGGGTGGTACGCAGAGTTTGCACACCAATTCCTTCGACGAGGCCATGGCTTTGCCGACGGATTTTTCCGCCAAAATTGCCCGCGACACACAGATCTTTATTCAAAAAGAGACGGATATTACCCGCGCCATTGACCCCTGGGCCGGATCTTATTTTGTGGAACAACGCACCGCAGAACTCATCGAAAAAGCCTGGGCCCTGATACAGGAAGTGGAGGAATTGGGCGGCATGGCGAAGGCCATCGAACAAGGTTTGCCCAAGCTACGCATAGAGGAAGCAGCGGCCAAAAAACAGGCACGTATTGATTCCGGGGAAGAAAAGATCGCGGGGGTGAATATCTTCCAAGTCGCAGATAATGAGCGTTTTGAGATACTGGAAGTGGACAATACGGCCGTTCGGGATGGCCAAATTCGGCGCTTGCAGGAATTGAAAAAGAATCGGGATGAAGGGGCGGTAGCAGCTGCTTTGACCGTAATCGAACAAGCCGCAAATAACGGTTCCAACCTCTTGGAGGCGGCCATTTTAGCGGCCCGCGCCCGCGCTACCCTCGGCGAAATCTCCTCGGCCATGGAAAAAGCCTTTGGCCGTTATGTGGCCACCACCAAATCTATTTCAGGCGTGTACGCAGCCAATATGAGCAAAAACGAAGACTTCGAAGCCGCCCGCCGCATGACGGACGCTTTTGCCGAGCAGGAAGGCCGTCGCCCGCGCATCATGGTCGCCAAGCTCGGCCAGGACGGCCACGACCGCGGCGCCAAGATCATTGCCAGCGCCTTTGCCGACCTGGGTTTTGATGTGGACATTGGGCCCTTGTTCCAAACGCCTGCGGAGGCTGCTAAACAAGCGGTAGAAAACGATGTGCACATTCTCGGCATCTCTTCTTTAGCGGCAGGCCACAAAACACTCGTGCCTCAAACCATCGCCGAATTGGAAAAACTGGGCCGGGGAGATATACTCGTGGTCGTGGGCGGGGTGATCCCGCAGCAGGATTACGAATTCCTGCGGGAAGCAGGGGCAGCGGCCATCTTTGGGCCGGGGACGGTGGTGGCTAAAGCAGCGCAGGAATTGTTAGGAGTATTGATGGGGTAGCAGATCAATTATTTCACACTACACAATGTTGTGATTATCAATAAAATAAATTGTTGTGTCGTAGCGGCATTTTCCTAAAAGTGCGGAATTTCGGGGTTGTAGGGGTTGTGTCAAAAGGTATTTTGAAAATTTTTGTGAGAAATAATATTTTGTTTTTTGCCAATTTAATCCTATAAGGTTTTTAAAACCTTATAGGATTTTATGAAAATAAAAATATAATTCCGCAAAATATTTCCTGTCTAGACTTTTGACACAACCCCTTGGCCTACAAAGAATTGTGCCGTTATTTTAATAATCAATTCCCCGACACCACAATCTTCAAGGTCTTTTGCAAACCAGCAGCTTGTACCTGAACAAAATATGCCCCGTTCGCCCATTGTCCGGAAGGCAGTTCCATCAGTTGCTCCCCTTCAGGTACGGGTTCGTTGAACGACCAAAGCTCCCGGCCAGTCAGATCCAAAACACGTATTTGGACATTGCCGGCTTCTGGTAAATTGAAAGCCAGCGTAGCAAATTGCCCTGCGGAAACCGGATTTGGGAAAATCTTTGGTTCGGGCATATCTTCGAGTGGATCATTGCTACGCTCATCGCCAATGCCGCCCAAAGGATCCGTACAGAACTCTTGGACAAAGTTTACGGTAGTGCGAGTGGGCAAAATATTCGTCCAGGTGTAAGGGGTTCGGCTGAATGGCCGCCAGGTGGAAGTCCCCATCAAAGCCCTTGTGACCGTCAATGGGTCTGTTTCACAACCAGTTTGGCCATTTGAACCGAGCGCAGTTACCCTTATAGCATGTGCATCGCCGAATGCCGAGCCGGTAAATCGGGTGCCGCAAGTGAAAAAGTAACCCGAATTAACGCCCGTGATAGGGGCTATACTCTTGGCTGCTGGAGTGGGGGGTGCAGAACTGGAATAATAATACGTCCAGTCGGGCAATTCCGTGCCGTAAAATGGCAGCACCATAGCAAATGTGCCGTTGAGAAAAATGCCGGGCGCAGGCTGATAAACAACGCTGCCAGTGATGGCTGCCCTGGTACCTGTCACGTCCAGACTGATGGCTTCGCCCGAGAATCCTGAGTAGAAAACATTGGGGGAATAAATCTTGCTACTGGCCAATCCGTTCAGGGGGTTGGCGCGGACTACCCACAACGAGGGGTGTCCCAGCCCGGCCCAGCCCACTACCATCAAAGCAGCGGCTTCGTTGGCGCCGTTGGCTGGCTTATAAACCACATCCAGGCCTTGGTCTGCATTTAGCCCCGCATCGTAGCTCCTGCGCCAGATTTCAACCCCCGTTGTTGCATTTATACAGGAAAGGAATGTGCGCGTATTGGCCAGGCCTGTTGCCTGATAACGCCCGGTAACTGCGATGACCTGCACCCCTGAGCGAATGGCATTACAGGCTTCAGTAGCCTCGAAACTTTGACCCGTTGTGGTTGCGTAGTACCGATTGCTCCAAACTTGGGCTCCTGCGCCGGTAAATCTGGAAACCGAAAAACGGTGGTTATTCGCTGTGCTACTGTAAGCCGAAGCGGTCAGGATCACATCCCCGTTCGATTGGCGTTCTACCGATACCCCGCGTTCATTGAGGGTGCCGCCACCCGCCTCGAAGTTTGGCAGAAGTTTTGTCCAGCTCACCGTCCCACTGGTGTTGGTGCGAATCAAAATCGCCTGATTTCCATTGGGTGTGCTGCGACTTCCAGCAATGAAATACCCTGTGTGTAATCCGGCTGCGTCGAGGTCCAAATCAATGGAGTATCCGAAATAGGCAGTAGCAGGACTTCCAGGCTCGTGTATAGTCGCATTCATGCTTACCGTTCCGGTGGAATTGAGGCGAGTTAGGAGAATCCGGCTGGCAGGGCCATAACTGAGCGTGTTGGACAGTACGATGTATCTGCCGTTCGAAATTGGTTTGCCATCCTGGGCTTCCTCGTTGTTTACTAAAGACCCAAAAGTGCTTTCAAACTGTGCATTCAGTGGATTGCTGAAAAGGCCTGCAAAGCAAAAAGCGATCAGCAGGCAATAAGAATTGGAGTGTTTCATGGTTTTGTAACCTGATTTTGGTGAAAAAATTTAATTGTTGATAAAAGAATACACCAAAGGTCAGGGGCGCGTTCAGCACAAAAAAATTTCATCTGACTACCGGGCGGATAGTCGGAACGAACGGCAACAAAAAAGAACAAACGGAAATCAGATGCGGGTGAGCTGATCTAAAAACTCCTGCTTTTTGCGTTTTGACACAGGCACATGCGAACCGTCAACCATGGTGACGGTACCTTCTCGATCAAAGCGTCGAATGTGCGACATATTGATCAAGTACGACTTATGTACGGCGAAAAAACCATATTCCTCCAGCAATTTTCGGAATTCACCCAAATTGTAGGACGAGACGATGTCTTTTGTTTCCTGAATCACGACGCGGGTACATTTCTGCAGGCCCTCGCAACGGATGATTTGACTGGTGGGCACAAACTCCAATCCGTCCATCGTTGGGATGCCTATCCGATTGTTGGCGTTTCCCGGGTGAAGCAGGTTGTTGAGGAGTTGGCGGTTTCGGATGTTTTCCAGTTTTTGCTCTATCCGCCCTTGCGCAAGATGAACGGCTTGAACAAGCTCCTCCGTTTGAATGGGCTTGAGCAAATAACCCACCGCGCAAAACTTGATCGCGTCCAGCGCATATTCGTCGAACGCTGTGGCGAAAATGATCTCGAAATCCAGATTGGGCAATCGTTTAAGCAGGTCAAAACCACTCTCCCGAGGCATGGCCACGTCCAGAAAAACAAGGGCCGGGCGCTTTTCCGTGATGAGACGATAAGCAGCTTCCGCATCTTCTGCCTGACCAATCAGATGCAATTGAGGGCAGAACTGCCTGATTTTTTCTTCCAGGACTGCACGGGCTTTTGCCTCGTCGTCCACGATGATCGCGGTTATCATGGATAGATGATTTTATTCTGTTTCTGGAATTCTAATGGAAACCCGTGTGCCTGTATTTGACTCGTTTTCAAGGTCTTGAATGTCAATTTGCACTTGATAGCCGTCCATATGTGTAAGAGCTTCCAGGCGTTCCTGTACGATTTGCATGGCACGCGACTTGTGGCTGCGAAGCGATTTGGCCTGTAGCTGAGCAGCCATTTTTCGCCCTACTCCGTCGTCTTCGACGATACAAACGATCGCAGCTTCCTCCGCTTTGGAAAATGTTATGTTCAGATGCCCTTTTTCCGACTTGTGAAAAAGCCCGTGATTGATGGCATTTTCAATAAACGGTTGAATTAGCATGGAAGGTATATCCGTGTCTTCCGGATCTAATTCATCGTCTATCACAAACTTTGTCTCAAATCGGCCTTCAAAGCGCAATTGTTCCAGCGCTACATAAAGTTTGAGCATCCGGATCTCCTCGGCCAGGGTAATGAATTTGTTTTTGGAGCTTTCCAAAAACAAGCGCATCAATTGGGCAAATTTAGCAAGAAAATTGTCGGCTTCTACTATTCTTCCTTCCTGTACGAGGTATTGAATGGCTCCCAGCGCATTGAAAATAAAATGCGGGTTCATCTGCGCCTGCAGGGCTTTTAGTTCCAGGTCGGCAAATTTTTGGTTCAAGCGTGTTCGCCTTTCTTCCCGCTTGCGGATGGCTTTCTCCCGTCGCCAGGCAATAAGGGCTACAGCACCAACAAATGTCATTACCAGCAGGGTTGTGAACCAGGTTTGTCGGTAAAAAACTTCCTTTACCTCTATTTCGAGTTTGCGGACCTGCGTTTTCCAAATGCCTTTAGCCCCAGCTGCCTTCAGATGAAGTATATAGTGCCCCGGTGGCAAGCGATTGAAACGGAGTGTGTGCGTTTTTCCCAGATAAACCCATGCTTTGTCTTGTCCTTCAAGCCAATAGGCAAACTGATTTTGATCGGACTGGATATACTCCGGGAGCATAAAATCCAGTTGGAAATAAGAAACCCCAGGTTCAACGATCAATTTTTCAAGAGACCGCAACCCGGCATTTATCTCTTCCAGTCGGCCCTCAGCGCCAAAATATTTTGAAATACCGGTGAGCCGAACCTGCAAACCGCCTTCATCAGAAATCAAGTCTTCTGCCCGGAATATATTTAACCCATTGACCCCTCCAAAGAAAAACAACCCTGAAGGGTCGCTGTAGGCTGAAAAACGATTGTATTCGTTGTGGCTCAATCCGTCGGTTGCATAGAAGCTGGCGAAGTTCTCTTCCGCCCGGTTGAAGTAATTCAGGCCATAAAAGGTGCTGGCCCAATAATTGCCTTTTTGATCTGGCACAATCCCACAAACATCATTGTTGGAAAGCCCCTGGGTCTTGTCAAAAACCTGGATATTGCCCGTTTGGGGGTCTAAAATATTTATGCCTCCTCCTACGGTTCCAATAAGCACCGTACCATCCTCGCCCTTGCAAATAGTGAGCAAATCATCCGCAGCGATTTGCTGGGCCGGTTCCTTTCCTTTTCCAAATATCCGGGTGGTCCCTTCATTCGCATTCACAAATACCAGTTTTTCGTTGGTAGCGATCCAAATTTCTCCGTTATTCCAGGAGGACATAAAATAACCATCCCGTCCAGAAAGGGGATTGGAACCATCCGTATTTTTGTAATCGGTTGATTGGCCCGAAATAGGATTGAATTTCACCAACTTGCCCCGGTCTTTCGGATCTATTAGAGACAACCAGATCTCTCCGTTCGTGCTGCGACAAAAACTCCGGATATAAGTCGGGAACTGGTAAGACCGTACTTTTTGAGTTGTAATTGAGTACCGATGCAAAAGCCCCTCGCGTAGTTTGGTATGGCTTTTCCCCCATATATAACCAGATGGGTCGTAAAATAAAGGACCACCACCTTTTTGGTCAAAGGCAATTCCTGTAACCTCATCCACCAGTTGAATGGTGTCGAATTTACCGGTCTGCACATCAAAATGATACCAGCGATCTACCTCCCGGGCCATCCAGACATTGCTCTGGCCATCGCCGGTAATGCCGCGAATAATGATGCCGAATTCGCCGGTTTTTAGGTCTTGTTTTAGAAAATGCCGGACTTGTTGGTTTTTTAACCGGACATGGTACATGCCCGTGTAAGTCCCCAAAAAAACATCTCGAAAAAAATCTTTTCCGGAAACCTCCAGGAGTTTGTTCTCTACTTCCAGCAGCTTGGAAAAATCGGGCAATAGTGCGGAATCTTCGGCCCTTTTTTCTTTCGCCAAACAGTAAAGTTTTGAAACCGTGGCAAAGTCGCTTCGTGTGGCAAAAAGCTTGTTGCCAATGTCATCTTCCCACAATTCTGAAAACACCTCTGTTTTGGGCAATTCAGGAGAAAGTTGAAACCGCTGATTCGCCTCGTTGAAACAATAAACGCCCGGCTTGTTTTTTAAAGCCATCCAAATGTTGCCGCTGAGATCTTCGCGAAAAATGGTAGCTTCGGCGGGAAATGGGGGCGTATCTTTTGCCGTGGTATTCTTTTCTGTTGGAGGCGCCTGGTTTACGATATTCCCAGCTGCATCCGGGTAAAAAACTCCCTGAAGGTTGGTATTGACCCAAAAGCCGCTCTTTTTTGATTTGAAGAATTGAAAAATTTCCTCATCAAGTGCGGCGGAATGCAGCTGAAATGAAAAAACCTGCTCGAAGCGCTGGTACCGGTTCATCCGCCAAACCGAGCAAAGGGCTCCTGCAGTCGTAAGTATAAAAATATCTCCTTGGGGTTCCATAAAAATGGCCCTCACTTTTCCATACAGCCCTGTTGAAGCATCCAATAAGACCTTTTTGCAAACCAGGTTATCGGGCTCGAGCAGGTCAAAAAACTCCAGGTTTTTTCGGTAAATCAAGCAGAGGTTCCCATCGGCAAGCGGTTCGATTTTTTCAGGAGGGGAGCCGTTCGTGCGAAAACGATGATTTGGCAGATTGTCAAAGCTCAGGAACTCGTAACCATCAAAACGGTTCAGATCTCTGTTGGTGACAACCCAAACAAAACCCTCCTTGTCGCGTCGGACAGAGCGAACAACCTGGTCATTAAGCCCTTCAACATAGGTATAATGTTCTACGCGCTCGATCTCTACCTGAGCGCCAAGCAGTAGGGGAAAAACCCAAATAAAAAGAATAATACAGACACCGCCTGGACCTGGCAGGGTTGGCTGCTTGATATTCTTCATGCCCATTAAATTAAGAAAAACCTATAATTCAGGGATACTCCTGTTCGGCTTATGTGTCAGGGCCGTACAGCTCATGGTTGCAAATATATACAAATCCCGGAAGTACGTGCTTTGGGCCATTCCCAAGGGGGCCGTATTAAAGGTGTACCTGAAAATTTCGGAGTGGGCATTGCTGGAATTTCTTCGTTTTTTTAAACAGAATAAATTGCCGGGGTGGTGCTTAAGAGCCAAATACAGCATATAGCGTTTGAGAAAGTGCGAATTCGCTACTTTTGCCGTCCAATGGAATCACCCTTGTTCAAAATCAGACAAAATGGCTACTTCGGTTTTATCAATGCCGAGGGCGAACTCATCATCGAGCCGCAATACCTGGAGGCTGGCGAGTTCCAGAACGGGTTCACTACCGTTCGACTCAATGGCCTTTTGGCATTGCTCGATTCGCTGGGACGGCTCTATATCAAGCGTTTATACCGGGCTGTCGGGCCTTTTTCTGAAGGGTTGGCAAGGGTGCAGGTAGCTCAACTTTGGGGCTTTTTGGACGAGCGGGGCAAGGAATGCATCGCGCCACTTTTTGAACACGCCGGTGATTTCTGCGAAGGTCTTGCCCCTGCCAGCTTTGAGGGAAGTGCAGGGTTTATTGATATACAAGGCCAATTTTCAATCAAGCCCTTATTTTCAAAAACCGGCAATTTCAGCCAGGGGCTTGCACCTGCAAGCCGTGAGGGGCTGTGGGGCTTTGTGGATAAAACTGGTGAATACCGCATTGAACCTCAATGGGGCGGAGCAAGCCCGTTCCAAGGCCAGTCTGCCATAATCATACGCGATGGGCTTTGGGGCCTGTGCAATAGAGCAGGAGAAGAGACGGTTCAGCCACAATTCGATTTTGTAAAAGGCCACGCACACGGCGAATTTTTTGATGGTATGGCCTTGGCTTATCGCGATGGTAAATATGGGTTTGTAAGTCAGGCCGGGGAGGTTGCCGTAGAACCGATGTTTGACCTTGCAGGCGATTTCGGCCAGGGACTGGCATTGGTAGAAATAAACGGTGCTTACGGATACATTGACAAGGCCGGCAAGCTTGTTATTATGCCAAAGTTTGAAGATGCAGGTGTGTTCTCCGATGGCCTTGCCCAGGTCTCTGCCAACGGGCTTTGGGGATACATCAACCCGGAAGGTCAAATTGCCATCCCTCCAAGTTTTCAATCTGCCGCACCTTTTCGCAATGGCCTTGCGCTGACCGTATCAGACGGGAAATGGCAGTATATCAATCGTTTGGGGGCAGTTGTATGGCGGGAGCAATAGCCCGGCCATGCCACAAAGTGGTTTTGAAAGTTGGTACCCTCACAATCGTTTGGTCATAGAGCAATTTGAACCACAATAACACAACTTACTACCGATGAAAAAAATTCTAATCCCATATATCTCGCTTGTCTTTTTGCTAATTATTTCCTGCAAAAGCAACAAGCCTGCAAAAGCAACTACGCAGCCGACCCCGCCATGGTCAAGCCCGGCCCCCAAACCCAAACAACCAAACGCCGGTTCTGCCGCTACCGGAATAGCCTGGCTCGACAGCGAAAGGTTGATGCCTGTGCTTGAAAAAGCAACCCTTGAGAATAACCCCGTTTTTGTAGAATTTTACGCCTCCTGGTGTGCTCCCTGCAAGGTAATGGAGGAGGAAATTTTCACACAACCTGACGTTTTCCAATACCTGAATGCAAATTTTCTAAACTTTCGCACCGATTTCGATTCGGGTGCCGGAAGAACCATTGCTGAAATTTACGAGGTCGAAAAATTGCCCGCCGTACTGTTCCTCTCCCCCAACGGCGTGTTGCTTGAAAGGCATACGGGCATTGCAAACCCTTCTGTTTTGAAGCGTTTGGGGGATTCCGCATTAAGAAAGATCGGAAAGTAAGCGTTTGTTTGACAGGCTTTTACAGGTCGTAGGTCAGCTCCACCAAATCTGTTTCCGGATGTGATTGGCAGGTAAGGATGTAACCGGCCTTAACCTCTTCATCGTCAAGCGCATAACAGGCATCCATTTTGACTTTCCCGCTGATGAGTTTTGCCATACAGGTGGAGCAGGCGCCTGCAGTGCAGGAATAGGGCGGATCATGTTTGGCTTTGACCAGAACATCCAAAATGGTGGCGCCTTCCGGCAGCGGCATTTCGATGCGTTCGCCTTTGAGCTGAACGATCATACGTTTTCCGCCTGATGCGCCGTCGCCGATTTCGCCGGGGACATGGGTAGCGTTGACAAAATGCTCGGTATGAATTTGTTTGGAATCGATTTCTCGTCCCAACAGGCTTGTTTTTACGGATTCGGTCATGTCGCCGGGTCCGCAGATAAAATAAATACAATCAGTTTCGGGGCCATGCGGCATGTTTTCGTCGAGGAAGGTATTGGCGAGGCGGCCCGTGATGCGACCTATTTTCCCTTGCCAATTGGTGGTGCTTTTTTTGAACACGCCAAAAAGCCCGCCACCTGTACTTTCCTTTTTGGGCTGGCTAAGCACATGCTCTATATGAAGTTGGCCAGCGTAGCGTTCAGACAAACTGTCAAGCGCGTCGCGGAAGATGATGCTTTCTTCATTTCGACTTCCATAAAGCAGGAAGATGGCGCTCATTGGTTCGGATTCGAGCGTGGTTTTTATGATAGACATCAAAGGAGTGATGCCACTGCCGGCAGCAAAAAGATAGTATGTGTGCCGTTTGTCCGCGTTCAGCTCACTATAAAAGCGCCCGGCTGGAGCTGCGATTTCGAGTGTATCTCCTACTTGTGCCTGATCGTGCAAATAGGTGGAGGCCTTGCCACCAGCCACTTTTTTCACAGTAACTGCCAACCGGTTCTCCAATGGGCTTGATGACATGGAGTAGGACCTGCGCAGTTCTTGTCCTTTTATATGTAGCCGGATGGTGATATATTGCCCTTGTTTGTAGCTGAACAAATCACGCAGTTCGTCGGGGATTTCCAGTTCGATCGTAGTTGTGTCGGCGGTCTCGGCGGTCTTGCTTTTTATCTTGAGTTCAAAAAAATCCATATCGAGGAAAAAGAGAAAATTGGATGGGCAAAATATCCTTAGAGCAGCTTGCTCTTCGAAATATTCCGCAAAAATAAGCCGCTTTAACGTGTCGATCAGGGAATAGTTGAAACCAAAAACAACAGAAAACGGAATCCTTTGCGAAAATTTCCATTATCACTGACAACAGCTATTACCTTAGCCCCTGAAAATCAGCACTTTTAACCTTCTAAACTAAAAACTAGAATAACATGAAAAGCAACAACATTCTAACCTATGTTCTCTACGGCCTTTTGGGTTTGTTCATACTCGTAGCTTCCTACTATGCTTGCGAAAAACAAAAAGAGAAAAAAGCCCAAGCGGCACGTGAAGCAGCCGAGCTCGAAGAGACCATTCGCGATATGTACCCTACGGAAGATTCGACTGCTACCAATGGAAGCGTTTATAGCAACAAAGACTCCCTAAACAAATCAAACACGGCTTCACCTGCCAAGCCTGGTCCATCAACAAAAGTGGAAACTGGAGCAAAACCTAATACAACAGGTACCACCAAGTCCGGCCCGACGCTTGCCAAACCAAAGCCTTCGGGCCCGACCAAGAAGAGCATAACTACGGTAAAAGGCCCAGGCTCTGGAAGGTGGGCAGTGCGTGCAGGCACCTTTACCTACAAGGAGGGCGCACGCCGCCGATTGGAGGAGGTAATAAAAGCGGGATATCCGAATGCGGAAATTTCCAAAACTAAAGAGGGACTTGAAGCAGTGATCGTATTTCGTTCCAACGATAAAAATGCGGCATTAAGGGTTGTTGACAGGTTGGAGGCCAAGGGTATTGAATCAGCTGTTTTTGACCGAAACAAGTGAATTCGGAACCTTGGGTGTTTCCTCCAATTGTCAGCGCGTCAGTTGAACGGGCCTGATTCAGGCCTCCATTTCAATTTCAGAAACAATTCGATTCAAAATTTTCACCAATTCTTCGTGGCCAGCTTCCACCTCATCCATATTTTTAAAAATGGCTAGCCGACGGTCCTTATAATTCCCCTCGAGCAACTCGGAACTAATGTGCACTATTGCCGGATGGTGAAAAACAAGCATTATCTCGGATGCTTTCCGGGCGGGCGGACCAAAAGTCACTATGTCTTTATGGAAATAATAGCTCGGTGCATTCCATTTTATACGCTCTGAGATCCTGGGGTCAGCATTTTTGATGATGACGCGAAGCGCTTCTATGAGTGGTTTTAGCGAATGCTCAAGTTCGGCCATATAGGCATGTACCTGTTCTGCGTCCGTTAGTTTTTTACGATGTTTCATGTACTTGGGCCTTGAACGGATTGTTGGAGGGTTCAGATTGTCCGCTCATAATGAAGCGCAATTACCCCGGACGGAAAAACCTTGGAAGAGATGAGTTTTAGTTTCTTTTGGTCTTCCTGCCAATCTGTTTCTACCTGCGAACCTTCAGCGAACACACTGGTCCAAACAGGGTAGGTAGCGTTATCCCAGAGGATATTCCAGACGTGCACCTTGGGCGCTTTGATTTGAATTGAAAAAACAAGTTTTTTCATAGCTTTAAAAAATTTATTGATACAGAGTTTTAAACATGCGTTCTAAAGCACCGTTTGTTTAATCAACCCTGATAGGCTTCTGCATAAGATTTAAAATTGTTCAAAATGGCTTGCCAACCGCCTTGTTGTAACTCGATGGAGTTTTCAGTTTCCGCTTCGAAGGAAGTGAGCACCTTTGTTTCGTCTCCATGGCTGGAAAAATGCACCTCCGCTTTTCGCCCGTCGCCCATGGTATAGGCTATTTTCTGATTTGTTATCACTTCATCGTACACGCCCCAAAAATCAAAAGCTACGCTGCCATCCCGGGCTGCCATGGTATAATTGAATTTACCTCCTACCTTCAAATCATTGGTCGCAGCGGTAGTGTGCCAATCTTCCGAGGCGTTGTTCCATTGCATGATGTGTTCAGGTGTATTCCATAGTGTCCAAACAATTTCTATTGGGACGTTTATGGTGGCTGTCACAGTAAGAACGGTTTTGTCTGTAGAATTCATCGCTGAAAAGTTTATAAATTGAGAAAAACGAATGCTGTTGAAAACCAACAATTAAAACAATTTGTACCGCAAATATATGGCCCTGATGCCATATAAAAATATAGTAAAATAGAGCAGTGAAACTAATCGATCTAATCTTTAATTGAGCATCGTTTCCACGACCTTTCTTATCTTCGCGCCCTCTTTGGGACAACGCTATGCTCAATTTCTTGCAATCATTGAATAAATCTATCCAAAACGCCTATACTTGGATATTAGACAAAACCAGTCCCCTCCGACTTGCCTGGACCGGGTTGGTGGCACCCGTTAGGGCCAGGATGAAACCGGTTTCGGATGCTTGGGCACGGGTTACTGAACCTGTTCGGTCACGTTGGGCAGCTTTTAAGGAGCGTTACCCCAGAGCAAGTGCTCCGTTTAGATGGCTGGGCAAATTAATCAAATGGGGATTTTATTTCCTGCTGCTGCTGATTTTGGGTGTTTGGCTGGGTTTGTTCGGACGATTGCCATCAACCAGCGAACTGCGCGAAATTGAGATGGCCAATTCCACCGAGATCTATACTGCCGACAGTGTTTTGATCGGCAAGTATTTTTTTGAAAACCGCACGTCTATTTCGCTCGAAAACGTTTCTCCGTTTATCATCAATGCCCTTATCGCAACTGAAGACAAGCGTTTTCTGGACCATAGCGGCATTGACATAATGAGCTATCTTCGGGTAGGATTTGGCCTTGTTACGGGGCAAAAACATCGCGGTGGCGGCTCTACCCTGAGCCAACAATTGGCCAAAAACCTGTACCCCAGAAAGAATTACTACATTCCCGGGGTCAGTATGGCCATCAACAAAATACGTGAGAATTTTATCTCTGTACGGCTCGAAAAGGTTTACAACAAGCGCCAGTTGCTTAGTCTCTATCTGAATACCGTACCCTTTGGCGAAAACGCTTTTGGGATCAATGTAGCGGCCCGTCAGTTTTTTGGCAAAAAGCCCAACGACCTTACCGTCGATCAAGCCTCCACACTGGTAGGAATGCTCAAAGGCACCACCCTTTACAATCCACTCCGAAACCCCAAAAACGCCCAAAACCGGCGCAATGTGGTGCTTAGGCAAATGGTTAAAAATGGCCACCTTAATCAGGAGGAATATGACGAGCTCAGCAGGAAGCCCGTGGGCGCTAAACGTTACAATGTGGACAACAACAATACGGGCGTCGGCACTTATTTCCGCGAGCATCTCCGGACGGACGTAATGCCCAAAATCCTGAAAGATGTCAAAAACCCAGACGGGAAACCTTACAATCTTTATACAGACGGCCTCAAAATATATACTACGCTCGACTCCAAAATGCAGCAGTTGGCCGAACAGTCCGTTCAAACGCACATGCAAAAACTGCAGGACCAGTTTGACAAGCACTGGAAAAACTATAAACAGGAAAAAGCCTGGGGCGACGACAAGTGGATAGACAAACAAATCGAAAACAGTGAGCGCTGGGAAGCCCTAAAAGAAGCCGGGTTGAGCGATGAAGATGCCAGAAAATCTTTCGAAACGCCTACCAACATGACCATTTTCAGTTGGGAAAACAACGGCTCAGAAAAGGACACGATAATGACCCCGCTTGATTCGGTGCGTTATTATTTCTGTATGCTCAATTGTGGTTTTATGGCCATGGACCACAGCAATGGCTACGTTCGTGCCTGGGTGGGCGGCATCCATTTCAAAAACTTCAAATTGGACCATACACTTACCAGGCGGCAGGTAGGTTCCACGTTCAAACCGATCGTTTATGCCGCTGCCATTCAGGATACCATTAAACCCTGTACGTATTTCCCCAACGAGATCAAAAAAATCGTTGACTGGGAACCACACAATGCGGATGAAAGCTACGGAGGCTGGTACTCTGTGATGGGTGCGCTAACTCGTTCTGTCAATGTTGTCACCGCCCAAATCATTGAAAAAGTCGGGATTCAAAAAACCATAGACCTTGCAAAAAAAATGGGCATTACCTCCTCCATGCCCCGCGAATATGGCATCAGCCTCGGTGCTACGGATATTTCGCTTTTTGATATGATGAAGGTGTACGGCACTATGGCCAATGAAGGCAAACGCCCTGAACCTGTCACGATAATTAGGGTCACAGATCGTCGTGGAAATGTAATCTACGATTATAATAAAGAACTCGAAAAAGACCCCAAACTCGGCCCACACGAGATAGCGCTCACCACTAACCAGGCGGCAATTATGACTAAAATGCTGCAAAATGTAGTTGATTATGGCACTGGAGCTAGACTACGTTCGTATGTGCGGGGCGATTTTGCAGGCAAAACAGGCACGACCCAAAACCACTCAGATGGCTGGTTCATGTGCTACAATCCCCAATTGGTTACCGGTGCCTGGGTGGGCGGAGAAAGCCCGGCAGTACGTTTTAGAAATATGGCGCAAGGGCAGGGTTCTGCCATGGCATTGCCGATAGTTGGAGGTTTTTGGAATCGAATTGCCGGCGATAAAAAACTCAACAAAATGCTTTTGGAGCGATTTCCGACGCCAAAACCCGAAGTCCTTAATATTTTGGGTTGTCAACCCTGGATCAGTATTTCACCCGATTCGTTCCAGATGTTCATGACGGGCGTTGGTCAGGATACTACGCTGCGCGATTCCTTGCTACAAGTTTATACCAAGCGGCTAAAACCCGGCGAAACCCCTGGTGGCGAGGCTCCGCCTGACAAGGGCGATCCTGATGAGGAAAATGAAAAAGGCGATAAAAAAGAGGGCTTGCTCCGACGAATTTTTAAAAGCAAATCGGATAAAGACGAGGAAAAACGCGGTGGAGGGAACTAAGCATATCTCACTCCTTTAGCAGTTTTCCGCTTAGCACGCCATCACCGCTTTTTAATTTCCAAAAATATACCCCAGCTGCTTGATTTTCAAAAGAAACACGCAGGGTTTCTCGATTTTGAGGCACCCAATTCTTAAAGAAAATCAGTTTCCCTTCAGTGTTGAAGATTTCCAAAACGCTTTCTCCTGCGCAATTTTCCAGGTTGAAAATAGCGGCCTCCTTCAAGGGGTTCGGAGAGATCCTTGCCCCCAGCAAGACAGGTGAATTTGTATGGACAGGCGCTTGCCATTGCAAGGCAGCTTCCACCGCAGCTAAGGCATCTATACGCCCCCAACCGTAGGCATGGTTTGGACGAGCTGTTCCTGTGTTTGTATCACAATCCAAGGTGTCTGCGAAATAGGTCGCAGTTTTTTCAACCATATCTTCAATATCATTTACATGGCCTGCCAAGGCAGGGTTGGCCGAAAGCATTAATGCCACAAGGCCTACCACATGTGGCCCGGCCATGCTGGTACCGCTGAAATTGGTATAATTACCGTCCCTGATACAAGAGCGAACATCCTCACCCGGCGCACTCACATTTGGTTTCATAACACTGATCCCGTCTATCAGCAAGGGCCCCCGACTGCTGAATTTTGCAATAAAATCATCGGAGCGGGTAGCGCCTATGCTGAAACTTTCCTCGAAATAAGCTGGCGGATAGGAGGTAGTGCCACAATTTGGCCCGGAGTTGCCATTGCTAACCACCACGATAACACCCGAAGCCTTCAAGTTGACAACGGCGTCATGGAGCAGTTCGATGATGATGGCGCTGTTGCAGCCTTCTTCAGGAGCACAATACCAGGAGTTGTTGACGACCTGTGGGGCCAGCGCAGGATTGGGGTTCAATCCGCCCAAATCTGTAGGCGCCAAAAACCATTGGAAGCACTCAATATAGGAAGAAGGTTTTCCCCAGCCGCGTTCCATATTTCGGCAGCCAACCCATTTGGCATCAGGTGCAACACCAATGAGGTTGTCGGCATCACTTCCTGTCATGGTACCCATCGTGTGTGTGCCGTGATTGTGGTCGTCGCAAGGTTCGGCCGAATCCAGTCCACAGGGATTGATGCCGGGATTGCCCAGAGAATCGTTATTGAGGGGACTCAATTCATGGATCGCATCGTGCCAGTTGTAATTGTGTTGGCTGCTGGCCACATCGCCCGACCAGCCGCGATATTTTTGTTGGATGGCCGGGTGGCCCCAATCAAAGCCGGTATCAGCACCACCAACGGTTATTCCCTGCCCGGTGTAGCCCATATCCCAAACTTCCGGAGCGTGAATTTTTGAAATACCCCACTCTATGCCACTTCGATCCGAAACGGCGCCCGGTTGGATCGTATTTTCTTCTGGAGCACTGAACTCGATCCAGGGATCAGCGGAAATTGCTTCAATTTCGGGGAGTTCAGCCAATTGGCGAATCAAGGTAGCGTCGGCATTATTAACTGCCAGGGCGTTCACCAGAAAAAGGGTGTTTGAATTTGCGTGGTGGGTATTCAATATGCTTAAAGCCTTTTGCTGCGAACGGGTGGCGGTTTCTTGCAAGCGGGCAAAAACAAATTGCGCTTTTTCAGTCCTGGTATTTAAGTTTTGGGAGGCGCGTAGGTCTGCCTTTTCTTTAAAAACCAGCAATATATCTGTCTGTTCGTTTCGGTTCATGGCAGCGAGGACTTCGGGGTCAATTTTTTGGCGCCACGGCTCGTTGGGGGTTTGTCCGAAAATAGGAGAAATGCAATTAGCGAAGAACAGTACAAGGAGTGTATTTTTCATGCGAGGTGAATAAAATGGAGGTCAAAAGTAGGTCAAGATTTCAGAAATGTGTGGCACACCTAAGCTCGATCATTGATAATCAACGCGATAGTCGAGGTGTGCCACACTTTTTTAGGCTATCTTTTTACCCGTATCCGAAAATCAAGGGCAGCAAAGCCGCCCGCGTCAAAATGTTCGATTCTGATCTGATGCTGACCACCAAGTTTAAGGGTGATTTCGTCTGTTTCGGGCTCGTGGATATCCCAGTTGTCGATCACAATCTGGTCGTCAACATAGAGCCGAACACCATCATCTGAAGTCAATTCGATGATATACTCCGCTGGGGCTATGCTAAATTTTGTGGTGGAAAGTGTAGCAAATTTATCTGCATTAACAGCCTCTGAGGGGCTCTCCCACCAGGAAAACCCCAAGCCTTTTTTTGTGATCTCAGCTACTGGTTTTTGGGTCAAAAAAGTTTCCGGGCCGACAATACTGTCATAATTGAAGAATTGGACCTTCCAATCGAATTCCTTTTCAAATCGGTGAAAATCAAAGGTATAAACCTTTCCCGTAGGTACTGTTTCTCCAAAAACAGTTTTTACAACCTGCGGGCTGGTATATTCAAACGCTATAAAAACTGCGTCGCCTTTGGGGTCGCGCTCCACGGTAAGCACGGCCGGGACGGTCCCTTTTTTTGCGCTGACACTTTTCACACCATCCATTTTGCTGATCTTCCAATCGCCTGAGGGCCCCATGAGTACGAGTGAATAAAGGTTTCCTGCCACGGTGTCGAGCACAGCAATTGGGCGTCGAAAATCAAAAGGGCCCCATTCGTCGATCAGTATAAACCGACGGCCATGTGGAAACCCTCTGGGTAAGGCAGCCACCATACCATCAGGCAGACTGTCTGGCTCCTGCAATTCGTTGAGGGGTATATTCAGGGCAGCATAAGGGTCTTCTGGATCTTTATCGGGATGGGAAAAATTCAAATTTCGGGAGGACGCCAAGTTTGTATCTGCCCAAACTTCGGCTATTTCAGCGGCTGTCCCGTAGATGTCATTGCGAAGGAATTTCAGGTTTTCGTTTGGTTTGGTTGTTTCGAGCAGTTTTTCAAAATCAAAAAAGAGGTTTTCTCCGTTTACGGAAATGTTTTTTGAGTTGCTGATCTTCAGGGGTTTTCGGGTGTTTAGAAAAATATTTCGGTCAATAATTGCGTCTCGGCTGCGGGTGTCACGTTTTTGCACATAGCCCCAATCACCGGGCTGGGTTTGGCGAGCCCAAAGATTAATTCCAGTACTGTCATCTTGAAATAAATTGCGTTGGATGGTATCGTTTTGCCCGTGCTCGATGGCAATTCCCGTTTTACAGTCAGCCAGATAATTGCCCATGATCATCGTTTCATAACTATACCCGCCCCAGATACCGTAAGTACATTCGCGTAAGATATTGCCCTGTATCCTGTTTCGCGAAAAGGTGACTTCCACGCCATTGGTTGGCGCATAGCTAAAGTCGTTTCCAAAGATGAGATTGTCGTTACATCCGCCCTCGCCGGTATCCATGGTGGTTTGCCCGGCCCAGAGAAACAGCCCGTCGCCACAATGCGTGGCAGAGTTGTAGGCAATGGTGTTTTGGTTGCTTTGTTCGTACAACAATATGCCGGCAGAATCCTGGCCACGTTGGTAAAATCCGTGCGAATACCCGCGTACATTCCAATCCAAACGATTGTGCATCAATTTGTTGCGACTGCTTCGGTAAAGCCCGATCCCGAGTCCCGAATTGAAGGTAAAAAAGTTGTTGTACACCATTCCGTCATTGCAGCCCGTCATGAGCAGGGCATTTTGGCATCCTGTAATGCGGCAGCCCTTGACGATCGGGCGCTCGCAATTTTTGAGGTAAATACCGGCGCCGTAGCGCATCCACTCGTCCAGTTCGTTGTGGTGATAACTGAGCCAGTCCGAAAAATCCTCCCGCTCGCGTATGGAGCGCAAGCGTGGACGGTAATTGTAAGAAAAGTCGCAGTTTTCGAGGTTCAGGCCTGCTACATTTTCTGCGAAGAGGGCCATTTTGTATCCCCTTGCAAGCGCATTTTTTATGGTGATGTTTTTGCCTTTTACAACAATGGCTGTGCCGGTGAACTTGTTGGGCAAAATGCCTTCTTCCGCGCCACGCAATTCGGCGTTTTGAAAATCAACGACTAGGTTTTCGCCCGATATGGTGATGCAAGTTTCTTTTTCAGAAGAGGCGGGTATGGCGTATTTGCCGGGCATGATTTTGCACGATTCTGTGATAATCAAGCCTTTGGAAAGCGTGATTTCGGATGTTTGGGCAAAAAGCAGTGTTGGAAAAACAGTGCCAAAAAGGAGCAAATACTTTCTCATGCTTGTGTTTTTGGGGGTGAAATTACTTCCTTTCAAAGGTTTGGGTTATCTGAAAAAAACCTATTTTTGC
The DNA here is from genome assembly GCA_046160345.1 of Saprospiraceae bacterium. GTDB lineage: Bacteria > Bacteroidota > Bacteroidia > Chitinophagales > Saprospiraceae > M3007. Next base: position 24,125 of record JBJXGO010000310.1, read on the forward strand.
ACAAAAGAAAACGAGTATGACAGCCATTGCAGAACGTCCACGCTTGATGACCATTGAGGAGTACCTCGAAATGGAAGAACGTTCCCGTACCAAACACCAATTTATAAAAGGCCAAGTTTTTGATATGCCTGGAGGAACCTTAAAGCACAATATCATTTCAAGCAATATCCTGACAGCGATCAACATTGCTGTGCGCCAAAATGCACAGTCTTTCATAGTAAGTAACAGCGATACCAAAGTCTGGGTACCAGCCATCGAGTCGTTTTATTACCCGGATGCTGTGGTTATTTGCGAGGTGCCTGAATATTACGCCGGGCGTAAAGACGTGATTATCAACCCCTTGCTCATTGTGGAAGTGACCTCTCCGAGTACAGTAGATTTTGACCGAAGTGGCAAATTCCTGGATTACTCTACTTTGCCATCTTTCAAGGAATACCTCATTCTTCAGCAAGACCATCATTTTGCCTGGCTTTCCAATCGTGTTGAATCCGACCTTTGGCAACTGCGCACCGTTGAAGGGCTTGACCAGGACATCGAACTAAAATCAATAGGCTGCTCCATTTCCATGCGTGATATCTATTTCAAAACCGAGGATCTGTAGCCTGCCTTTCAGAAAAAAATCCGGCCCGCCCTTGCGTTGCCGGATTTTTTTTTAAACCTTTGCACTATCGTACTGATACGGTGATTCAAAAATATCACCGCCATTCAGTTTTATGTAAAAACGTGATCATACGGATCTCCAAAACGCACCCTAAGTACCAATCAACCAATAACTGATCAACCAATAACCAATAACTAATCAACCAACCACCAACCATGCACAGCTCTACCGCCCGCTTGCCCTATTCCGATGCCTTGCCCATCTATCGCCGATTGAAAGGGAAGAGGCCCAGTTGTCTTTTTGAATCGGCTTCTGCCACGGACAAATCCAGTCGACTCTCGGTGATCGGCTTTGAACCGACAATGGAGCTTATTGGCAAAGGGGATTTTCTTGATATCCGGTTGCTTGATCCCCGGGCAGCTATTTTTTTTGAATTTGTGAAAACAGCGTTTGCGCCGTTTATCGAAAGCGAACGGGATGAACGGCTTTTGTTGCACATCCCCAAAACCCCGTTTCAAGGCCCGGAAGAAGCCCGCCTCGAACGACAAAATATCGTACAACCGCTGCGCCGAATGCTCGCTGAGTTCAAAACCGACGATAAAAATTTTATGGGGTTTTACGGCGCGCTGGCCTACCACTTCGTGTTTCAATTTGAAGATCTGGAATGCAGCAAATCCTGTCCAGAACCAGATTTTCATTTGTTTTTATTCGATAATATCCTGTTATTCAATCATTTGACCCAGGATCTTACGCTTTATGTGACGCGAATAGACGAGCAGACCGCGCAGGAAGATTTGGATCAGCTGCGTCAAAAAACAAACACTTTTCCCTTGAACACAGCGCACTTATCAGACGAACTTGATTTGGCCGACAAGTCGCTGCGTATCGGGAAATTCGTAGCCGCACCCGACGATGATTCCTTCAAAAAACAGGTTCAGCGTGGCATCCAGCTTTGTCATGAAGGTGAACTGATGGAAATCGTGCTCAGCCGAAAACTTACTGCCCAGGTAAGTGGCAACCTGCTTCCGCTTTATGAGCGTTACAAAGCCATTAATCCTTCACCCTATCTGTTTTTCTTCGACTTTGGCGACGAGATACTGCTTGGCGCAAGCCCGGAAATGATGCTTCGTTATGAAAATGGCCGCGCCACATTGCGCCCGATTTCTGGTTCAATCCGTCGCTCGCAAGACCCCATTGAAGACCACCGCCTTATGATGCAATTGCTCAACGACCCCAAAGAAAATTCGGAACTGGATATGTTGATTGACCTGGGTCGCAACGATCTGGCGCGGATTTGCGAGCCTGGAATTGAAATTGAGCATTATCGGATCGTGGAAAAATACTCGCACGTAACGCATACCGTAGCACAGGTAAGCGGATCCTTGCAGCCGCATTATTCAGGCTTCGATGCACTTATTGCGAGCTTGAATGCGGGCACTTTGACGGGAGCGCCCAAAATAGCTGCCATGCAATACATCGAAGAAATAGAACAACATACCCGGGGCTATTATGGTGGAAGTATTGGCTGGCTGCTGTTTAACGGAGATGTGAACACGGCCATAACCATTCGCACGGCTCATGTGAAAGACGGGCTGCTGTCGTTTTCTGCCGGGGCTACCTTGCTCTACCAATCGGAACCAGAAAATGAGCTGCGGGAGACACAGATCAAGGCTGGGGCATTCATGGCTGCGGTGGAGGGGTTTGATGGATTGAATTTTGGGCGGCATGGTGTAATTTAAATTCACACGACGCCACAACGCGGAGAAAATCACGTTGTGGCGTCGTATGAATCGAAATCAGATCCTGTGCTGCTCAATTACTCCGCGCCAGGATCAGTTTTTGCGTAAACCGGGTATTAGCGGTTCTTAAGCTTATGATATACGCTCCTTTTGCAAGGTCTTGTACATTTATGTCCAATTGATTAGCACCCTTTTGGCAAGTATGGTGTTCTTGCAACACAACTTGACCCGTCATGTCCAAAATGACATAATCCATGGGTATCTCCGACTTGGCCATGAACGTCACTTTGTAAAAATCAGAAGCCGGATTCGGGCCAGTTTTGACATCAAAAACATCAGCATTTGGCGTCAATAAATCTTGGACTACATTGGCAGCCATATTTTCATTGACGCCACCTGAGCCAAATTGAGGGGGCTGGCATCCGGAAATTACCACATCGTCAATATAAACCTGATCGTCGTCGGCGGAAGCGTCGGCGCGAAAACGAAAACGAGTATTGGTCGTGAATGGTCCGGGAATTGTGACTTCCACATCTTTTCTGACACCATTACTAAATTCAACGCCAGCATTGTAATCGCCCACGGTGGTATAGCTTGAGCCGCCATTGGTAGAGATCTGAAGCCAAAAATCTTCATTTGCTTCAAAACTGGTAGTGATGTAGGAAAAACTCACCTTCATTTCGCTGTACCCCGTACAGTTTTGAGAAGTTGTTGTCATTACAGAAGTTGAAGTGTTGTCGCGCAATTGTATGCTATAAGTACCTGATTTGGCAAAAGCCGCATTATTGATACGCGCACAGTCAGTACCACCATCAGTCCAAATACCCCATGACGCATCAAAATTCTGACTGTTGTGCGTGACATAGGTGCATCCAGCCGAGGGGGTCAATGCCGCATTAACAGTGGTCAAAGTGCCGTTTGAGATCGAGATATTTTGTGTGTAAGGATCGTATCCGGTTTTTGTCACTTTAAAAGTATAGTTGCCGCTTTGCAATTGGCCCATTTTATAATTGCCGGAAGTGTTGCTGTTGTCTTTGGTAGAAGTAGTTAAAAGCTCCACCAAAGCCCCGGTAACAGGATTCCCTGTAACATCATCCGTTATTTGCCCTTCAATATAACATCCTCGCTGATAGGTTGGGGTGAGTACCCACATTTCTCCGGCAGTGTTGCTGGTGCCGTTGATATTGGAAACGAGGATATTTCCCGAAGGCAGGAAAGGATAAACTCCCCATGCACCGTTGAAACCGGTACCAGTATTCGTGTAAGTATCGTAGTTTCCAACCTGAACCAGATTAGCAGGCCGGTTTACATCCACAATTGTAAAACCATCTATGTACCAGGAAGTAATGGCATAGCCATCTTTGATATAGGTATTGTGCACGATGGAGCTGGAGTTCGGGTTTTCGATCTGATCTAATAATACAATATCGTTAAAATCGCTGATATCATAAGCGGCAAGAGGAGCATTGGCCTTTTCATCGGTGGTGAAAAGCGTATTTCCGTAACGCCAGGTATTGTGCGAAAAAACAAAAGGTGTTGTGATCGGCAGGGCCAGATCAACGCCGATCTGATCATTCGGATCTGTTTTGATGGTCATATCTACGATTGATACCTTCCCGGCATTGATATGTGCAGCATACATGGTATCGTTGTTCACATAGCCATCGTGTGCATATCCAATCGGGTTGTAATAGCCTTTATAGACAGGAGCTGCAGGGTCTTGATTCAAGTCAAAAACACAAGCCCGGCCACCAACGAGGTTAGTGCCATACAGATATAGAAAACCCTTGGCCTCGTCCACCTGCAAAGCATGAATGGTGCTTAGTGTTCCCGGAGTCGTTCCGCCGCCTGTATAGTTAACAACCGGCAAATTAGGGCTGGGCAGCGGCGATAGATCTACGATTTGAAGTCCACCGCCACCCTCTGTGGCTACGTATGCATAATGTTGGTAGGTCTTGATTTCGCGCCATTGGCTGACCGGGCCAGCAATTTGTACAATTTGTACGGGTGCTGCCGGAGCGGTTACATCGGTTACGATCAAGCCATTTTTTGCGCCAATTAAGGCATATTCAGTAGCTCCGTCAGCATATCCCCATATATTGGAGAGGGTTTGACCGGTGTAAGTCGTTTTGGATTGAAAAGTAACGTTTTGATTTTGCCCGAAAAGGGCCGCTGCGAAAAGGCAGCAGAAGGCAAGAATAAGTAAGCGCATATCTTAAAGGTTAAAATGTGAGAACCAAAGGAACAAAGAATTTTATTTCCAATGATCTTTTTTTGTGATGCCAAAACTTGACCGAATTTTCAGTTTTTAGGGTTGATCTGATTCGACTTTGTCATCGGGGTGGAAGTGAGACGGTGACTTGAGGTCACCGCCTCACTTGGCCCCAAAAAAAGCCGGCTTACCACCTCACGTGATAAACCGGCCTTTGTCTCAAAAATAATTTCTTTAAATCAAATCTTCACCAGTTTCAATGCCGCGCCGCTTCCGTTTTCGGCGGCCACGCGCAGCACATAATTACCGGAAGGCAGCTGCTGAAGGTCAATATCCAGCATGTTTTCGCCTTCTAAAAGATTGATCTGGCGTGTCATCAAAGTTTCGCCCAGCAGATTATGAAGGCTGATCATAGCGCCAGACGAGGACTTGGTTTGCAGTTTCAACTGCGCGAGATCTGCGGTAGGGTTGGGCGAAATTTGCAAGCCCAATTCCTGGCCCGCGAAATTATTGGTGCCCACCTGCAGGTTGCGAATACCATTGGCGAACCACACGCCCCAGTAGTGTGAAGCCACTATCTGGCTGCTGCCGCCCTGTGGTTGGATTTTGTTTGGGTTCAAGTTTTGCAAACGCAGATCGTAGCCCGCAGCATCTGCTTTTTCGTACAACAGCTTGTTGTCCAAGCGGTTGTAGTTGGGCCAGCCCAGATCGCCATTGTTCGTTATAATGGTAGCGTATTCGCCTGTTTCAGAGTTTGCGCCATAGATATCGTTGCGCAAAGTGCCAATTGCATCAATGTAGTCGAAAGCAATGATATAAGGAGAGTTTTTTGCAATAGTTGGGTTTCCAATGCTCACTTTTTCTGGCAAACCCGTGAAGAGTTTCGTGATGAAGGCATTGCCACCATCGGTGAATTGGTCGTTTTCCCAGTATTGTACAAACCCAATATCCCAGTAACCAACACCGTCCAGATCATTGTACGCATCATACATCAGGTACTCCCCGGCATAGTCAAATTCCAGGGCATCGGCATATTGTACGTCGCCTGTGATTTGCCCTTGTGAGTAAGTAGGGTTGTAGAGATAAAATGTCTCAAACTCACCAATTGGACTGGCCAAATCAAAAATGTAAATGCGTGGCTCCTGAAAATTAGAAAGGCCTGCAATAAACCGACCGTCTTTTGAAATCGCCACACTGCGCCAATCAGGATCGGTACTTAATTGAAAAAGAGTTGCTAACGGCGGATTTGAAGCATAGGTCAAATCACCGCCTATAATATGCCCGGCATCGTTAACAAATACAAAGCTTCCTCCATTGTCCGTGACACTTGGGCGGCTTTGAATGCCCTGAGTATAGAGCTGCAGCAAAATCTGCCCACTTCCGTTCATCAAATTAAGATTTTGGCCATCATCGCTCGTGCAGAGAATGAAATCCGCGCCTGGGTTTGGATTGAGTTGACCCAGATAGTTGCCTGTTGGCGTGTTGCTGCCAATACCCACCTGGGTGAACGCGTCTGCTGCAACATTTGCCACGGCTGCGCCGTAAAGGTCTGTTGCTGCTTGAATTACAGCGATCCTACAGTCAATAAACTTGCTGGATTTCACCAGATAGTCACGCAATGCCTTGTAATAGACTTGCTCGGCTTTTGCTGTTCCTACCGCGGCATTGCTGGCGAAAAGGAAAAAAGCACGGTTGGTAATGCCGCTGTTGATGTGAACGCCTCCATTGTCGTCCGATCCTGGGTATTGTTCGTTGGTGTGGTTGGGTTGCCAGAACGGGCTGTTTGAAGCTTGCCCGTTATGCGGGTTGGAGAGGTCGCGCAAGGCCGTCGGAAGTCCGCCACCACTTTGCATCACGTCTTCGCCGATTTTCCAGTCGTTCGGGTCTCCGTCAATCATTTGGCCGAACACGTCAGCAAAGGACTCATTGAGGGCGCCACTTTCGTTCATGTAGATGAGGTTGGCAGTTTTTTCAATCACGCCGTGCGTCATTTCGTGACCACCCACGTCCAGGCCACGTGCAAGTGGTTTGAAAGTGCTGCCTCCATTGCCATAAAACATGGCCTGACCGTTCCAGAAAGCATTTTCCATGGAAGTGCCATTGGCTTCCGACACATTGACTATGCTGATCACATTGCCTTTTTGCCCGTCAATGGACTCGCGGCCAAACTTGGATTTGAAGTAATCAAAACTTTTGGTTCCGTTATAGTGCGCGCTGATCGCCGCTTTTTTGTTCGTAAATATGGTACTGTTTGATACTATAAAATCGTAATTGAAGTTCTGGTTTTCGGGAGAAGTGTTAAACGCGTCGAGCGTCACAACCACCCCGACCGGGTCGTTGGGCATATTGGACGAGCCTGCGTTGAACATGGATTTGCTGGCATCTTCCAACACGACGATACCCTGGCTGTTCACCTGCCAGCCTCCACCGGGCAGGCTCCGGTTTATATCCAGCAGGTCTAGTCCGCTTATGTTCACTGGGCCATCTACGACTTCCGATTTTTGGTTCCTGACTTCCGGTTCCTGTTGGTTGATGATTTCTTCGTTGTGTTTAAGACAGTGCAAATGACCGGTCAGGTTGCAGGTATGCTCGAATTGCTCCAATATTTCACCGGTGCCGGCATCTACAAACCATTCGGAACGGCTGAGTACATTGGGGCGGGCAGAAACATGCCAGCTCAGTCGTTCGCCCGCAAGGCTTTCTTTTGGATGAAAAACAATCAGGGTTGCTGCAAATGGTTGTCCCTCAATTAGTTTTAAATCTTCTGCCGTCCAATCGGTTTTGATCTTTGAAATACCAATTTCTGTTTTGACCTTCAAAATGGCGGTCTCCGACGAAATGGCCGACACCGTTGTAGCCAAGCTTGGCGTAGGGAAATACCGACCGTTCATGCGTTCAAAGGCGCCGTTTTTCGTATGGCAAATCACTTCGCCGCCCCAAACGGGAAGGCCCTTGAAAACCTGTTCCAATCGGACATGCGCATTGCCCTGTTCGTCGGTTTGCACCATCCGCTGCATAAATTCTGCATCAGGGTTGTCAATGCCTTGCGGATTAAGGCTGGCACAGTATCCCAAGGCGCGTTCACCGACAGGTTTGCTTTCGGCGGTGCTGCCAGAGGCCGCAGTTTTCCCTTCAAAAAGGATGGGCATTCCATTTTCACCGCGTACCACGGAGACCTCGGAGGTTTTTAAAACCTCCGAGGTCTGAAGCGGTTGAAGCGGCGGCATGGGTTTCGGTCTTGGGGTGGCCACACCAAACGGATTGGGGGCAAGGGGCACTACAGCCTTTCCTGGCCAGTTGAGTTGCGAAGGAGGGGTAAAATTTGCTGGAGCCGTAGCGGGCGGCACCTTTTTACCGTGTTGTGCAAAAACGGGGGCCATGGCAAAGGCCATTAGCAATAAAAGGGAGAGTATTTTTTTCATAAAAAGAAGGTGGGTGGGTAAGACAATCAGGTTTGGAAGTACAAAGGTCGGGAATTTCCTTATAAATCTCCCAGCCCCTTTGGCCTTCGGTCCCTATCCCAGAAAAAGCCCTCCAGTTTCTTGGAGTCATTCCCCGCTTGTTTCATGGGGATAAATTTTCCTGAAGGTTGCTGATAAAATTTGATGCTTTCGACCTTATTGTTGCCAAAAAAGAGCCGCATTTCTGAGCAGGCCGTCTCATTGAGCCCAATGTAAGCTCGATTGTCGTCGAGGGCATAATACACGGCTTGAGCATTTCCTTCCACCAGCATTTCTCGTGCCTGATCGTCCTGAAAAAAAACAGTGGAATTGCGACCTTTTATTTGGTTGAACAAAACCCCGTCTTCCGAATTGATAACCAAGGAATTTTGACGCAGCCAGAGCCGGTCCAATTTCTTGTTTTTCAACAACAATTTAATTGTATCACCCGAAAACTGGGAGGTGTCAGACCAGAGTACGGGCAGCTTATTGATCTTGTAAAACCAGAATATAGAATCAGCGCTGCTAAAAGTGAGTGAATCGCAGACGGCCTGCAGATCGCTTTTGAAAATCCTGACATCCCGATGGGCATAAAGTTGGCGTACATCACTGGCAGAATCAGGTTTGAAGGAGCTAAGCGTATCGGCGCTCATGAACAAGGTGTCACGGTCGATCAGGCTTTTCATCATAGGTCTGCCGCCTGCGCCGCTGGATCCAAAACCGCCAAAAGCGTGGAGGTACTGCGAGTTTTTGTTGTAATCCATACGCCAGGAAAGCACCGTATAGTCGCTGGAGGTGTCACTCCAAACCACACTTCCCAGTGCCAGACCATTTCCCAGCACATCATTGAAATCCAGCGAATCGGCTTCGATGATGTTGGGTGGGTCGCTGACACGCCCCCGGCCTGTGAGTTGGTATATTTTGTTTCGGCTGTCATAACGTATTTCTGCGCCTTGAATATCCCGGGTGCTGTCCCGGAAGTGGGCGTTGCCGCGCAGCATTGTTTTTTCGTTATTCCGGTTATAGCGGATCACATCGGCATCAGCAAATTCGCCTTTTTTCGGGTCTTCGATGTGGGCATCTCCTTCGAGGGTGTATTCTTTCAGTTCGCCACCCTGGTAGCGCATTTTTTGCGCTTTGCCAAGTTGACCGTCTTTTTCGTACTGGGGGTTTTGGTCAAATTCTGCGAAATCGAGGTTGATGTCGTAAAACCCATGCTCGGTATATATTTTACTTCCGCGCTGGCTAATGAGGGTAGGCGCTACAAATCGAACCAATTGTGCTTCGGTGTTGAAGGTCATCGTGTCAGTTCGCATGGTGAATTCCGGGTCAGTCACCACTACATTTCCTTTTAAATACACCTCTTTCTGGTCCACAAAATAATGCCCGCGCCGGCTCACGACCTGACTTTTGCCATTGGTCATAGTGGCCCCGGTGGTGTAGGTTGCAATTTTGTTACCGAGGTCATAGCGCAGGCGGTCGGTGAAAAGCTCCTGCTGGCCATTCACCAGTACTACTTTGCCAAAGAGGTCACTGATTTTGGTGAGGGCATTATAATGTGCAGAATCAGCAAAAGCGCGCACCGAATCTCCCTGTGCGATGACCACATTGCCGCGCAAAACAGCAAAATCCTTGTCGAGCGTGGCGGTGTCGCAGTAAATCAGGGTGTTTTCTTGCCGCAATCGGACGGTGCCGCTGAGTTTTTGGATCTCTCTGCCGCTTTTGAGAAAGTATTCGATAACGGCGGCGGTTTCGATTTTGAGTTTTTGGGTGTCTGGTTCACCCGCCTCCGCCAAGGCTAAGGCGGGTGAAGGGGCGAACGCCTGGTTGTTGGGCCCAATAGGTTGGTGCGTAATTTTCGACGGCGCGGTGGGGTCTTGTGCCAATAACGTGCTGAAGCACAAAAGCATTAAAAGGGCAGAGAGCCCGAATTTCAAATTTAGAATGAGCGGTTTCAATACAGTGGAATTCTTTTAAAATGCTATTTCGTGGTTTATAGGAGAATTGTGTGCTACTGAGTACAATTTTAGAAACGAATAGTTCTGGCCTTATGCCGCTTTGATTTTTGACTGGAGCGAAAGTATGTCAAGAAGCCCAATACAGGAGCAGTTTGTTAAAACACAATTTGTTTTTTTAATAAAACATTTGGTTTATTTTTGATTATCTTTGCACTCTCTTCTGTTCAACTTTTCAAAACTCCGTTACTTTGGGCGCAAATTACAAATTATCGAAGCCGAACGGCCAAACAACTAAGGGCTCGGTAGCCAAAGGTCAAAAGCCACCCGCCTTCGCCCCTGCCCGCCAAATAATGGCAGGCAGGAAGGCTACGGCGAGTAAACCGGCTAACAGTAAGCAACTTCCAAAAATGCAAGAAGTAAGATATACCGAAGACGAAATCAAATCCCTCGACTGGCGCGAACACATCCGCCTGCGCCCTGGCATGTACATCGGCAAACTCGGAGACGGCTCCAGTCCCGACGATGGCATTTATGTGTTGATGAAAGAAGTGATTGACAACTGCATTGACGAATATGCGATGGGCAACGGGCGGCAGATTGACATCACACTCAACGAAAATGGCTGCACCGTGCGCGATTACGGGCGCGGCATCCCGCTTGGAAAAGTAGTGGACGTAGTGTCAAAGATCAACACCGGCGCGAAATACGACTCGAAGGCCTTTAAAAAAACGGTAGGCCTCAATGGGGTCGGCACGAAGGCCGTGAATGCACTTTCGGAGTATTTTAAAGTCAGCTCAGTGCGCGACGGACAGATGAAAACCGCCGAATTTAACTTTGGCAACCTTAAACAAGAGAGCAAGTTGACGCCTACGAAGGAAGACAACGGGACACTGGTAGTTTTCAAGCCAGACAATGGCCTTTTTCGGAATTTTCGCTGGTTGCCGGAATTTGTAGAGCAAAAACTTTGGGATTACGCCTACCTCAATGCGGGGCTGAAAATCAATTTCAACGGCAAAACTTTTCTTTCCAAAAACGGCCTGCTCGATCTTTTGGAAAAGAAAACCGGCGCGGAAGCCACGCGGTATCCGATCATTCACCTACGTGGCGAAGATGTGGAAATTGCCCTGACCCACGGCAACCACTACGGCGAGCAAATATATTCCTTCGTAAATGGTCAGAACACCACCCAGGGAGGCACTCACCTCAATGCATTCCGCGAAGCCCTGGTAAAAGTGATACGCACCCACTTCAAAAAAGAATTTGACGCAAAAGACATCCGGGAAAGCATCATCGGCGCCGTAGCGGTTCGGGTGGAAGAACCTGTGTTTGAGAGCCAAACCAAAACCCGGCTTGGTTCGGAGCGCATGTCGCCGGATGGCCCGGCCGTGCGTACATTCATGTCCGATTTTTTGATGAAGGAACTGGACAATTTCCTGCATAAAAACACCGAGGTGGCAAAGGAATTGCTCAAGCGTATCCAGCAAAGCGAGCGCGAGCGCAAGGAAATTTCGGAGGTAAAAAAACTGGCCAACCAGCGAGCCAAGGCGGCCAATATTCACAACAAAAAACTCCGCGACTGTCGATATCACCTTAATGAAAAAGGCCCGGAAGAAGTGCGGCTCGCTACTACTGTGTTTATCACGGAGGGCGATTCTGCCAGCGGCTCAATCACTAAATCGCGCAATACAGATACCCAGGCAGTGTTCAGTTTGCGGGGAAAACCCCTGAACTGTTACGGCCTGACCAAGAAGATCGTGTATCAAAACGAGGAATTCAACCTGCTGCAGCATGCACTGAACATCGAGGATTCGCTGGACGACCTGCGCTACAACCGGGTAGTTATTGCCACCGATGCCGACGTGGACGGGATGCACATCCGACTGCTGATGCTGACCTTTTTCCTTCAATTTTTTCCCGATGTAGTGCGCAATGGCCATTTGTACATCCTGGACACCCCTCTATTCCGGGTACGCGACAAGCAGCAGACTTTTTACTGCTATTCCGAGACCGAAAAGCAACAAGCCATCGCCAAGCTAAGGGGCAAGCCCGAGATCACCCGATTTAAAGGTTTGGGCGAAATAAGCCCAAACGAGTTTGGCGCTTTCATCGGAGAATACATCCGGCTCGACCCGGTGTTCTTACCTGAAGAAACCAATCTTGATCATGTGCTGGATTATTACATGGGCAAAAACACCCCTGAGCGTCAAGACTTTATCATAGACAATCTGCGGGTTGAGCTGGATATTATTGACACGCCTGAGGAGGATTTATCCGCCGAAGTCATATCGAAGGAGGAGGCTCAAGTAGAGCCTATGGGAGCAGAGGAAATTTTGACGGAAGCCTGATGTCAAAATTTGAAAGCCCTGCTCGGAAACTCGGACAAGGCTTTCAGGTTTGTTAGGCACATTGAATCAGCACCCAAGTATCTTTTTTATTCCATCGCTTTAATCAGATAAGCATCCAAATAACTAATGAGCGAACGGCTGGCCGCATTTTTTTGCCAAGCCTCTTCTTCATGGCTGATATGGATAATTTCCTGGCTTTTTATGTCTTTAAACCGCTCACACACGTCCTTCAAAGTGGTTGTTTCTGTGTCATCTAAATAGTCAGAAATCTGAATTTCCCCGCCAGGTAAAAATTTGCTGCCGATGCTCCCATTGGGGTATTCATGATGTTCAATCCGTACAAATCCTTCATTTTCAGCAAATTGGAACAGGCCATCAAAATTGTTTGGCACAGGACCCATTTCTATTGCCCGGTATTTTGTGCCACTGATGGAGCGTCCATGTCGCTTGAAGTGAATGAAGTCTGCATAAAAAAGCATCTTGTTCATTTGGGTTTTGAAAATGGACATCTTGTCAGCAAAATATCGTGTCATTGCGCAAAGCCGACGAGGATTGGGTTGGCGAAAACCACGTTCTACATCCGGGCGAGGCGAACCCATCAAGAGTTGTATCGTCCATTCTTCCTCTCGCCAATGGGCATTTTTTTCTAAAACATCCTCCGCCTTGCTTTTTAGGTTTTCTTTCTCCGCTTCCTCAAGGCTACTGAATTCTACCAATTGGCAAAAACCTTTAGGGTGATGCGCCAGAAAAATCAGGCTGGCGTTCGATTCACTGGGAAGTTCGCCATTTTCGTATTGCTTGTATTGGTTGATGCCAAAGCGCAGTACCTCAGACATTTTGGCCGCTGAAATACCGTACTGCTCTCTGATCTCCCTAATTTCCTCTGGGAATGGAAGATTGTACTTGCTGCGGTATTGGTCAGTGGCTTGACGAATATTGGTCTCCATCATATTGGAGTCTTCAAACTCTTCTCCGGTATCTTCACAATGCCAAACATGATACATGACCGGAAAGAACTCTTTGCGGATGGCAATGGTGCTGGGCCGAATCAGCAACTTCATTTCCTTGCCTGTTATTGGACTTTGCATAGGTCATTGAAAGAAATTTCAAGATCAGCAAGGGTTTGCGTATTTTTCTATCGGTCGCCCCGAAAAATCACACCCAGTTACCAAGTTTCACTTTAAAAGTGTCTAAGAAAAACGTAATTTGCGTAGTTTGTTCCGGTTACTATATGCGGGGTGGCGGCACTTAGTAGCCATGATCGTCATATCGATTGTTATGTCTCGTATTCATTTTTGTATTTATTAATTTCGAAATCATACACATCAATCAAATCATCTAAATATTTTTTTGAGTTAGAAAAAATTCTTTCTTCTGCATTTATAATTGTAGCCTTATTGCTTAGTCTTATAAATTCTTCTGGCATTTCAATATACTTTATTTTTTTTATTATTAATTCATTTCCATCTCTATCGTCGGGGGTAATAACAAATAGTCTTGTTTTTGATATGGGAAAAGCAAAAGACTTTGCTGAACCTAAAAATAGGTTTCCAATTTTATCTCCCTCGTGGACAGAATAACCAGGATTGTCAGATGTCAAAAATGGTTTTGATTCTGTTGTGCAATATACTTTAAATCGTGATTTGCTCATTTCTTTAATTAACCATTCATGATTACTATTTTTTTTCTCTTCAACTTTCAATAATTGGTCGTTAAAAATATCGGACATATAAGGTTCATCATTACTTCTCTTCCCCAATTCATCTTCAATCATAGTCATGAGAAATTTATATTTCTCAGGGTCGTGAACCTTATACTTGATAGTCGAGACCTTTATTTTTTCAATCTCTTTTTCAATCTGCATTTTCATTAGTTGAGAACCCTGAAATATCTTCTTAAGGTGATGGTTTCGATTCTTAATACTAAGGATAACTCTTATTAAATTTTCAGCTTCTAATAAATTAATTGTTTGATTGTCATCTATTTTGGCTGAAATTGTGTTTATAAAATCATTTTCATATTTGAATAAGTTGTTCTCTATGTAGTTTGGGTCATATTTTAATTTTTCATCTTTGGCATCTAAATTGTGAAATTAGTAGTTATCTGGCTTATAGCATACATGGGATTTGTTTAGTTTTTTGACTCTTAAGTTTCTAAAATATGGTTTAATTCTAATTGAATATAAATTTCCAAATTCATCAAATGAAAAATTGTTTAGATAGACTTCTGGAACATAATGGTGGTTTTGACCTTTCTCCATTTTTATTTTTTTATGAGGCATAACATAGCCAAATACAAAGGCTTTTGATTTGCTTGCTCTATTAGCAAACAAGTTGGATGAATTATCACTTTTTATGACTGGAACTGGATTAAAAATCATTTAGTCGTACAAAGATAAACAGAAAAAGTTAAAAATCACTTTAAAGTGAATAAAAAATTTAGAATTAGTTCCTATTTTTAAATTTTTCATCTCCCTGCAATCATCTGATACCGCAAACACAAACTTTTAAAATAAAAATTGAGAGCCCTGCTCCGAAATCTCGGGCAGGGCGATTAGGCACGTTGAATCAGCACCCAAGTCGTTCCGTGCCCACGCCCGGAAAGTTTAGGCTTTCCCCCCAGCGATTTCGCGCCGGAGTATTTCGATTTTATCCGCTGGCAAGCGCGTGTTTCTGCTCAAGTTTTCCAACATAGACAACGCCAGTTCTGCCTCAACCAAGCCAACAACCCACACCTCTCGCAGCACCCAAAGCGAACCATGAACCTCCAATCCGCGCCGCGCACATTCTTTGCCCAAATTGCCATCTCCGCTCAAAACCCCACAATTCAAGCGAATGGCTTTGAGCAATAACGATGGGTCTACGATGCCCTTTAGTGGCCATTGCGTTTCCAAGGCCAGGGCTTCACGGATTTCATCGCTATCCAACTCTAACACTTTCAAACGACCACTTACGCAGTGAGGGCTGAGCTTTTGCTGTTGTTCCGGCACTTTCACTTCTTCCACTACAAGGTCAGTTGTGCATATTTCGTAGTCCAGTTGGAAAAAGTAATCAAGTGCATTTGCCTGAATCAAGTCAATGAAGATGTTCGTGTCTGTGATGATTATGGTCATAATTATGCCAATTGGTCAAGGTTATTGCGCAACTCCCCCACTGTGACATTTCGCAGTAAGGCAGCCTGATTGAAAGTGATGATTTCTTCGGCCAATGCCTTGTAAAGCAACTGGTTAAAACGATATGCTTTTTCTTGGCCAGAAAACCGCCCAGGTTCGTCAAGATGGTAGTGCCGGGCGCGATATCCTTGATGGAGTTTCCCATACACAAAATCGGTGATGATGCCAATATTTTTGGCACGTGCAAACATGGCGGCAATCGAAATGCCCCAGTTTTCCTTGAGCAATACAAGTTCTGGAAGATAGAAATGGAATCGGTGCTCATTCATGGCTTCGCGGGCTTGTTCGGCCGGAAGCAAAACGGCTCCGGAAAATGCATGACAGAGGCGCTCTCGCTCTTTTTCATCCATTGCTTCCGGAAAAGCAAGTACATGGTGCGCCAACTCATGCAAAGCAGTAAAGCGGATACGGCAGATATCATGCGCTCGATTGACCACGATCACACGCACTGAGGCAGCAAAGGCTTTCATCCCGTCAAAATCCTTATCGGCATGGACTTCAATAACCTTGTAGCCATTTTCTTCGAGCATGGCTACAACATTGGGGATAGGGTCGTTGCCCAAGCCCCAATCCCTGCGTAGCTGGGCGGCAGCCTGCTCAGCATCTTGTACCGTGCTGACCAAAGCCGGATAAACGAATGGCTGAAGCTGTTTTTCTTCGCGAATAAGTTTTTCTAAGGTCAAATAGCGCCCCAATATTTCTATGCTCTGTTCTTTGATGGCTGTTTCGGCAGCAACGGACAGTGCTTTGCGCTTGCGAAACTCTACGCCAGACAAGACCACTTTCACCTCAGGCTCGGTGAAAAAGAAATCAACGGGCACTTTTAGAGTTCTAGAAAGGGCAATAAGTGTCTGGCTATTGGGGAGGCTGAGGTCTTGCTCGTATTTGTGGAGAGCTTGACGGGTGATGGTAGTACCCTCCAAGTGGTCAGCAAGTCCCTGAAGGGATAAACCGGCCATTTTGCGGGCAGCGATGAGACGATTTCCAAAGGAAGAAGGCATAGTATCGGTATCAGTTGACAAATTTTACCACAAAAATACAATTGTCAACTGAATTAAACAATGCTATCCGATATTCTCTAAAATATTTTTATCCCGCCTTCACACAATCCTCCGAAACCAGCCCCGCCCGCAAATGCCCCACCACACCCGGCTTGGTAGCCATATTTCCCGCCAGAGCCACCGATGAATTCAAATCCAGCAGCCGCTGCAAAATGCCGCCCATATCGCTGGGTGCAAGTTCCGGCCAGCCGTAGGCCGCCAGCACTGCCCGATCGAGGGTTTCATGTGCATCGCGGAGCGGGTTTTTGCCCGGCTTGTCGAGGGTGCGGTAAAGGTCGCGGAGTGAGAGGCTGCCCCGGCTCATGTAGTCGTGCCGCAAATCGCGCAGGGCTTTGGCGGCTTTACCTACCGCCAGCACATGTGCCTCCGTTGGCTGCTGCGGCCAGGGAAAGGTGTCCCAAACCGATTCGGTTGTATAGCGGTAATCGCCCTTCATGGTCGAGCATTTTTCCTTAAACCAGAGAAAATGAAGCCCCGACGAGATAATACCGAACGAGTAATCATCGTCGAATCCGAAAACAATGAGTGCCGCATTCGGATTTATTTCCGATGATATGAACTCAAAAATCGGTCGCTTCGTCACCTGCGAGCAAGCGATGTAGCGCGGCAGTTGTCGGATGGTTTGAAGCATGTCGCGGCGGCCCCACACGAGTTTCCACCACGAGTTGTAGAAGTTGATATGGTGTTTGTTGACTTTGGCTTTCGGGTTTTTCTCCAAGGCCGCCCGGTTTTCGGCTTCCTGCGCTTCGGCTTTTGACTTTTTGTCGGGCAATATTTTGGTCTCCACGATTTTGTAGAGTTCGCGGAATGTGCTGGCTTCGATGAGGTCTTTTTCCGTGAAATCAATCACAAACCTTCCCGGTTGTCCGCCCAAATTGGACAGCAGTTCGTCGCCGATGAGAAATGGCCGCAACACTTCTGCGTAGTCGGGGGGGGCTTTCAGGATTTTCAGCCCTTCCGCTTTTTCCAACAAAAAACCCTCGTGGCCATGCGTTTGACCTTGAAAAACGCGCTTCGGTTCAGTGTTGCAGGCCAGTACCTGCGCCCCAGTCAGGTCAATTTGCAGCGAAAGGCTGCTGTTGATATGTGGCACTATGTGTGCGCTGAGCGTCTTGTCAGGATTTTCAGTATAGAGCACTTTCAGTCCTGCTTCCTCGCCTTTTTTCCAGTTCACAATGCTCACATAGACAGCGGCTTCGCCCGACCAATCCTGCGACGACACGGCGTTGCTGATGGTGCCGCCGTTTTGTACGATGTAGTCGAGGCTGCCTTCGCGGCTGTTGTTTTGACGGATGGTGTTCGTACCCACCAATCCTGCTTGGCCGCCGAAGGGCAAGTGCCAGTGGGCTTTATAAAACCAGTACACACAGAAGTCTGCACGACCGTTCACTTCTGGGTAGGCCGCACGGAGGCGATTTAGATATTCCACACCGAATTCTTGCTGCATCTTGTTTTTTGACTGGTAAGGCGGGTTGCCGATGATGGCTTCGCAAGCGGGCCAGTCTGTGAAAAGCGCATCGGCACAACGAATGTTCACATCCAAATTATCCAAGGGGAGCGCAGCATCGTGAATATCAAAGGCTTCACGGACAGAAATTTCCTTGGCAATCATCAGGGTCACTTTGGCCAATTCGACAGCGTAAGCATTCACGTCGAGACCATAGAATTGGCGGGTGCTGACGAATGGTTCGTTCTGCAAAAACTCGCCAAGGCGTTTGGCATCCTCGCGAGAAGTAGAGCGTTCGCGGATACGGGCGAGCAGGTTTTTCTCCAGTAATTTCATCTCTTTGAAAGCGATAAAAAGGAAATTGCCGGAGCCGCAGGCGGGGTCGAGTACGCGAAATCGGCGGAGCTCGCGCAACAGTTCGTACTGCCCATCAAGTGTTTCAGATTCCTCAATACGACGCAACCAAGGATCAGTAATGGTGGGGCCAACTACTTTTTTGATGTCCTGTTCGTAGGTGTAGTGGGCGCCGAGGTTGTGCGCAAACCATTTTTGGTGTTCTCGATGCCTGCCTCAAAAATGGAGCCGAAGATAGCGGGGCTTACATTTTGCCACTCGAATGAGGCGGCATTATCGAGACAGTTTAGTTCGTACTCGTTGAGTTCGAGCGGTTGAACACGGTCGAAAATACCACCGTTGAAGTAAGGCGTGTCTTTAAACCGACCTGCAGGTGTCTGGCCAGGCGTGTTCATTTCTCGGAATAGGCCTCCTATGGCGTCGTAGGCCGAAGCCTGACCGCCAAGACTGTCTTTCACCATTTTAGTGAAAAGCAAATCAGGCAGTAAATCGGCATCTTCGGCGAACATGGCCACGACGCATTGCAGACAAAAGCGGAGTGCCTCTTCTTCCGGTATTCTGCGGCGAAGCATGGATTCGTACACTCCGGCAATTTACTCAGCTGCCTTTTTGGTAATATCGCTGCGATTTATGCTGAATATGGGTTTTTCTTCGCGGGGTAGGAGAAATCCGAATGCTTCGGAGTGATCCGCCAACTGGTCGAGCAATACTTTGTCCAGCGGCTCGTATATGTTCACATCAAAATCGTAAATCCAAAACTCGTCAAAGTTGCAAAGCACAATATAGCGCGGGCGGTTGGGCACGAGTTGTTGCCAGTAGCCAAATGCCTGCTGGTAGTGGAGTTCGAGTTTTTCGTCTACTTTTTTCATTTCAATCAGCACGCGCGGCTTCCACACAAGATCGGCAAAGGAAGTGGCTCGGCGGGCTTCATTTTTGATACGAAACTCGCAGGTTGCGCCTGCCCCTTTCAGTCCTTCGGGAAATCCGAAGGCAGTAAACAAGCGGTCGAGAAAAATCTGGGCTTCTCCTTTTTCGTCGCCGCGCAAGTGCTGGCGGCAATACCGTATGAAGTCGGCAAGGGATTGCTGGAGATTGGGCATGGTGTTTTGTTTGTGTTGGCGAAGGTAGCGCGTAGCCACGAATTGCACTATGGCCTCAATTCCAATGGTGCAGCGTAAACCAAACCGCTGTTTTTACGTTGCAATGCGACAAAATTTTTTTCATGAAATATATCCGCACACTCATCATCTTAGGGCTCCTTGCCATTGTTGCCTTCGTTTTTTACAAATACAGAATGCCGCGCTTTGTAGCAGGAGAAAAAGCACCCGATTTTGAAGTGGGTCTTTTGAACGGCGAACGCGCCAAACTTTCAGATCTAAAAGGGAAATATGTGCTGCTCCAATTCTGGGGTAGCTGGTGCGGCCCATGTCGGAAAGAAAACCCTGAACTGGTGTCGATCTACCAAAAATATCACGACCGCGGATTTGAAATATTCAGCGTCGCTTTGGAACCCAATCCACGCGCCTGGCAGGCTGCAATTACACATGACAGCCTGATTTGGAAATACCATACCATGGAATCCTCAGAATTCGTGGGTGGAAGGACACAGCAATACAATGTCAAATCTATTCCGACCACCTTTTTGCTCAACGCGGAGGGCGTGATCATGGGGGTTAACCTCAAGCCTGAATATATAGACAAAATGCTGGGGGAGAAGATTTGATATCTCCTTTGGATATGCACATCCCATCACCATCTCCGCCGCCCCAATGAAAGCACTGTAGCAGCCAAAAACAACGCAATAACAGAAAAGAAATAAACTAGGTCGCGGGTGTCGAGCACACCCCGGCTGATGGAATCGTAGTGATAAGCAATGCCGAAGGACTGCACGATGTCGTCGGTTTTACCAAAGAAAATGGGCAAGCGGCTGAGATAATCGAACGCGAGGTAGGTAAAAAAGCAAAGAAAAGTGGCAAGTACGAAGGCCACGATCTGGTTGTTGGTGAGCGAGCTGGCAAACACTCCGATCGCCGCGAATGCCCCGGCCAAAAACAACAAACCGATATACGACCCCAATATCCCTCCGGAGTCGAGATTGCCGGGAGGTGCTCCAAGTTGATAAACCGAGATGTAATAAAGCGCCGTAGGCAATAAGGCAAATGCTACCAGCCCAAAACAAGCTAAAAATTTGCCGCCCACGATCTGCCAATCAGTAATAGGCCGGGTAGCAAGCAATTCGATCGTACCGGTCTGCTTTTCCTCCGCAATGCTTCGCATGGTGACTGCCGGAATTAGAAACATGAACACCATGGGCGCCACGCCAAACAGGGTATCCAGGTTGGCATAACCGCCGTCTATAATGCTGAATTCCGGAAATACCCAAAGCAGCAGGCCCATCAGTATCAGGAAAACGCCGATGACGATGTAGCCGATGAGCGAGGAGAAAAAGGCGTTGATTTCTTTTTTGAAAATTGAATACATGGTTTTAATAATGCACCAGAATTTCCGTGTTGCTCATTTCAACGACGGAGTGTTCTTGCAATAGAATTTCTAAATGGTCAAAATTTAGTTGAAAAAGGGCCAATAAATCTTTGTTGACCATATTGCCTGTTGTGAGCATAAGCAGTTTTGGAGGAATACCTTTCACACTTTGTGAATGCTTTTAACTTGTACCATTCGGGAAGCGAATTCAAGGCAAGCCAAAATATCTTCCCGTTCTAAGTCAGGATAATCCTCCAGTACTTCTGTTTAGCAAGGAAAGATTCATCCGTTGATATTTTTTGCAAAGTTAAGCGATTGCATTTTCACTTTGTCAATTGTTGAAAAACATCCTCCACCGAGTGTTCCGCTTTGTGCAATTCCAACAGTGTCAATCGGTTGGCCACGGCAAAAGCAAATACATCAGCACGGATGTCCTGACCAGCGGCGGCAAAAAACTGCCACTGATTTTTACCGATACTCTTTACACTGTGGACATGTTTGATTTTGGCCAACAGGTTTTTATCCGTGTTTTCGGCAAATTCAGCCGTGACAATGGTTTGTCCGGCGAACTGTTGTTTAAGCTCCTGAATGGGCGCATCAGCCACCAGTTTCCCCTTGTTGATGATAATGGCGCGGTCGCACACTGCTTCCACTTCGCCGAGGATGTGGGTGCTAAGGATGACGGTTTTTTCTTTGCCCAGGTCTTTGATCAGCTGGCGTATCTCAATGATCTGGTTTGGGTCAAGGCCGCTGGTGGGCTCGTCCAGAATGAGCACTTCGGGGTCGTGAAGCATGGCCTGGGCCAGGCCCACGCGCTGCCGATAGCCTTTCGAAAGTTCGCCAATTTGTTTGTGGCGGTGACTTACCAACCCGGTGCGTTCTACCATTTCATCCACTTGTTTGGCCACATTTTTCACCTGATGCAGCCCGGCTGTGAAGGCGAGGTATTCCCGAACGTACATCTCCCTGTAAAGTGGGTTGTGTTCCGGAAGGTAGCCGACCCGGGCGCGGGCCTCCATCGGTTTGGCGCTCACATCGAAGCCACAAACCTCCACAAGGCCTTCGTTTTGAGGAAGATAGCCCGTGATGATTTTCATTGTGGTGGTTTTCCCGGCGCCGTTCGGACCGAGGAAACCAAGCACTTCGCCTTTCCGTGCTTCAAATGAAATATGGTCCACAGCGTGCTGAAGGCCGTAAATTTTGCTGAGATTGGTTACTTTGACGGACACAGATGATTGAGTGAATGGGTGAATGAGTGCTGGACATTTTTATTTCACGCAGATGTTACGCAGATTTTCTCGCAGATGTTACACAGATTTTAAACGCAGATGTCACACGGATAAAATCTGTGTAAAATCTGCGCAAGTTATCTGTGTAACATCTGCGAGAAAACCTGCGTAACATCTGCGAGAAAATATCCAGTAGTGTGGAGTGAGTGTATCTGCCAATACAAAGACTTTGAAAACCTGTTAAACTGCAAAATTAGCAAACCTGTGCAGTAAGAGAAAAGATGTTTTATTTATTGAAGCCACTGTTCATGATTGTCCGGTTTAAAACACTTTCATAGTTTGGACAAAATTGCTGCAACGAAAAATCCTGGCAAGCGTTTTAAAACATCATTTCAGGCAAACAACCACCTATGCTCAATATCTCATTAATTTCAACACTGGTATTTTTTCTGCAAAATTCTTCAGCTGTATCCCCCGCCATAGCCGCAGGCGAAGGCGGGTCACAATCAACCATAGCCGCAGATCAAACTAACGCATCCACAATAGCCCTCAGTCACCAATCCTTCGATTCGCTTCTTCAAAAACACGTCAGCGATGCCGGCAAAGTGAATTACAAGGGTTTGAAATCCGATAAATCCGTTTTGGATGCCTATTGCCAATTGCTTTCTGAAAATCCAGTCCAGGAAACTTGGGTTAGGGAAGAGAAAATGGCCTACTGGATCAATGCATACAACGCTTTCACGCTCAAGCTGATCGTGGACAATTATCCTACCAAATCAATATTGAACTTCGATAGTGGAAAAACCTGGGATGTGCGCCGAATTAAAATTGATGGCAAAAAATACAGCCTGAACAACATTGAAAACGACATCCTAAGGCCTCAGTTCAAAGACCCGCGCATCCATTTTGCCATCAATTGCGCGGCTAAAAGTTGTCCTCCTCTTTGGAATCATGCCTACACTGCGGAGAATCTTGAGGCCACGCTTGAATCCCGTACCCGTGCATTTATCAACGACAAAAAATACAATACCCTTATGAGCAGTCGCGCTCAAGTGTCCAAAATATTTGATTGGTACAAGGACGACTTTGGAGATTTGAAAAAATTCCTGAACGGTTATTCAACTACTACCTTGAAGGGTAATGCCGTGGTGGTATTCAACGAGTATAATTGGGATTTGAATGAGTGAGATTGGTCATTGGTCATTGGGTCATTAGGTCATTGACCAATGACGTAATGACCCAATGACTAATGACTAATGACTAATGACCAGATGACGCCTTCCGCAATTCCCTTTCAAAAATAGTCTCCAACTGATTGGGATGCAGGTTTTTGCCGACAATGATTCGGTCCTTGTTGAGCACATAAATTTCGGGCGTGATGTCCACAAAATATTTGGCGTAGATGGCCACATTGGTTGGATCGAATACGTTGGTGAAAGTGAACCCCTTTTCCTTCGCGAATTTTTTCCACTCCTCATCTGTAGTGCTGACGGCGATACCATAAACCTCTACGCCTCGCGACTTCCATTTTCTGTAAATCGCTTCCATTTCGCCGGCTTCCTTTTGGCAGTGTTCGCAATCGGGACTGTACATAAAGACCACGATTATAGGAGCGGTGATTTCATAGATGCTTTTCAATTGCCCGTTTAAATCCCTTGCCTTCACATCCGGACCTTTACGCCCCAGAAGGCTGGCCTCCATTTCCCAAACGTGTTTTTGCAAGCCCTTCAGGTTTTCGGGTTTGTCCCAATAAGCCAGTTCGGGGGTGAAATAGTTTTTGATGATGTGGACGTACACCGCCTCGCCATCCATCACATTCGTTTTGGTGTTTTCGTACTGAAGGGCAATCCAGTTAGCGAAATATTTGAAATATTCTTTGTGAAAGAGTACGCGACGGATGAGCGGATCGGCCACTTTTATCAAAGAATCAGGGTTTTGAGGGGTCAATTCCTTGATGTAGCGTTTGAGTTTGTTGGCAATTACAGGAGTATTGAGTAAGCGGTCGTCCTTGAAGTCAACCCCATCCCAAAAGTGGTCGCGGTAATACATAAGTTGGCGCATGGTGTCCACGTCACCATTGACTTTTTTGAATTCCTTGAAGTCCGGGTTTTGTCCCGCTATTTTAAATTTGGTAAAAAATGCATCCGGATATTGCTTAAAAATACCATCCAGATAAGCCTTGCGCTCGTCCAGAATTTGTTGTTGCCGGAATTTGGCCTGGAGGAATTCCTGAGAATTAGGCGCTGCCTTGCCCAGGGTTGCCGATAATTGGTTCAATTCAGGTTCTTGTTTGGTCTGGAATCGAACGGACTGATAAAAAAGCTCGGTATTGATGGAACCTTCAACCTGCATGGTACCAAAAAAATCGGGAGATTTGGCCCGCATGGTCATACGCTGGTCTTTGTCGACGAGGAACGAAAGTTGCTTCATACTCGGGAGCAGAAACGTGTAGAAACCGGGTTTCAACAGATTTTTTCGGCGCAGGAGCAAATGCCCCGATGCATCTACAATAGCAGAGTCAACGATAAAATTTTGATCGCCCCAGACACCCACCAATTTAGCAGGACCTGCAGGAATTCCTTCCAAAAAGGCTTCGATCTGTGTGGAATCAAGGCTGGCTGGGGCAGATTGATCAGATTTTTGGGCAAAGCAAAAGGAGCCAGTAAAAAGGGCAAAAGCAAAGAGGGTTGTGCGTTGTAGTATCGCCATCGGTTTAATTGTTTTAAAACAGCGGGGCAAAAGTAAGGCCATCTGTGAGGGATGGTGGGGGTTTTGGGAAATGTTTGCAAAAAAGGACATAAAAAAACCCTTCCCGTTTTTACGGGGAAGGGCAGGGCGTTTTTTGAGACTACCTGGTTTAACTTACTCTTTCACAAACTTTTTCACCGCCACTACCTTGCCTTGGGAAACCACTTGCAGGAAGTAAATCCCTGCGGGCAAAGCCTCTGCGTTGACCGTTTGTATTTGACTGTCTGGTTCAACTTGTTTTTCAAGCAACAAACGTCCGCTCTGGTCGCTGATACCAAAGGACATTCCTGAAGTAGCTGGTTGGAGCATATCTACCTTGAAATTGCCCGTGTTCGGGTTGGGGAAAAGCGTAAGGTCCCAAGCCCCTTGAACAGGCACTAAATTGGTCTGGTTGCTGCGGTTTTCAGTGGCCGTTTCTTTTGCCGTTCCGTCTTGCGGTTCAACAGGGCGGGGCGCCAAGGGGCTCAGCACGATGGATGTTTGTGCCATGCAAGCGTTGGCATCCTCCACTTCAAACACATATTCGCCGGAAGGCAGGCCCAAAAAGCCGTTACTTGGGCTCCAGTCCGTGTAACCGCTCGGTGGTGTGCTGCGCCTGAATTTATACGACGGAGCACCCCCATAAGGATACACATCTACATAATAGGTGCCGTCAAGGAGCGGAATCACATTGTTGACATAAAGCCCCAGTTGTTCCGATTGATTGATTGTAAAACCGACAGCGCGTGTACAACCGCAGGCGTCGGTAACCACTACTTCATAATAACCACCAGTCAGGCCCGAAATAGAAGCGTCGGTGCTGCCGGTATTCCATTGAAAGGTGTACCCACCGCAACCATCTGATGGCGAGGCATTTATCTGGCCATCACTTGTGCCGCCGCAGATGTAATCGGTACCACTCAGGGCGACTTGCAAGGGTAGTTCTGCCGAAGGCTGAATGACAATGGTTTTGGTCTTGGAGGTTCCGCACTCGTTGGTCACGGTCACTTTATAGGTGCCAAAATCCAGGTTGCTCAGGTTGGTAGTGCAACAGCTGCCGTTGCTCCAAAGGATTACTGGGTAATTCTGAGCAGGAGAAACCGTTATGCTGATAGTGCCGTCGGGGTTGCTTCCGCAAAAAACATCGGTGTGTACCTCGTCAATGGTGAAATTGTTGTCGCCCAGAATGCCGTCACAGTTTTCGTCAGTTAGGTTGGTGCAGTCTTCAAGAGCGTTGGGGTGGATGTACGCATCGGTATCCGAGCAGTCCCAGTTGTTGTACACATACCCTTGGGGAGGATTGCAAGAGGTTATGGTTTGGTTCAAATCGCCATATCCATCGCCGTCTGCATCGGCATACCAGGTAGGCGCAACGCCTTCGTCAATGTTGCCGTCGCAGTTGTCATCAATCCCATTACAATATTCGCCCATTCCAGGGTTGACATAATAATTTGAATCGTTGCAGTCAAGCGCGTTAAGGGAATATCCCCAGGGCGGGTAGCATCCAAAGCCTGTGGTAGTTTGATCTGGGGTGCCATAACCATCGTAATCGGCATCCAGATAATAGGTTATTAAATCTGTCACGTCCTCGTCTGTCCAGCCATCGCAGTCATCATCAATCCCGTTACAAATTTCAGGATGAGGTATCACCGTGATATAAAAGTAGCAAAAACTTTGGTTAAAGGAGGCATCGGTGGCCGTTGCCTGCACATAAGTGGTTCCGTTTGGAACGATACTGCCCGTGGCTGGATAGGTTGAAATAAGTGGGGTAGCAGTGCAATTGTCTGTTGCTGTTACGCCGTGTGTCAAAGTGGCCCCGCAGATGCCAGGATCGGCAGTAACAGTAATATCTCCAGAACAGTTGATCACAGGCGGTTCTGTTTCGCGGACAGAGATCAAGGTTTCGCAGGTGTTGGTGTTGCCGGCCTCGTCGGTGGCTGTCCAGCGGACGAGCGTGTTGCCAGCAGGTAATACTGCACCGCTAAGGGTGGTGTTGGAGGGGGCGCCTGCAAAATCGTGGGTCAGGGAGGCGAGTACGCAATCGTCAGAAGCAGTGGCGTCCAGGGATGCGTCGAGCACCGTTGCCCAGCATGTGCCTGCGTCGGCTGCCACGATCAACCCGGCGTTGCATAGTTCGTTCAAATTGGCCAGGATATTTT
This sequence comes from Saprospiraceae bacterium, assembly GCA_046160345.1. Taxonomy (GTDB): domain Bacteria; phylum Bacteroidota; class Bacteroidia; order Chitinophagales; family Saprospiraceae; genus M3007. The sequence goes on from JBJXGO010000310.1 coordinate 51,050, forward strand.
GCCGCATATTTAGGGCATTGGGTGCCGGGCCATGGAAAGCGGGCATAGTCATGGCGCCAAAAAAGACTTTTCCGCTATCCCAACTCTTTTCCGATAGAAGAACGTTTGTTCCCGAAGCATCCGTGATCAAAGGAAGCCCAGATGGGCCTAATATCGTGGCATGAGAAAAACTGCTACCGGTAAAGTTGCCATTTGCAGGCACAAATGGGCCATTGAAAATTGGATGGCCTGGTATTTGAACCGTTGCTTCACTAAAATATATGAAGCTTTGAAGCGTCACCCCGCCGAAACCATAATTTATGGCAGATGGCGCGGAATTAGGCGCACAATTGATGAACAAGGCACCTCCGGCAGATACCCAGTTTTCGAGGGCGGGCAAATTGGCGCTTAAGAAAGCATCCAGTACATACCCACTTCCCTCGCTGCCTTCCAGAAAGAGCACCTTGTAGTTTGGTGATATTAAGGAAGCAGCATCTGTATTTTCCAGTGCCAGCGCGTCCCAGTTGCCTGAGCCAAACACGGCATCCATCGCGTAGTAGTTGTCAGCTTGTCCCCACGGCTCACCACTTATTGAGGTAAGATAAGCGGCTCGTGCAAATGGTTGACAATTGCCTGCCGGACAGTTGATTTGTGGGGCAATCTGGTCATCATCACAAATTCCGCCAATAAGTACGGGAGATGGTTTAGAGGCTTCAACCCGCAAAGTTGGCGGTGTGTTTGTAATCCGGCGGGTGAACTCTTTTGCAGGGCTGCCACCCGAAATACGGCTGTTTTTTTGGGCAAAGCCTCCCGCGGAGAAAAGTAGACAAAGGGCGGCAAAAGTGATTAATCGCTGATAAAAGGAACATTTCATTGGTTAAAAAATTGATTGGTTTGTGAAAAAATTGGTGTACAGGTTTTGTAAATTTTTGGTTGGTGCGGGGTTTTGTTTTAGGTGGTTTTATTGGCCTGGTACTTATGGTACTTAAATACAATACGCAAACACCGCGTCTTGACAAAAAATCCCCAATTGATTAAAAATCTTACCCATATTTTCAAATTATTTTTCGGGCACAGTGTTTGCCTTTGCTCAGGCAATATCCTCGCAGGGTTTATGTTTCCCTATTTATCTCCGCAGACTTGTATTTTGTAACCGTAGAATTCGGAATATTTTTAATACACTCCCGAAAAAAAGCCCTCCCGAAAAATCGAGGGGGCTGAGGATCTTGAAATATGGTAAGTTTAAACAGCTTTCTTATCAAAAATTCAGTTTTTCCATCCTGAATTCCATGAGTTTCTTTTTTCTGAAATACTCTGTCACCATCACATAGCCTGGTTTTCCCGGATAAACCTTGAACCAGGTGGCTTCTGAACTAAGGGCTAATTTGTCGCTGGAAAGTTTGCCCTCGCTGTAGTTGACGCTGCCGAACTTCCATCCTTTGTTGCCCTTGGTTCTTTCATAGTCAAGATAGCCGCTGCTAAACTCTGTTTTGTCCCGGCTCAATTGTGTGAACAAATAATCGAAGCCGCCATAGCTTTTCAGGTAGAGCCCGATCGTACGCACCGAAAGTGTGCTTGCCCCGGGCGGTAATGAGACGTTTGACTTGGCCTTGTCATAGGCTGTCACTGCTTTGAGATCGAAGTCTTTGTCAAACTCAAAAACATAGAGGTCTCCAGTCACGGCTTTGAGCACACTGGTGCCTCCCCTTCCACCCGACAGCACCGCACCGGCAATGCCCAGACCTGAGGCTTCGCGGTGATACTCCTCGCCTATGCCAAAATAATTTCCATCAGATGTTTTAAGAAAGCGGTGGAAAAAAATGAATCCCACATCCTTGACCTTTCCTTTATCGGTCATAGGCAGAAATTTTGCCACACCTTTAGCCCAGGAGACATATTTTCGATTGCTTACCTTCCCGTTTGCATCAAGGGTAAAGGCAAACAGGCCGAGACTTTTGTCCTTGAAACTTTTGGCATCTTTCTCATAATAAAGCCCAATGATGGTGAAGTTGTTGCCCGTTTCGTCAGCAACCATGTTGAGGGTTGACACGGTGTGCTTGGGGTCTTCCAACTTGTATTCAAACAGTTTTTTGCCCGTATTCAGGTCGGTACCAAGAATGTGTTCTTCTAGGTCTTTGTCAAAAAGGCCCCCTCTTTTTATCACCAGCGACAGCAAGGTATTGCCGCTAATGCCCAAATAATCAGCGTACTCGAAAAAGTCGGATGTGGTTGGCGTATTGGCCTGCCATGCTGTAGCAATGCTGTCGCTGGGGAAGAAATCGATCACATACCTGGTTTTGCTCATTTTTCCTTTTTGGTTTTTCGTGGAATAATTAACAAAGCCCTTTCCCGGGAGGGGGTACAGGTGAAGGTTCTCTGTGGCTTCGGTGTTATCCGCACCAGCTACATAATCCATAAAATAAGAGGGTTTGCTGACACTTCGCACAATCTTGGCGTTTTTGTCAAACATCTTATATGAATATTTTTTCTCCTTCTGGTTCTGGAATTTGAACAACAAGTGCTCTCCGTTGAAAGCCGCTTCCTGCGCAATGGTCCCAGTGGTCATTACAAATTTCTTGCTGCTCAGGGGCGACAGGTTTTGGTCAAAGACCGATAGTTGGAAATCGCTTTTGCCTTTCGTTTTTTTGTTCAGTTCAGTCAGCGAATAATACCCATTAACCCCTTCACTTATAATAGGGCCCGTACCCCTGCTAGTGGCAGTCAGTACGTTTTCAAGGGTTTGGGTTTGAGCGTGGAGGTTTAGGGAAATCATGGCCAGGAGGCCGGCCAGGAGGCCATTTGAAAATTTGAGTTGCATAATATTGGAATGGTTTAATATTTAGATACCTCTTCACGGTGTTTTCCTTTCGGGAAGCGCTGCAAATAGGCGTTTTTATGTTTTTCGATTTCAGCGGGGAGCTCCATGCTTTTAGCGGCAATGAGCATTTGGAATTGAAACTCATCGTCTTGCAACAAGGACTTGTCGCGGGTATTTAAAAAATGGTACCCGACTGCCGCCAGTTCACGCAGCCGAAGTATATTCAGAAACTGAAGCCAACGCTTGTATCCGGCTTCATTTTCAAGTTGGGGAACACTTACATACCGACTAAAAACATGCTCCTTCTGAGCAGCATACAAAAGATTGAAACTGCGTCCTGCCAGACTGTTGAGAAACACATCGGTTGGATCTTCTTGCAATTGGGAAAGCGTGTGCAAGAGGCACAAATCAATGTTTCCTGCATCGAACAGGCCAAGTAGAGCCTCATATTTTGCCGCTTTTTTCAGCTTCAAAAAAAGGCTGCTGCCTTGTGGGTCACTTTGTTTTTGGGAGGCATCATAGCCTTTTAGGTACCGTTGGTCTATAGTTGCCGCCCTGAGCAGGCAATCAGGATGGGTTTTTAGGGAGTCTTTGTTCATCGCCCCATCAAAAACCCGACTCCCGTCCTGAAACAAGGTATTTTCTGATTCAAGCCATTTTGCTTTGAAAGGATAATCCGGGAAATTGAAAGTGCTCGCGATATCAAACCGGACAGCGTAAAAATCAGTGTCCACCGTATCCAGCATCTTTAGCGCCCCGATAGCCTGCCGGGCGTCGTATGGAGTACCTGCGAGTAAAACTGCAGCCAGGGAGTCGGCCTCTGATTCGTGCTCACGCCCGTGCCGGCTGTGATCATAGGCAAAGTCCTTAAGGTAGGCGAGGGCTTTCTCGTAGGCATTGTCTTGCTTTGCGATGTTCGCTATTTTCTCTTTTGCCTGTTTGGAATACAAGGCATCGAAGCGTTTGGCGAGGGAATTGGCCCCATGTGTCAGCTCATGGTGCGCTAATTCGTGGCAAAGCACAAAAGCAGCCTGGCTCTCATTCTCACAGCTGGCGAGCAACCCAATATTGAACAGGATCACGCCATCTGGGTAGGTGCTAGCGTTGGGACTGGCATCCCGCGAAACATAAAAGCGGACTTCCTTCGCCATTATATCCGGATTTGCCATCTTTACTGTTGCCAGCATTTTTTTAAAAAATCCCTCGAATTCCGCGTCGAGCAAAAAATAACCGTTTTCGGCTTCTGCCAGCCTCCTGTCGCGCAAATTCTCGTATAACTTTCGGTATTCTTTTTTGTAGTTGGCTGGAAGGGTCGCCACGGACTGCTCAAAAAGCCCTTCGAATGCAGGACGCAGGGCTTCCAACTGGCCCTCGCCTGCACCAATCGGGGTGTATGCGTCAGGAATTTGGGCCTGCAACAAGCATGAAAAGAGGAGTAGGCACACGGTGAGGCCCAGGCTGTTTTTAATTGGAGATCGCATAAAACAGGGTATTAAAAGTAGGTGCAGAACGTTCCGGAAAACACGTTTTTGGAACGGTATCCGTAGTCATCTTTTTCAGTTTTGAGGTTGAGCAAAAAACTGGCCCTCAAGCCAAAAATGCCCCAGCGCAGTCCGGCGGAAAAGTGTGGACCAAAGGCAGTGTTCGCCACATACTCTGTGCCTGCCATACGGTTGTAAGCAAACCCTGCACCGAGGTGGCCCCCAATACCGGTGCCTCCTTCTGGATCACCAAGATGGAGTTCGAGATCAGCAGGCAAGTCTAACATAAAAGAAGCATAGCCCCCGACCCTTGAACTGGACTGCAAACTGAACCAAAGTGACGGGCTAGCAGCCAGATTCAGCGAGCTGGAACCAAGGCTTACTACCTGAAGCGAGGGGAAATAGCTGACAGCGAAACTTTGTGCGCCATTGTCCACTTCCGTGCTGGTGGCAGGCGCTACAAAATACGAAAGCCCTGTACCGTGTTGAAATTTGTCGTGGCCGTTTGATTCCCGCTTGTTATTCTGCTTTTTCTTTTTCTTCTTCTTTTTTTTCTTCTTGGAATCTTCAAGTGTTTGCGCGTCCTGGTCGGCAGAGGCAGTCAGCTGTGTTTGTTTGGGGCCAGCCGGGAGAAGCGCCGGGCTGCCCGCGAAAGCAAAGCCATATCCCAAAGCGAGGAAGATGGTCAAGCAAATAGATTGTTTCATGGTTTTGTAAGTTTAAAATTTGAATAGTTTGGTGTCGAAAAATGGCCGGGCGGCTCAGGAAACCCCTCGAAGCAGCCCGGTTGATGTAATAACTCCAAAGGTCAAAAAATCTTACCCTGTTGCTGCACAATTTTTTTCAAAGTGCCTGGTGACATGGAAGATTTGGACTGCCATGGTGCATAGGCAATCGCTTACCTGCCCGACCGAAGTGCCACTACTTCAATTAAATAAGCCGCGACAATCGCCATCGTGGACGTTCGCGCCAATATGTTCAGGAAAAAGCGCCTGCCGCGTGGGCTTTTTTTTTGGAGAAAATAAAAAAGCAAGGTGACGAGGGACGCCAAAATACTGAGATTTAGCGCATTTTGTATCTGCTCGGCAGCAGACGGCCAACGCTCAATCACAAAGAAAATGGGAAAAACAGAACCCATCATTGCAAAACCAATCAAGTGACTGCCAATGTGCCGCTTCCAACCCACACTCCCAAAAATCCAGATGGGACAGATGAGATAAAACAAACCTAACAAAGCAAATGTCAGGACAAGAGGAATACGAAAGGGAAAAAAACCTCCCCGATTCAATAGATAGACAATCAGGCACAGTCCCCACAGCGCGAGTTCGATGCCGAGGAAAATGCGCTGTATCCTTTTGTTGGGTTGGTTGGAAGGGGCTTGGGGGATGTGGTCGATGATGGTGTTTTCTTGCATATTGAAAAGCCGTTGAGGCAAGAATCCAAATTTTAAAACTTGTGAGAAAATCGAAATTCTGACAGTTTTTGCACTGCCGGGTCCAACGAAAAATCGATACTAAATTCGATATTTTGCTTGTTTGCCACAAGAATCGTATAAAAGCGACCAAATTGGGGTTGGCCAGTAAGAAAATACGATTTGAAGCCCAAAGGGGAATGATCCGTCACGGTACCATAATGCGCTTCAAACCCTTCCATGTCTTTGATAAATTTCTCTTGGAACGCAGGGGCAACAGGCCTATTAAACATAGCAAGTAAGGTTCTGTAGTCTTTACTTTTAATACAGTCTATTGCCCGCTCTATTAAAGGAATTTTGCCCGTCAAAGTATCCAGCATTCCAGTCGAAACAGCATAAGCATATCTTACGTTCGACTCATTGGGGATAACTATATTTATCTGCGTCAGGCTCTGTCTTTCCTTTATTGTCAAATTAAGATAAAACAATACTGCGGCGTTGGATGCTAACATAACCGGTTGATTCCTCCAAGGGTTTAGGCTTGAATCAAGGCTGTCTGCTACTAATTGAAAGCAATGGGCAGCTTCTGCCTCAGAAGCGTTTTTGCAGGGCTTTTCATAGCGCACTACAGTACCCAAAAACTGGGAAACTGCAGATACACCCAGCTGCTCCGTTGCAGAAATACCTTTGTTCTGAGTGTTCTGTGAAGTACAGGAAGTAATGAGTGTGAATAGAAAAGAGCAAATAAAAAGCAGTTTTTTCATTGGTGGAAAAGTAAAAGGGTTTGAAAAAATGAGGCCGAAATGCCTTCTGGCAAAAACCTGCCAATCAAATCGGCATGGTTTATATCGGTGAGGGGCAATTAATCTTACCCCTTCATCTCCCCAGAGTTTCATTTTGTAACCGGGTTTCAAATTTTTTTGATCCTTCCAGTCAACATGATAAAAGCCCCTCCCGAATTTAGGAACGGGCTGGGTGTTTTTTGGTTATCCGCCAAATATTTGAAATACTTTTGATCGTCTTCAGGAAGCCACAAATTTGAGATAGTTGTCAGGGTGTATTACTTCGAATGTAGAGCCAGGATAAGCATTGGCGTATGATTGTGGCAATTTCGCCATCCGCTTAGGGTTCCATTTGAATTCAAAAGCGGCAATTTGCGCGTCCTGTTCTTCGAGGTAATCAATCTCTTGCCCGGTTTTGGTGCGCCAGAAATACGTGTTGGGATACTTCCCCGAATAATGCAGCCATTTGAGGCGCTCTGCAACAAGGAAGTTTTCCCAAAGTGCGCCAGTATCTGCACGGCTTTCAAGTGGCAGGAAATTATTGAGGATAGCATTGCGGATGCCGTTGTCGTAAAAATAGATTTTGCGGGTTCGCTTCAGTTCCTGGCGGAGGTTGCGGCTGAAAGCAGGGAGCCGAAAGATGACAAATGATTTTTCGAGCAAGTCCAGATAGCGTTGTACCGTGAGTTGGTCGGTACCGGTAGTTACGGCCAACTCATTGAAAGACACTTCGTTGCCCATCTGAAGCGCAAGGGCTTTGAGGAGTTTTTCGAGGAGTTCGGGTTTGCGTATTTCTCGGAACACGAACAAATCCCTGTACAAGTAACTTTTGCTGATTTCGCGCAGGGCAGTGGTTTCATTGCCGGGATTGTTGACAACTTCGGGGTAAAAGCCGTACAATAAACGACGGTGTAATAACCGGGTCTCGGCACTCTGGCCATGATATGCTATCATCTCGCCAGTAGAAAGCGGAAACATCATGTGCTCCGATTTGCGCCCCGTGAGCGGCTCGTTGATCTGGCTGGAAAGGTCAAGTGCCGATGAGCCGGTCACGATGACCTGCACTTCTTTGATTTTGTCGGTGAAGAGCTTGAGGGTCAGCCCGATGTTTTTGACACGCTGTGCTTCGTCAATCAGCACCAACTCGGCTCCTCCAATGTGCGCCCGAAGTTCTGTAGAGGTAGTGTCGGTTAGCAGCGCACGGTCGTCGCGTTCGTCGCAGTCAAGCAGCAGCACTTTTTTGCCGGACTGCTCGGCCACCATTCCCAACAACGTTGATTTGCCGACCTGCCTTGGCCCGATAACGATGATAGCTTTTCCAGAGCCTATTTTTTGCAACACGGTTTGTTCAAGTTTGCGCGGTATCATGATTTGGAATCAAATTTTATAGCG
>JBJXGO010000311.1:0-11088 GCA_046160345.1 Saprospiraceae bacterium
CTCGTCGTACTTTCGCCCCTTCTAATCCTCCTTTATGCCTGATTTTGTAGAAGATTACCGCAATACCATCGTCCAGATTGCCACGCCATACAGCACAGGAACCGGATTTTTCCTGCGCAACAGTGGGCTTATTGTCACCAACCACCATGTTGTGGAGGGCAATCGCGCGGTGGTTATTGAAGGTGCGCGGTTCAAAAAGCAACTTGCGCGTGTACGGTATATTGACTCGAAATACGATCTGGCATTTTTGGATGCACCTCAAAACGGCTCAGAACTCCCTGAAATCCGGCTTGGCATCAACAAGGTCTTGCGCGAACGCGACCCAGTGACGGCCATCGGCCACCCCTTCGGACTTAAGTTTTCGCTTAAAAGCGGCATCGTGTCCAATACGTCCGAACTGATGAACGGCATCCCTTACCTGCATATTGATGCAGCGCTGAACCCAGGAAACTCAGGTGGCCCGCTCGTCGACATGGAAGGCGAGGTAGTGGGTATCAACACTTTTATCATTCAAAATGGCGACAATACAGGTTTTTCCCTGCCCGTCAAGTTTTTGGCAGAAACCCTGGACCATTTTGCCGAAGCAAGCTCCGATGATGCCAGCAGGTGTACTGCCTGCCTAAACATACTTACAGTTGCAACCGTAGAAAACAAACTTTGCTCCCACTGTGGCCACAAAGCCGAACTTCCTTCCATGGTAAATGAGTATGTTCCTTCTGGAACTGCCAAAACCATTGAAACGCTTATCAACAACCTTGGATGCGATGTGAAACTGAGCCGCTCTGGTCCTAATGCATGGGAGATAAAGCATGGTAGCGCCACCATCATTATTACTTACCACGACAAAACAGGGTTGCTTTCCGCTGATGCACTGCTCTGCGAACTCCCTCAAAAAGACATTAAGCCACTTTACGAATACCTGCTTCGGGAAAATTACACCAATGAAGGCCTTACCCTCAGCGTACATGAACAGGACATCGTGCTTTCGTTGCTCATTTTTGACCGATATCTGAATGAGGATACCGGACAAAACATGCTTAAAAATCTTTTTGAAAAGGCCGATTTCTATGACAACAAACTGGTGGATGCTTTCGGAGCCAGCTGGAAACCGGAAAAATAGCAGCGCTGAAATTTTACTGCCAACTGCCACACAAAATGATTGCTCAAACACCTTCTCCACCTTACTTTGCCGTTATTTTTACATCAATTCGTACCGGAGCCGATGCAGAAGGTTATGCCGAGATGGCTGAACGGATGGAAACTCTAGCCGCTGAACAACCTGGCTATTTGGGCATCGAGTCAGCCCGTGATGGGTTGGGCATCACCGTATCCTATTGGGAAAGCCTGGAAGCCATCCGGAATTGGAAGGCAGTTGCGGAGCACCTTGATGCGCAGCGCATGGGTCGAACTAGTTGGTATTCAGCCTATAAGACCCGTATTTGCAGGGTGGAACGCGATTACGGATTTGGAGAAATTTAAAACAATTTCACGCCGTAAAGAAAAAACCAGGCAAGGGCCAATAAAGAAGTGGCTATGACCACTCCTCGCATGGAGCGCTCCCAGCGCAGGCTGCGAAAACGGCTGAGCGGGAACAAATTGAGTGCAATGGCCACTATGGCGAGGGTGCGCTCCCGGAAGTTTTCAGAAAAGCCTGCACTGCTTGCCGCGCCCTTTATTTCAAGCAAGGAGAAAATGTTGTACAGTAGAAAAAAGCCTGCTAATGGAAGAAGGGTCCCATAGAGCAAGCCGACCCAAATTTTGTCTTGTTGGAACATTTTGATAAACTATGAACTATGAACTATGAACTATGATGTATGATGTATGAACTATGCATAGCAAGCGTTAATGAATGGGCTGAAATCTATCATAATCATTTGATTTCCAATTCCTTCAACGTTTCGATTGCGGGATAATTGGTAAGGTCGTGCATGGAGGGCACTACAGAAATATATCCATTTTCCAAAGCCCATACATCGGAGTCATTGCCTGGGTCACTATTGCGAAATTCTCCGCTCAACCAGTAATAAGGCTGCCCGGATGGATCGCGGCCTTCCACCATTTTTTCAATCCAGCGGGCATCCGCCTGACGACACAGCTTAAGGCCTTTTAGTTGGTCAGCTGGAAGTTTTGGGATGTTGACATTGAGCAATTGTCCGTCTGCAAAGGGCCGGGCAAGCATGAATTCCATAATATGGCGTACCCAGGGTTTTGCAGGTTCAAAATCAGCGTCAAAACTATAATCCAACAGGGAAAAACCGACGCTGCGGATATTTTCAAGGGCTGCTTCCATGGCTGCCGAGAGCGTGCCCGAGTAAAGGATGTTTATACTGGCATTGCTGCCATGGTTGATCCCAGAAACACAGAGGTCAATTGTGCGGTCTTTGAGCACCACGTGTTTGGCCAGTTTTACACAATCCACGGGGGTGCCGGAACTTTCCCAGGCCTCAATTCCGGGGAAAGGGTTGACCTTTTTTAACCTCAATGGTTCATGGATGGTAATTGCATGGCCTTTGCCGCTCTGTGGCGAATCTGGCGCCACCACCACCACATCACCCAATGTAGTGGCTACATCCACCAAGGCACGAATACCGGGCGCAACAATGCCGTCGTCGTTGGTTACGAGAATAAGAGGTCTTGACATGGGCGCGAAGGTAAGGAGCCTTGGAAGGTTTTTGGACACTGAATTGCTCTGGTGGCTCAGGCAAGAAATTAGTAGTTTAATACGTTAGAACACAGATTTGTAAGGCTTTTTTCACTTCTCCCTGATTTTCAGGCTTTTTTTTCAAATTTCTGCCATAACCTTGCAGGAAAATTTAATAACTCATATACCCTTTTACCAGCAAAAATCTTTGCCATGAAACAAATTATCCTTGCGTTTGCCGCAATTTTTTTCTCCCAATCCCTTCTCGCGCAAGATGTCACCTATGTACAGTTTGACCGCAACTGTATGAACCAGTTGGAGTATCGGTATTCATACCCAAATCTTAAAGGTGAAAACGCCATCTGGGCTTATTCTATAAAGCCCAACCTGCAAGAACACTTCATCTTTGCGACCAAGGGTGCTGGCCATTATTCCCCCGAACGGCCAAAAGGCACGGTATCTTGTCAAAATCTCGACCTTGATGATGCATTTGTAGGAAATATCAACCGTGGTTCTCAGCAAATGCTCATTGTTTTTCAACGCCAAAGTGGGGGCTATTGGCTCATGCCCGTCGGCTCAGCCACCTCAATATCACGCAAAGGGTCAAAATACTGGGTGAACACGCTTCAAAGCTCCTTCCAGTTCGATACCCTCCGAATGGTAAACGAACAAAATCTCGCTGCAGCAGGTTCGCCCACCGCAGCTTATTTCTCAGGAGCAAAGCTCAATAACTGCCTGACGGAATTTTCTTTCCATTGCGAACCCATAAAAGTGGGCAGGATCCGCTCCGATTTTCAGTTTATCCCCAGTATTGGATTTACCAACGACCGTACTGGTACAACGGCTTCCAAGGCCATGGAAAATGAACTTCAATTGGTGAAGGTGAACGGACTGACGATTGACGATTATATCTATGATGCCTGTCCAGAAGGCACGGGTAAGATTTTCATGTCGAAGTTTCAAAAACCGGCAAACTATGGCGATAAAGATTATGAGTCTGATAAAGAATTAACGTCCATCATGCAGAAAGAGCAGGACGAGGAATCCCCTGCTGGTTATTACACAGATGGAGACGGAGAACCATGCCCGGAAGACTGGGAGCCTGGCACGCACATTGTGCAACAGGGAGAAAACCTTCGTGCTATAGCCCGCACTTATGAAGTGTCAGAAAAGCAGTTGGTAAAATGGAATAAAATAGAAAACCCGGACCAAATCGAGATCTGTCAAAAGATCTGGCTTAAACAACCACCTGCCAAATCAATCAGTAAAGGGGTAAAGCCTCAAATTTATGATGCCCAATCAACTTTTGGTAAAACAGTAAAGAAACAGACCGGGCTTCAGGGACAAAAAGGGGTAAAAAAACAGCAGGCGCAAATCAAGCCTAAGCACAGAAGCAAAGACCCTAATACTGCAATAGAATACTCAATTGGACCAGATGGAGCCAATGACTACGAGTATTTTGAGTCGGACTACGATGATGATGACCCTGGGCATCAAATCCATATTGTTCGGCGTGGTGATAACCTCTACAGAATCGCCAAATTGTATGACTGTCCGGAAGAATGCATCCGAATGGCCAACGGTATGTCTCTTGAGGGTGAAGAGCTGTTATCAATTAGGCAGGAAATCATCATCCCTGATTGCAATTGTACTATAAACGGGAGGTTGATCAAAAAACCTTCCACCTCGGGTTCGGTAAAAAACCAAAAATTAACCCGGCCTAAGCCAAACAGATCAAGTGTTTTGGACGAGACGGATTCTACCAGCCCAGCTGAGTACAATTATGACGATGACCGGGTTTTCAAAGACAACGACCGTTACGAAGCAAAAGCACTTTACGATGATGATGCATCGCGTGGAAAAGATGCCAAACTCGCAGTTCCGCTTTATAAGGAACATACGGTTCGCTATGGCGAAACCCTAAAATCTATTGCTTCCCAGTACAAAGTGCCTGCTTCCAAACTTGCCAAAATAAATGGACTAAAGCCCAATGAAGAACCTGTGCCAACTAAAACCTTCTTGATCCCAATCGAAGAAAAAGACGAGGAGGAGGAGAAGCCCAAGGTAAAAAAGCCTTCCACAAGCGGCTACAATCCATATAATTACGACGAGGAGGACGAATCTCCCGTAACCTATTCTTCATCTTCAAAGAAAAGAAAACCTGCTCCAACAAAAAAGCCGGGCACCACTACAAAACAGCGGCCCGGAGGGAGCATTTTAGAAGATGATAATTCCGATGGAGGTTATAACCCCAACAGGTACCTGGAAGACGACCAGTACAATAAAGAAACTCCTACCAAGGCTCAATCCAATTCACGCAAAACCAAAACCCCAGACAAATCCTTGACCACAGATACAAAATCAAAGCAGCACACCGTAAAAAAAGGAGAAACGGTGCAAAAAATTGCCGATAAATACGGGGTGTCACCTTATGAAATATCTCAAATTAATAACATAGGAATCGATGATGCGCTCATTCCGGGCAAAAAAATCTGGATTCCTGTAGAATAAACATACCTCATTGGACCATAAAAAAGGGCCCGGCAACTTGCCGGGCCTTTTTTAGCCAATTGCTATTTCGCTTATTTAGAGCCCACAGCAACTATTGGTTTTTTCCTAAGCAATTCAGGTCTTCAAAAGCTTGTTTGAGCCTGGCCACAAAATATTTTTCGCCTTCCCTTAGCCATACCCGAGGATCGTAGTATTTTTTGTTCGGCTTGTCGTCGCCCTCTGGATTGCCTATTTGGGCTTGAAGATACCCTCGTTTGGCATCGTGATATGATCGAACACCGTCCCAAAAAGCCCATTGCATATCGGTGTCAATGTTCATTTTAACAGCACCATATGAAATAGCTTCACGAATTTCAGCGGGGTCTGAGCCTGAGCCGCCGTGGAACACAAAGTTTACCGGCTTTTTTTCAGAAAGCCCGAATTTCTCCCGAATGTGGTCTTGAGAATTTTTCAGGATCACGGGTTGAAGTTTTACATTACCAGGCTTATACACGCCGTGGACGTTGCCAAATGCTGCGGCTATCGTGAAGTTGGGGCTTATTTTCATCAATTCTTCATAAGAATAGGCTACTTCATGGGGTTGTGTATAGAGCCGGGCAGAATCCACATCGGAATTGTCAACACCGTCTTCTTCGCCCCCGGTTACGCCAAGTTCAATTTCAAGTGTCATGCCTATTTTGGCCATACGGCGGAGATAGCGGGCTGATATTTCAATATTTTCATGCAATGGCTCCTCCGACAGGTCGAGCATATGGCTGCTATAAAGCGGAATGCCGTTTTTTTCAAAAAATCGTTCTCCAGCCTCCAACAAACCGTCCACCCAAGGGAGTATATTCAGCGCACAATGGTCAGTATGCAATATGACGGGCACGCCATAAGCCTCTGCCATGGTATGCACATGTTGCGCACCGGAAATGCCTCCGAGGATAGAAGCGCGTTGGCCGTCATTTGAAAGGCCTTTACCTGCGAAAAACGCCGCGCCGCCATGAGAAAATTGGATTATTACAGGACTGTTTACCGCAGCAGCCGTTTCCAGCACCGCGTTTACAGAATTGGTCCCAATGACGTTGACTGCGGGCAAGGCAAAATTGTGCTCATTCGCATAGTTAAGTAAATCGGTAACTTCCTGTCCATGAAGGACGCCTGCTCGAAATTTGCTCATTTTTTTTGTATTAATTGATTGCTGCAGATTGGCAGAGGTCAGGGGAATTATTATTCCGCGAAGGTAAAAATCAGCTTTGCAATAAGAGGCACAGAGCCTGTTTTTTTAAAAAATGTATTTATTTTGCTTTTACAAAACATTGATAATCAATATGTTTAAATTTTAATAACATTTTTCTGTACACGAATGGCATGGGTTTTGGCATTATATAGTAGTTGCACAAAACCGATTGCGACCCATTTAATATGAAAAAGAACAAAACAGTGGTTACCCTTTTTGCTTTGGCCTTCCATCTTGCCTTGCTTTTTTGGGCTTTCCAACAAATGAATTAATTCCACAAAACACTTTTAAACCGGAATCCCTCGCAACTCGATTGCGAGGGATTTTTTTTTCAGGCTAACGTACAAGCGTATTGGGATTTTCTGCTGGAGGCAAAAAAACGTTTTTTAACCGGCGGGAAAAACTCCAATTTGTGCTAAGCTCACCCACATTTTTTTTTCTGTTTCCAGACAAAAATCCGAAACGACAATTTGTCGCGCAAAACCTTGCCTACCACTTCATCATACTTTGCCTGTCCTAAAAAATGAAGGTCGTTCAAGCCGTGAGAATAAATAATGGCAGGCTGGAGCCGCCACCGCTTGATCTTGATTTTAGCGCCAAGACCCAGGTCAAGCCCAAAACGCTCTTGAGAGATCTTTAAAAGCCTGGACTCGTTTTTTGCAAAATTCCACCCAATTCGGCCTCCAAATATGACACAGCCGCTAAGGGGCGACTCCTTTCGCCTCCAATCAGATGCCACAAAATGTAAGGGCAATTCAGCATCCACAAAGCGATAGGATTCTGGCCCATCTGGCCAAAAAACTACCTGGTTTTCCAAATACGAAACAGATATTGCAGGCTGAAAACTCAACCATCGCCCAATAGGTTTTCTCCCAAATACGCCTACGGACGCACCAAGACCTGAGCTTCCCGACCAGGCGTTTGGTTCATCGGGCCATTTTCCCAAAGATTGTACACCGAGCGACTGGGTTTCCAGCCCTGTAAAAAAACCAGCGGTAAAGCATTCGTTTTCTTTGCTTTGTGCAAACATTTGCACCGTGAAAAGTAGAAAAAGAAGGGTTAGCAATTTCGTCATATAACGGTAAATCAAACATTAATACTCCAATGACCAAGCGACTTGTTGTCCAATGAACATATTCCCCTTGACACTTATTCGCTGCGGCGGGTTGCCTTTGGGCATTTGGGCGCCGCTTTCAGGTGGAATGCCCGATTGGACCGCGTTGCAAAACGATGAACAGGTTTCAGCGGAGAAATTGCTTCTTGCCTTTGATGAGGCGCTTGAATCCTTGCCCAATTCGGACCTGCGAACCACTATTTACAACGCCCGGAAGGATTTTTACCAACGCAGAAAGCTACCTGGCTCTAATTTTATTGCCTCTCTCCAGACCGGGAGGGTTTGTTCCCAAATACTTGCTTGCATTGACCTTTGCCAAATTGCTCAGAAAAAAAAACAAGATGCAGCCATAGAATTTGAAGAGAATTTAACGGCCAATTACCTGCAGCTTCAGTCCATTGCTCAAGGAGATTTTTTGCCCCGTGCCCTGCTTTTTGCAAGCCATGATTTGCTGGCCAGCCTAAGCCATTTTGCAAAAAAAACAAGCACACAATTTGACAAAAAAGACCGCCGTACCGCGCTTTCTCTTTTGCAATATCTGACCAGGGCTGTATTCAAAACCTCCCCTTTGGGCCGGTTTACCACCGTCCAATGCAAAACCTTGACCAATGCAGACCAGGAGCCGGACCAATCCAAAAACAGGCAGGATCTAAATCGGGTCGAAAAAATGCAGGAAAATGTATTGGGGGAAAGCTGGGAGAGGCTTGAGTCAAAGACCCTTGTTAGCCCGAATGTGGCAATTTTGCCTGCTATTTATGAGGTTTTATTACGGGAACCTCTGTTTTATTATTCGCTGAATATTTCCCTAAACCCTTGTATTACTCAAGATCAAGGTACCCTTAAAGGCGATTTATGCTGGATTTATTTCGATGGTGAACGCGAGGCATTTCAGAAAATTGAACAGGATCCGGTAGCCGAATTGGTGATAAAGTTGCTTTTGAATAAGCACCGAAAAATGGCATATCAAGCATTCTTGGATAGTTTGAAAACCGAGGTGGATGCAACGGAAACCGAATTGCAAAGTTTTATCAATCAATTGATTGACATCGGATTACTCGAATGGGAACTGCCTGAACGCGGACTTTCTCCTGGTTGGTGCGGAACGCTTTCAAATTATCTTGCTTATTTGCCCGCTTCCCAGGTGCTAACAGAAACGAGCTATTTGTTACAATGGTTGCGCACAGCAGCCCGAACCTTACCATTTCAAACAATTGATGAAGCACAATGCCTGCAACGGGATTCCCTGCAGGCGACGAAGGTGTTTCTTGAAAAATATGGCAGCGAAATGCCTCCGATTCAACCGGAACAGATCTTTTTTGAAGATACGGCACAAAACAGTCCAATGGAATGGCCTGAAGGAACTATAGAAAAATTGATAAACCAATTGGCCGAATGCTGGCGGCAAAATGAGTTTCATGCTTTGCCAGCTTTTATGGCGAGACTGTATGATTTTGCCGAAAAATTATTGCCCGATGGGGAAAAAATTGACTTTATTGAATTCAGCAAACGATTTCTGGCGCAAAAATCTTCTACAAATGCCGAAGCTCCGAAAAATCCGAAAAATCCAGGCCATCGAGGTAAAATTGGGGCTTTGCTTCAGGTTTTCAAGGAGAATGGCGAATACAAGGCAGTGGTAAACGCCCTCTACCCAGGCGGCGGGAAATTATTTGCCCGATGGTTGCCGCTATTTCCTGAGTCGGTATCTACTCAACTCGAAGCCTGGCAAAATATTGAAAACAAAACCGTGGCATCCTTTCCCTGGCAAGGCTGGTCGAATGCGAATTTTCAGCCTGTGGTTTCAAGTGTTTCCGTGGCTGTCCCTGATGGTCGAATGCCAAATTCCAAAGGTGGCCGGGTCATTTCCATCGGTGATCTTGCGGTGTGTAAAAATAAACAAGGCATTCCACAACTTATTGAAAAACAAAGCAATGAACCAATAATGTTCAATGATCTCGGACTTGAAGCGCCAGTGACGCGTCCGCCTGTAATGCAGATTCTTTGGCATTTGGGCGTACCTGTAGTATCCTCTGAGGCATTGTTGCCTGAAGGGTATGTTAGCGAAATAAAAGATGGAATTCGCCACAGCAACCGCCTGACCTTTCAATCACTGGTGATAGCCAGGGAATCCTGGGTATTGCCTCAGGAAGTGTGGGAAAAATTATTCTCAAACGGTGAAATCCGCGCCGAAAAGATCGGCTTGGGTGTGGCCCAGCTCAAGGAGTTTGGTGTTACCCGGCGTTTTTTTGGGCAATTTGTGGGAGACCGCGAGAAACCCCAGTTTTATGATATGGAAAGCCCAATTTCGATGCTTTTGTTCGAGAAAAACCTGCGCGGCGGTAAAGGCAATTTGCGCTTGACAGAAATGATTCCCTCACCCGAACAATGGTTGGGAGACAGGGTAGGGGAGTTTGTAGTGGAATTTCAAGTAGCAGGTTGAGCCTAAAACAGGGGCGGGCGAATCGAAGGTTCAAACAGCGAGGCTGCCTATTTTTCAATCAATTCGATCAGCCGGTTCAAATCTGCATCGTTCTCGAATTTGACAACGAGCTGCCCCTTGCCTTTCTCATCGCGTTTCAGATCAACTTTAGCACCGAAAAACGCTCGGAATTGGTCTTGAATATTTCGTAGGTTTTCGTTCAGGGTCTTTTTCGGCTTGGCTTGATCTCCTTTGCGGCTCTCCTGGTAGCTGGCAATGAGTGCTTCAACTGCTCGAACAGAGAGGTCTTCAGATACTATTTTCTGATAGACTGAATTGCGAATGGCATAGTCGTCCACCCCTGCCAGCGCACGTGCGTGGCCCATGGTGATCCGGCTTTCGATGATACCTTGTTTGATATCCGGATCGCTTTCAAAACGCAGCAATCGAAGGTAGTTGGTGATGGTACTGCGTTGTTTGCCAACCCGGTCAGACAGATTTTCGTGGGTAAGTTTGAATTCTTCGGCCAAACGGCCATACGAGACAGCAATTTCCCAGGCATTCAGGTCCTCCCGTTGGATGTTCTCGATGAGGGCCATTTCCAGCAATTCCTGATCGTTGGCCAGACGTACATATGCCGGCATTTCCTTGAGGCCCGCCAATTGACTTGCACGAAAACGCCGCTCGCCAGAAATTATCTGATATTCTTTGTCGTGAATGCGCCGAACGGTGATCGGTTGAATAATGCCGTGTGCCCGAATGCTGGCAGCAAGTTCTTCCAGCGATTCTTTGCTGAAATTTTTTCGAGGCTGACCGTTGTTGGTCTTGATATGCGCCACAGACAGTTGGGCTACCGTAGTGGCCAGCTCGCGCACCACTTGTTCCGGGTTTTCTTGTACGGCTTTCTCCAGCTGTTTGGGATTGCCGAGCAGGGCTTTGATACCGCCCGTATCGAATTTTACTTTAGCCATGGTTGCGGAAGTCTGCTTTTTGGCGGGGGAGTTGAGTTTCTGGGTTTTCTCCGAAAACCTCGAAACTCAACTCCCCCGCCAAAAAGCAGACTGTGGTTTAGATGATCAATGCGGTGATTGAAAATAATTTATAATTCTGTCTTTGTTGCATCCAGCCTGCATTATTAACGGTAGCTTGTTCCTGTAAGTTTTTTTCTTGGGTGGGGAGCAGCC
>JBJXGO010000312.1:0-12912 GCA_046160345.1 Saprospiraceae bacterium
TGAAAAAGAAAATTTGATCCTGCTTGACACCCTGAACTTGGGTCCACCTTGGCCTAACCGTATTTCTCCGGCTGGGCTGTGCCTGGATGACCAAAACAGTCTATTATACGTTGTCACCAAGGAAAATAACAGCCTATATGTTGTTGACACTCGCAGCAATGCCATACTCCACCGCGATTCTATTGGCAAAGAGCTATACACCTGCGCGCTTTCGCCCAGCCGAAAGCAATTGTACCTGACCCATTGGGGCAACAATGAATTGATTGTATGGGACACGGATACCCATAAAATAACGTCCAGAATCCCCGTAGGAGATAATCCCAACGACTTGATTGTCAACAAAAAAGGAACACTGGCCTTCGTCGCTTGTGCTGACGACAACACAGTCAGTGTGATTGATTTGGTTCAAAATAAAGTCGTGGAAACACTGGTCGCAACACTTTATCCCGATGCACCCACGGGCTCTACCTCCAACAGCGTAGCCCTTTCGCCCGACGAAAAGACGCTTTATATTGCCAATGCCGATAACAATTGCCTTGCTGTTTTCGATGTGTCCGAGCCGAAACAAAGTCGGTCCATTGGTTTCATCCCAACGGGTTGGTATCCGACCTGTGTACGTCTTGTCGGCAATCAGATATTTGTGGCCAATGGAAAAGGTTTCTCCTCTTTTCCAAACCCCAATGGCCCCAATCCAATTGGCAAGAAAAACAAGGTGGATTATCAAAAAGGGATTGAAGAAGATCAGTATATCGGTGGCTTAATGAAAGGCACCATGAGTATCATCAAAACGCCCAATGCTCGGACATTGGAGGAATACACGCGACAGGTTTATCGCAATGCACCCTACACGAAAGAGCGCGAAAAAATGGCCGAAGGCGAAGCAGGAAATCCCATTCCACAACGTGTAGGCGATCCATCTCCCATCAAGTACGTGTTTTACATCATCAAAGAAAACCGAACCTACGACCAGGTGCTCGGCGATATGCCTGAAGGAAATGGCGACACTTCTCTTTGTCTATTCCCGGAAAAAATCACACCCAATCACCATGCGCTAGCACGCGACTTTGTGCTGCTCGACAATTTTTATGTCAGCGCTGAAGTAAGCGCAGATGGCCACAACTGGAGCACTGCTGCTTATGCAAACGATTTTACGGAAAAAACCTGGGTGAACAGTTATGGTGGCCGCGGCGGAGATTATGTGTTTGAAGGTCAGAATAGAACCGCTTGGCCTAAGGGTGGTTTTATTTGGGATCACTGCAATCGAGCGGGTATTTCCTACCGGACTTACGGTGAATTTGCTGACGATTTCAAAGCAAATATCCCCTCACTCGAAGGTCATTATTGCCCCTATTTTACTTCCTGGGACACATCCGTGAAAGACACCACCAGGGTTTCGCAATGGAAAAGAGAATTCGATTCTCTGATGACTGTCAATGCTTTGCCTCGCCTCAGCACGCTTCGTCTCATCAACGACCACACGGAAGGATTGCGAAAAGGCTCCCCTACCCCATTCGCTCAGGTAGCCGACAATGATCTGGCATTTGGCTTGTTTGTGGAACATCTTTCAAAAAGCCCGGTTTGGAAGGAATCAGTAGTTTTTGTACTTGAAGACGACGCTCAAAATGGCGCTGATCATGTGGACGCACACCGATCCATTGCATACGTCGTCAGTCCTTACACCAAACGCAACTATGTAGATCACACGCTGTATTCTACCAACTCGATGTTGCGTACCATGGAACTTATTCTTGGCTTACCACCCATGAGCCAACACGATGCTGCAGCTACGCCCATGTGGCGGTGCTTTTCAAAAAACGCTGATTTGAGTCCTTACAAAGCACTTACTCCAGCTGTAAATCTTGACGATAGAAATGCAGCAGTGGACAATGACTTGCTACGACGTTCCAATGCTTTTGACCTTACTGGCGAAGACCGAGTTCCTGATTTGGAGTTCAACGAAGTACTGTGGAAGATCATCAAAGGTGAAGATTCTGAAATGCCTGCGCCGAGAAGAGGGGCATTTCTGCGATATTCAGAAGAAGAGGATTGAATATCAAAGTTTTATAAAAAATGTGGTGAGGCTTCAGTCACCGGGTGACTTTGGAGTCACCCGGTGAATGAAGCCTCACCACATTTTTTATAAAGCACGCCCTTTTCAACAATACATATCGTAAGCCGCTCTAAGGTTGTCGGCGATGATCTGTGCCGAACGGCCTTCGATATGTCGGCGCTCCAGAAAATGCACCAATTTGCCGTCTTTGAACAAGGCAATGCTGGGCGAAGAGGGTGGATAAGGGGCGAGGAATTCACGCGCTTTTGCTACGGCATCCGTATCAACCCCGGCAAAGACGGTAAACAACTTGGCTGGGTGCTTGTCGTTTTCCAGAGAAAGTTTCGCCCCAGGGCGAGCCATTGCAGCAGCGCAACCACATACGCTGTTGACCACCAGCAAAGCGGTACCTTCCTGATTTTCAAGAACTTGTTCTACGGCTTCAGGGGTGCTAAGCGATTCAAAACCATGATTGGTTAAATCCTGAGCCATTGGAGTGGTGAGTGCTATTGGGTACATCATAAAAAAGACGTGAGTAGTGTAGGTGGAGTGAAATGCAAAAGTAATTGGCTACGCAAACAGCATTTGAAAAAATTTGTTCGCTGAAAACCATCAAGGTTTCCATTCAAAAAACACAAACCCGTTCTTTCTGCCAATTTCTTTGATCTGTGGAAATTGTGGCAAGGGGTTCAAGCGGTTGATCTTGGCCACAAAATAAGTGGGTTTAGTGGGGGTATTATAGTAAATATTTGGAAGGTCGTCCACGGTTTTGTCAGGGCCTGGATGGCGTTTATTGGCATAAAAAAGGTGTGCATAGCTTTTGAATCCAACGGGTTTTATGATGCAGTCTTCCCCGGCCTTGCTTTCGTAAAATTCGATGGCTGCCCGTTGGGAATATCCTTCAATATTGCACACGGTAAAAAGCAGGGTGCCTCCAACAAAAACCGCTCCGCCCGCAAATACCCATTGCACCGTTTGCCAGGCTCGCTTTTTTACCCAAAAATAGGTTCCTGCCAGACTGGCCACCACAAGCACCAGGCCAGGGATGCCCTGCCAAAGTTCCCATTCCACATCTGCATCCAGGTTTGCCAATGCAAAAGGGTCGGCAGCAAAAAGGGGCTTAATGAGTGCCAGGTTTTGCCCTAAAAACGGAAGTGCGGCTACGGCCAGGCCTAATATAACCCCAATGGTTGGCAGCAGGAATAAGGTGACCCTGGGCAAGACATTCCATTTGATTGCGCGCCACAAAGTAACTGAGCCTAAATAAGTTAATGGAAAATAGCACAACGAAGAGTAATGGAGAATTTTAGTCTTTACCAGACTGAAAAGTATCAAAACAACCCAAAAAAGCAATTGCATCCATGTGGCGAAATCGCAGCGCATGCAAGAAGATAATGTGTTGGTTTCAAGCGCTTCATCCTCACATTCACGATCGCCCCACAAATTGGTGACAGCAAAAACCGAAGCTGGAAAACATCCCAGTAGCAACACCACAAAATGATACCCGATAAAGCCTCCGTGGCCCGCATCCTCTGTACTAAACAATCGGATTTGATATGCCAAAAACTCCTGAACAAACCAAGGCCCGTGCATCCAAACTTCCACACCAAACCAAAGCAAAGCCGCCAATGCCGCTGCCATGGAAAAATAGGTCAAATGCAGCCAGTATCCCTTGCCTTTGAAGCGGTATTTTGCCCAATAAAGCAGCAATACCAGTAAAACAATCAAATAAGCCGTGGGCCCTTTGGTCAATATTGCCAGGCCCAACAAGAATCCGCCGCCCAACAAATGGCGATAACGCACCCAAAATGACTGGGCTTTTTGCTGCCTGAAAAACCTCCAGCGAAATTCGATGAAGCCATACAGTCCTGTAAAAATAAAAAAATTGAACCAGGGGTCAATTATTCCGCTTCGAAAATAAAGATGAGGCAACAAACTGCCTAACCAGGCCAAAGCCCAAAGCCAGCCAAACATACGGTCGTGCAGCCGGTGTCCAATATGAAATACGAGGAGGAGGGTGGCCCAACCGCAAAGGGCATTGGGCAAGCGAGCGGCGAACTCATTGATTCCGAACACTTTCATGGAAAGGGCCTGCATCCATAAAAACAGGGGTGGTTTTTCCCAAAAAGCTTCAAAATCAATCTGTGGGCGCATCCAGTCGCCCGTTAGAAGCATTTCCCGGGCGCATTCTGCAAAGTTTATCTCATCCCAATCAAACAGATGAACACTTCCCAAAAATGGGAAGAAAAACAACAGAGCGAGACCGCTCAGCAAAAGG
This sequence comes from Saprospiraceae bacterium, assembly GCA_046160345.1. GTDB lineage: Bacteria > Bacteroidota > Bacteroidia > Chitinophagales > Saprospiraceae > M3007. Next base: position 4,329 of record JBJXGO010000312.1, read on the forward strand.
TAGTCGCGCCGCATAGAGATTGGAAACACAAATATTGGATATTTGTTGAATGGGGTATTTGGTTATTCAATCAACAACTCAAACTCCACCCGGCGGTTTTGCTCCCGACCATCGTTGGTGTCGTTGCTTGCTATCGGTCGTGCTTCGCCAAATCCAGCATAGCGGATGCGTTCAGCCTTGATCCCTCGGAATATCAGGTAATCATAACAAGCCTTTGCGCGGTCTTGCGACAACTTAAAATTGGCCTCATCATCGCCCACATCATCGGTATAACCACTGATAGAGAGCGAGTAAGATGGGTCTTTCCGCATAAGCGTCACCACCTCATCCAGCACATCGTAGGATTGGTCTTTCAATATGGCTTTAGCCGTTTCAAACTGTATCGCACGGGCGGCAGTTGCCAGTTTTTCCCTTGCTTCTGTGACCTCTTTTTTCTCTTCTTTACCCGCCGTAGCCTTGGCGGAGGCGGGTTTTTCTTCCTTCACCACTACAGGCTTCTCTTCAGGGCATCCCTCTTTACCCGCTAATCCAGCTACACCTGGGCATTTATCAACATTATCTGCTATTCCATCTCCATCAGAATCCGGACAACCACCAAATTTACCCGGCTTATCCGGACATGGGTCCTGGGCGTCTGGCACGCCATCCTGATCGCTGTCATCCGGGCAACCTTTGTTTTTTGCCGTTCCGGCCACCGTTGGGCATTTGTCCTGACTATCCGGGATACCATCCCCATCAGCATCCTTTAGCTCCGGACAGCCATTGTTTTTTGCTGTTCCTGGAATATCGGGACATTTGTCCAAATTATCGGCTACGCTATCATCATCAGAGTCAGGGCAGCCTCCAAAAGTGCCTGCCTTGTCCGGACAAGGATCGTTTTTATCTGGTACACCATCCCCGTCTTCATCGGGGTCTTTTGCTTTTTCAGGGCATCCATTGTTATTTACAGGGCCTGAAACTTCTGGACATTTGTCAAAATTATCAGCAATTCCATCTCCGTCAGAATCGGGACAGCCATTATTAGCGCCTGCTTTGTCCGGACACAGGTCAACATTATCTGCCACGCCATCCCCATCGGAATCAGGGCAGCCATTGATGGCACCTGCAAGTTCAGGGCAATGGTCATACTCGTCTGAGGTGCCATCCCCATCGCTGTCCGCCGCTTCCGGGCAACCCATATTTTCTGAAGGACCTTTCTCTTCGGGACATTTATCGTCCTTGTCCAAGACCCCATCCAGGTCAGTGTCCGGGCATCCTTTAAATTTGCCTGCCACAGTGGGGCAATCGTCAGACTTGTCAGCATATCCGTCCGAGTCATAGTCAGGACACCCCCCTGTTTCGAGGCTGCCTGCCTCATCAGGGCAAGTGTCATCTGTATCTGCGATTCCATCATTATCTGCATCCGGACACCCAAGGGCCGTGGGCGGGCCTGCAAACGTAGGGCATACATCCAAAGAATCAGGTGTGCCATCCTTGTCCAGGTCATACAAGCCAGGTTGTGGCGGGGCGGGCTTGTTCTCCGATTTGTGCAGCATATAAACGTAGCCAAGGCCAATTTGAAGATTGTCGCGATTGTCTGTCAATGCTTTACGAAATTCTGCCTGGAGGTTTACAAATGCATACGGGGAGACCCTGAAATGAAGTCCCGCGCCAAATGGGAACTGTAAATGGTTGTTGTTTTTTTCAAGAACATAGCCGGCACCAGCAAAAGCAAAGGGTACAACTTTTGAACTACTCTTTATGTTTTCAAGACGAAATTGAAGGTCTGCACTGGCAATCACCGTATTGGCATCCTTTGCATTCGGAATTTTTACAGAGCCTAATTTTAGCGGTACGCCAATATTGAGCGCTGGAGCAATATTGCGAAAATAAGCGAATTCAAATCCCTGACCGACTTTTAAATCATTGTCAGAAAGAAGGCCATAGTCAATAAAGTTCAATTTGGCATGGATGGCATTTTTAAAGGCCTGATTTTGGGAGATTGCAGGCACAATTTGTAGGCTTAAAGCCAACAGTAGGAGTAAAAGAAGTTTTCTCATTGTGAATCTAAAATATGTTTGGGGATATAAAACAAAAGAAGTGCCAATAACTAAATCAGGGTAGCTGAATAATTTGCAGCACGCCCTACTTTTGTCAAAATTTTAAATAAAATTGAAATCTATATTTTTTTTCAACTTATTCATTTTCAACTGTTTAATTGTGCCAAACACGCTCAATGCCGCTCATGTTGACACCCTGGAAATCTTTAGTGCCAGTATGCGGAAAAACATAAAATGTCTTGTAGTTGCCCCAGAAAATTATCGGGTCACAGGTGCCCCGTACCCGGTTTTGTATTTACTGCATGGATATAGCGGTAATTTTGCGGGTTGGCTTACCGACGCACCTCAACTCCGCGAACATGCCGACAATTACCAAATGCTCATCGTGTGCCCCGATGGCGGCTACGACAGCTGGTATCTCGACAGCCCGGTTGACAGTACTGTGCGCTACGATACTTATATCTCAAAAGAGGTGGTGGGCTTTATTGACTATTATTTCAACACAAGAAAGGAGCCATCCGGACGAGCCATTGCCGGGCTTAGCATGGGCGGACATGGGGCTATCTATCTGTCTATCAAACATTTAGGCACCTTTGGGGCAGCCGGGAGTATGGCAGGAGGTTTGGACTTGAGGCCTTTTAAAAAAAATGAATGGGATTTGAAAGGAGTATTGGGTCTCCCTGCAACCCATTGGAAAAACTGGAAAGAGGCATCAACAGTCAATATGGTGCAACAATTAAAAGGACAGGAGATCCCCCTTATCATCGATTGTGGTTTGGACGATTTTTTTCTGGAAACCAACCGAAAAATGCACAAAAATTTGCTGGAAGCCAAGATCCCACACGAGTATATCGAACGCCCCGGCGAACACAACAGCGAATATTGGGGAAGTGCCGTGGATTATCAGGTGCTGTTTTTTCATAAGTTTTTTGAAAAAGAGTAGATGTTTCGCGCAGATGTTTAGAGCAGATTTTACGCAGATAACATGCACAGATTTCACACAGATTTGTTAAAGCATAAACATCTGCAAAACAGTTACGTGATATACCCTTTCAAAACACCCCCGGAAGCCACTTTTTCCCGTACAACAGCCAGGCAAAAGAACCTATCCAGGCCAGCAGCACCAATTGTAAAAATCCGTCGCGCAGAAGTGCTCGCGTGGGCGATTCCGTTTTTCCGAATACCAGGGTCAATTGAATGTAGCGCAAAACCCCCAGGATCACAAAAAAAGCCGTGTAGTAAATATTGTCGCTGCCAATACGACCTGTCACTTCGGGTGAAAAGCAGTACATCAGGTAAGCCACTACTGCCACCGTTGAGCAGACCACAATGCTCATGTCCAAAAACGGCAGGTTATAGCCCTCTAATGCCTTTCGGAAATTGCTGTCGCCCATGGCAACCAGGTATTCCCCGCGCCGTTTGGCAAAACCGAGAATAAGCGCCAAAAGAAAGGTAAGCACAATAAGCCAATGTGACACCGGTACGCCCGTCACGGCTCCACCCGCCAATACCCTGAGCAAAAACCCCAGCCCAATGAGCGACACATCTATTATGGCAAAGTGCTTCAAAGAAAACGAGTAGGCCACATTCACAGCAAAATACAAAACAGTGAAAATGAACATTTCAGGTCGCAAAAAATAAGCCAGCGACAGGCCTAGGAGCAAAAAAACTGCTCCCAGCAATCCTCCTTGTAGTTGGCTAATGACACCGCTTGCAATGGGGCGGCGACATTTGTCGGGATGATTTCGGTCCTGGGCTGCATCCACCAGATCATTTAGCACATAAACCGCCGAGGCTGTAAGCGAAAAAGCCACAAAGCCCAGGAGCGCATGCTGGAAAACCTCAATCTGAGCAAGTTTGGCCCCGAAAAACGCCGGCAAGAACAAGAACAAATTCTTGACCCAATGCTCTGGCCGAGCCAATATGATGACATTTCGGAAAGTCATGCGGCAAAGATAGGAAAGTGGTAAATGGTCAGTGCATGGTATTGAAGCGGCCACAAAAGGTTTCAGCATTCACAATCATTTGGTTGTGAGGCGATTCAAGCATATAGGCCTATTCAAAACACCTTCAATCGAGTATGCTACCATTCTGAGAACTCAAAAATATCGTCGTTCAGCGTAGATGTTTTGGTTTGACCCACCCTGCGGTTGGAGGAAAAGAATGCACCTTCGGTACTTTTTTTCAAAACAAAAAAATAATCGTCTGCAGGCGAATTGAATGGAAAGCCGAGGTTCTGCGGCTTTGACCAGGCAGAACCTTCCTTTTCAGTTTTGAAAATATCGTGGCCACCCAAAGATGGATGGCCCATACTGCTGAACCACAGGATATTGGCATGCGGTTGAAAAAAAGGAGTTACTTCATCGGCTCCGGTGTTTACGCTCCGCCCCAGATTTTGAGGAAAAGAAAAATCGAGCGCTTCCGAATCTATTGGGCGGACGGAAACATATAAATCCAGGCCGCCACTGCCCCCTACCCTATCGCTTGAAAAGAAGAGGTATTCCAAGCCTTGGCCCTGCGACACATGCGGGAACATATTGGTGCTTTTTTCCAAATTGATATATGCCCGAAGCCTTTCAGGCGGCGTCCAGCCTTCTTCGGTCAACCGGATACAAAAAATTGCACAAGGTGCTGAAGACGCACTCCCCCCGCTTACTGCCAAACAAGCTGATTCGCATTGGGTATAATAAAAGCGTTGACCATCAGGCGAAAAACATCCACTCCTGAACCTTGTTGAAACCTGCTCCGGGAGCGATTGGGCTGCTTCATTTTTTCCCCAAACCTGTTCTTTTCTTCTGCTGCGCAAAAGTTTTGCCCGGCCAATAGCAGCCTGAGAATAATAGAGCAGGTTTTCTGAAAAGGGAATCGGAGCAAATTCATTTTCTGAAGTATTTAATGAATCTGACAAATGCCAAACGACGATGCCAGTGTCCTGATTGTCACCCAGTTGGAGTGCAAGCGTTGCCCCTGCGATTTCATTTTCTGTCACGGCCATCATTACCGCTTTGAAATCCCCTTGGTATTGTTGAGCAAATATTTCAAACGCCTGAACGGCCTCTTTATAGCGCCCTTGCTGTTTTAATGCACGAGCGTAATAAAGCGGGGCGAGGGCAAACCGATCATCCGCCATTGCCGAATAGTAACAATCGGCAGCATGAACATAGTCTCGCACAAGCGCATAAGATTCGGCAGCCTGGTGAAGCAGTGCAGGATCGGAGTTTTTCAGCCTGCCTGCGCGTTCCCAAAGTTCTGCCGCAGCGAAAAAACGGCCTGCGCTGGCTTCCTGATTGGCATTTTTAAGTAGTGTTGAGAGGGGTTGGGTATATATCGGGATAAGGGCTAAAAACGAAATGCCGATCAAAGCACCGATTCGCAAAATACTTTTCATTGGTCCAAAATTGCTTTTTCAATTATTTCAGGATAAAACCGGTGTTCCAAAGCAAGCACATTCCGGGCTATATCCTCTGGCGAATCTTCCTTTGAAATGGGGCATTTGGCTTGAAAAACGATGTCGCCCTCGTCGTAATGTTCGTTTACAAAATGAATGGTCATCCCAGTTTCCGCCTCGCCCGCCGCTTTCACCGCTTCATGCACATGGTGGCCATACATGCCTTTGCCGCCAAATTTGGGCAACAAAGCAGGGTGGATATTGAGTATTCGGCGGGGAAAAGCCCTGACCAAATACCCAGGCGCCAACCAAAGGAACCCCGCAAGTGCCACGAAGTCAATTTTATATTCTTTTAACACCTCAAGCATTCGCTCTGTTGTATAAAACTCTTGACGATCAATGATTTGCGTGGGGATTTCATGTTCCAGGGCAAGGGCTAAAACACCTGCGTCGCGTTTGTTTGACACGACCAAGGCCACACGCCCCACCTGCGAATCTTTGAAATGTTCGATGATCTTACGCGCATTGCTGCCTCCCCCGGAAGCAAATATAGCGATTTGAGCCTGGAGAGCGGGGGAACTATTCATAGTTAGATATTCCTTTCATTTTGGCCGTCGGGCGGGCTTGAGTTCACCACGATGACAAGTATAACAATTTACGCCCGGTTTTTCGCTTTGGAGACCGTTTAGTTTACGAAGCTCTGCATTGACCATTTCGCCAAAATTTACCATTTGCCGTGCCACGTTTTTCATTGGTTTCACATCAGAATGCCACTCGTTTAAAACATGGCAATGGTCACAGCTCACCCCAAGCGCTTCACTCCAGCGTTCCATGGCTATGATCAGATTTTTCGCTGGAAAACCACCCAAAACCTTTAAATTTTTAAAGACTGAATCAACAGTTACCTCTTCGCGGCCCTTGATTTGATCAAGTATTTGGTTGGTAAATTTACTTCGGTCAGCTGCCAGGGGGTCTGTTGTTTTCGCAGGGAAATGCGATGGCTTTGGCCTTGTTTTGCAATGCACCATCAGACAAATAAATGCCGCGATGCAAGCAAATACCGTAAGTGTTTTCATAGCAAAGTAATTTTCTTAACAAATTAGCCAGTTCAAAGCATGAGATCATACCTGATTAGCCATTTCATCATCAAATTCCCCTTCCCAGCGTGCCACTACTGCCGAAGCCAGGCAATTGCCGATCAGGTTGGTGCAGGTGCGCCCCATGTCCATCAGCGCATCCACGCCAAGAATTATAGCGATGGGCCATTCCGGGATGCCAAATTGAAGCACCGTGGCCGTCAATATGACCAAAGAAGCCCTGGGCACCGCTGCCACTCCCTTGGAAGTGAGCAACAATGTAGCCATGAGAATCAATTGCTTGTCCCAGGTAAAAACATCCGTTAAACCTGCCGCCTGAATACAAAACATGGAGGCCAGCGCTAAATACAAGGTAGAACCGTCCAGGTTAAAACTGTAACCAGTAGGCAACACAAACGATACGATTTTGCGGGGAACGCCGAATTTTTCCATTGCCGTCATGGCTTGTGGCAATGCGGCCTCCGAGCTCGCTGTTGCGAAAGCGAGGGAGGCAGGTTCATAAACGGCACGCATGAAGTTCCTAATCGGTATTTTGAAAAAGTAGAGCACGGGCACAAATACAACCAGAATAAACACAAATAAAGCCACATAGAGTGTGCCCAACAATTTGGCAAGGTTCACCATTACGCCCAATCCTTTGTCCCCAATGGTTGCTGCAAGTGCGCCGCCCACTGCAAAAGGCGCGAAATACATGATGATGCCCACAAATTTGAACATCACTTCAGAAAGCGATTCGCACCAGTGAAGCATGATATTTCGATGATGTTCGTTCACCTGCCGAAGCCCCAAGGCAAACAGGAGGCTGAAAACCACTACCTGGAGTACCGCGCCTTCGTAGATCATTTTCGCCACATTTTCAGGAAACGCATGCAGAATGGTGTATTTCCAGTCAAGCTTGAAATCTGCCGGCTTCATGGTCACCACCTTATCGCCGTAGAGCATTTGAGCCTCATTTTTCTTCGTATCCACTTTGGCCTGCAATTCCGAGGCGGGTACAATTATTTTATCGTTCGTGTCAGCACGCTGAATCCCCTCACCCGCTTTTGTGAAATTGATCGCCAGAAGCCCAATAACCAAGGCAATAGACGTTGCTGCCAAAAAATAAGTAAAGGCTTTGATGGCGATACGCCCCATCTGCGAGCCACTGCTTTGGCCGGCAATTCCGACTACCAGGGTAGAAAAAAGCAGTGGGCCGACCACCGTTTTGATGAGTTTGATAAAGATGGTGCTCAATATATCGAAGTCTTTGGCACTTTTCCCCATGTCAAGGCCCACTTCAAAACCAATGATCATACTTATCAAAATCCAGGTTGTCAGTGAATTCTGCTTCCAACCGTAAAAACAAAAAGCTGCCACCGTCAGCCAACGAGAAACCATCAGTATCGTAGGGTCAACACCCGATATGAGGTGCAGGCCTGTAACTAAAGCCGATAGGCCGAGGGCTACTAAAAGGGATGTAGAAAGTTTCATGTATGTTAGAGTGTTGGACTTAGGTATGTTTAGGGCAGCAAGGTACAAAGTGCGCTCAAATCACCAAGTTTGGAAAGCGAGTAAGTATCAAAGTATCTACGGAACCCTGGGGTTACCTATTTTTGTGCCGTGAAAAAAATGCTCAAAAAAACATTTTTCGCTTCAGATTTCCATCTTGGCATAGATGCCCGACTGACAAGTGCCGAACGCGAGCGCCAGGTGTGCCGTTGGCTGGATGCCATTGCGCCAGAAGCCGAGGCAATTTACCTCGTGGGCGATATGTTTGATTTTTGGTTTGAGTACAAAACAGTGGTTCCCAGAGGTTTCAACCGCCTCTTGGGCAAATTGGCAGAAGTACGAGATGCAAACATTCCTGTTTACGTTTTTACTGGCAACCATGATTTATGGATGTTCGGCTACTTCGAGCAGGAGTTTGGAATCCCGGTTTATCGCAAACCGATTCAACGGGAAATCCACGGAAAAACCTTTTTCATCGGGCACGGCGACGGACTTGGACCAGATGATTTTGGGTACAAACGGATGAAAAAGGTATTTGTCCACCCCTTCAGCCAATGGCTTTTCAAATGGAT
>JBJXGO010000313.1:0-20217 GCA_046160345.1 Saprospiraceae bacterium
GCTGAAACCGTTGCGGTTCTGGGCGATTTCAACAACTGGCAGAACGGGATAGTACTATCCAAACAAAAAGATGGTTCGTTCAAAACGGCTATCGAACTTGAAAAAGGCCGTTCCTATGAGTACCGATTCCTTATCAATGGCGAAAAATGGGAAAATGACTGGGCTGCTGAAGCGTACGCTCCTACACCATTTGGTGCTTACAACTCTGTTGTTACTGCCTGATTACCAAGGCATTTCAAAGGCTCAATGCAGAAAAGCCGCTCCTTCCGGGACGGCTTTTTTTTGTGTTTTTAGCAAAAATTGACCATTGTTTTATCCATGTGTTCTTGCCGATTTACCGGTTCTTTATTTGAGCGCCCACACTTTTGCCACAAGTTCAGCACAAAAAGGTCTTAAAAAAAACCGAGTGAACGCCCTTCGGCATCGAGGCAAAAAAACCTCCGTTGAACTGGATACCGGAGGATGCGTACCTCAAAAAAAATTCTAACCATGAGTTTACAAGTCAATTTAGTTTCTGAAGTCACAAACCCTGGGGCTCCCCAAATTTTCGAGATCAATGGTGCTGGACTTTTGCAACGGCTCTCGGAAAGCAGCTCTCCTGCTTCTACGCCAGGCAACACAGGCCTGAATAACAGGAATGTGCAAACCGATCAGGATATCCGAATTTCCTTAAACTGGCGTACGCAAGGTCTGTTTGCCCATGCAATCAATCCCCAGTTCAAGTGGAAGATCGAGGTCCTGCTGGAACGCCGCGGCCCAGGCGAATTTGCGCTCCCAGGCGGTGTTATTACCCTTGATTACGGCACCGGCACGTTTAGCGCTGGCCCGATCAATCCGGGATCTACTGTGACTTTCCCAGGCGCCGCCAACCCGAACAACACCACCGTACTCATCCCAGGTGGAACCATCCCTGACGGTCTTTACGATGTAGTAGTGGTGCTTCGTTTGATGCACGCTGACGGGGTAAGTCCTTGCTTTTTGGCAGCTTTTGCGGACTTTGGCCTGGTGGATTTCTATCGTGAGCACTGATCTCCAGGGAAATTTCATCTCCAACCTAAAGCCGCCCTTGCCTGTTTGGCGGGGCGGCTTTACATTTTCTAGCCATTCCAATCCCATAAAACATGTCAGCATCAAAAGAAAAACGTACCAAAGAGCAGGTAATCCGTTTGCTCGACCGCGCCATAGAACAGGAGGAAACCCTGCTCGAAAATATCAAATCGCTGGAAGCTGAGTTATCTGAATGCCGCAAAAAAGCTGAAAACCCGCGGTATGAATTAGATGAACAATCCACCCCGGGAAGCAAAATCTCCTTCCGAATTGATTTTTACCGAACAGAGAAAAACGGGTCGCTAAAAGGCATCATCGAACACTTGCAGACGCGAGAAAACAAGTCTTTTGACGGCGGTAAACTGGACGAAATATCCTGTTTTTTGGCCCCATACTTAGGGTCTGAAGCCCTGGGTGAAAGTCCAAAACCTTCGAGCCAAAATAACCCCCCGCTGGTTATAGCACAAACTGCCCCAAATGAAGAAAATGGCGAATACTCCCCTTTGTTAAGAAAATTGTTCCCGGAAAGGTTCGGGGCTAAACCTAACTTGCCCTCAATCCCTGAACCCGCTGCGCCAGGATCAGCAGCCGTCAGGTTATCAGCTGGACCATTTTCCATTTTGACCCCCGAGCAAACGGATCACCATCGCTCATTGCATAAGTACCAGGGTTTCCAAATTGAAATCCCGATTAAAGGCCTAAAAGAATTTGAAGGAAACTTATGCAGGATCAAGGTGGCAGTAGAGTCTGACAAATTTAACAATAGCCAAACCTTTGAAACATCTGAATTTTGTACTCCCGGACAAGCGGCAATGCGTATATCAGTACCTGGCCTTCCTCTGGATCAAGGTGTTTATCGCCTGGTAGTATTTATAACGCCACAAGAGGAGCCGCATAAAGCATACTACCGGGAAAGCAGAATATTAATTGTAAAATAAATCAGTTCAATTGAAGTCCTCGAGTGAGTGCTTCCATGTTTTGTGGGCCCGTACTCATGCCCGTATGGGGCACTTCGGTGTCGCCTCTGGTTATCTTCATTTCGCCAGTTCGCCCATTGAGCCGACGCTCATAGCGGGCACAATGCGGGCATCGCCAGACAATCCAGTCTCCTTCGCGATGACTGGTGCAATGGTGGGTTTCTTCAGGGAGGCCTGTGAATGAAATTTCGCCCATAATGTTAAAATGCACTTTGCGTGAACGGATGTGGATCCATGGGGCGCGGCTTAGTGGGGCGAATAGTATGGGGCAAAGATTGCACCAAATTTTATCATTGCAGCCTTCGGCAATCTTTTCGTGGCAGTTGCCATATCCAAGTGAAGGGTTGCTTGTCGTGAAATGACAAATTTCATTCTTGAACACATCGCGGAATCTTCGGACTTTCACCGCCGAAATTGATTTCCGTGTTATGAAAAAATCTACCTTGCTCGCACTGCTTGTGCCTGCCATTATGATGGCACTTGCCTTGTTTCCGGTTGAAAACCAGCCATATAAGTTCCACAGCGATACAGAACTCGCCAATTTTCGCCACATGGCATCTGAGGCATTAAGGCATACTGCCACAATGGGCAACAGGTCAGAAGTTCAACTGGAAGGCTCCTTCCCGCCCATTGATTCCAATATCCTGTTCCCAACCGCCAAAACCTGTGGCGGCTGCCATGGGCACGACCCGCTCATGCACGCATTGGTCAGCTCTACTGGTGAAGATGTGAATATTTATGACGATTGGCGCAGCACTATGATGGCCAACAGTGCCAAAGACCCGTTCTGGCGCGCCAAAGTCAGCCACGAGATCATAGTAAACCCAAGCCACAGCAATGAATTGCAAGACAAATGCACGTCTTGTCATGCTCCTGCAGGGCATTACCAGGCCAAACTTCATGACCACAAGGAATTTTACCTGCTTTCTGACCTTTATACCGACACACTCGGATTGGATGGCGTAACCTGTCAGGTCTGCCATGCCCAATCCCCCAAACTATTAGGCGACCTGCATTCCGGGCAACTCAATTTCGATACCAATTATATTCGAGTTGCTTATGGCCCTTATGAATTAACTTTTGCCCCGCCCATGCACACTTTTGTAGGCATAACCCCCCTTTTTGGCAGCCATATCAGTGATGCCGGGCTTTGTGCCGGATGCCATACCCTCCTTACAAATACCGTTGATCTTCAGGGACAATTTACCGGGAATACTTTTGTGGAACAAGCAACCTACCACGAATGGCTCAACAGCCGGTATGACGAACAGCACGACAAAATCACTTGCCAGGCCTGCCACACGCCCCAATTGCAAGACGAGATCATCATTTCTGCCAACTATCTTTTCCTGACGCCAAAATCTCCTTATGGGCTACACGAACTGGCCGGCGCTAATGTCACCATGCTGAACCTAATGAAAGACAATCGGGAAAAACTTGAAATTGATGCCAAGCCCGAACACTTTGACAGCACCATTGCCGCAACACTCAGGATGCTCCAGCACAAAACCCTCGACCTCACACTACAAGCCGATGACGTGAATGGAGATTCAATGGATTTCAGCCTCAGATTGCTAAACAAGGCAGGGCACAAATTCCCTTCAGGCTATCCTTCCCGTCGGGCATGGGTTGAATTTGAAGTAAAAAATGAGGCCGGGCAAACGGTGTTTCACTCTGGAAAACCGAATCCTGATTTTAGCCTGCCCGACGAGGACCCCAATTACGAACCTCATTATAACACCATTACCCAATCCAGTCAGGTCCAGATTTACGAAATGGTGCCAGGGGATGTGAACGGCCTGTTTACCAATGTGTTGGAGCGCGCAGCCCATGCGATAAAAGACAATCGGCTTGCACCACAAGGTTTCACGAGCACCGACCCTGTATATGACACCACCCGAATTGTGAACATCGGACAAGACCCGGACTTTAACCGCGCTTCCGATGGTACGGAAGGCACGGGAGGCGATATTTTGCACTTTCGCCTTCCAAATGGCGGCTATACTGGTCGATTGAGTGTGCGCGCTCGGGTCTGGTATCAAAGTCTTCCGCCCAGGTGGATGGCTCCCATGTTTGTGTTTTCATCGCCAGAAATTGATTCGTTTCGCATCATGTTCGATGCTGCAGACCACTCCCCCACCCTGATCGCTGAAGCCTCCCTGGATTCTGTTTTTGTTACACCTGTCTCTACCAAAAATATTGATAATGAAAACTTTGTAAAGATTTTTCCAACCCTGGTCAGGGATGGGCGCGTGCAGGTGCTTGCTTATGGGAATACCCGAATCAGGCAGGTGCAAATTTGGGATTCATCAGGTCGTTTGGTTTGGAACAAACCCTATTCAAGCGAACCTATACAATTACCCGGACAAATTGGGGTGTATTACGTTTGTGTTGACACCTCGAAAGGGCGGACGGTGAAAAAAGTAGTGCGGGAATAAAGGGTAGAATGTTATGAATCGCACCTTAAACGATATGCCGGTTCAAAATTCCAGCCTATACGCCAATATCGGAATCAATGGCGCCTGATACCATGTTTCTATGGCCTGCGTATCCGTATTGAAAAAACTTCCCCCAATATTTTGACGATTCGTTGTGTTTTGGATATCCAGTGATACCGTGGTGGTTAAGCGACGGTAATTTCGCTTCAGGCGCAACCCGACATCCAATCGGAAATAGGCCGGGAGCCTGTCTGTAAATGCTTGATCTTCAAAATACACCAGCTCATTTTTCTCCCTGGAAGATTCCAGATCAATGGGCGTGTCAAGCTGCCCACCAGTACTGGTCAGTTTTAGGTTCAAACCAAATGTACGGTCTTTCCCTTTCCGATCCCAGCCCCATTCCTTTCCTGCTGTAAGCGTTCCTGCAAAACGGTTGTCAAACCGGGTATTGCGCCACACCAAATCAGAACCGCGATACTCTGAACGGAAAAGGGACATGGAAGCCATCCAATACAAACCCCGGTCAAGAAATTGCTCACCCGTCAGTTCCATGCCATAATTACGGCCAAGCCCCGTGTTGTCCAGACTTTTCCAAACAATTCCACCAAGTTGGTTGAGCATTGAGAACGAACTTGCTTTCCCTTTTTCAATCGTGACATTAAACAGTTGCTGGTAGTAAATTTCACTTTTGAAATGGAGCTTTTTGCGCGGGAAATAATCGTATGCCAGCACCAGGTGATGCGCTTTGCTCAAATCCAAATCTGGGTTGAGCAACTGCCCGGCCTCATTTTTTACAAAATAAACGCCCAGGGGCATCACCTGCGAGTGCAGACCATAACCGATGCTGAACGATTGACGGGGATCAGGCCCATACTTGAGCGCAGCGCGAGGTTCGATCGAAACCTTGTTGTTGAGCAACATAGACAGCGAATGCAGGCCCATGTTAAAAGTGACCCTGTCAGTAGGACGGTACTGCCATTGTGCAAAAGCCTGAATGGTTTGGCTCGTACCATCTTGGTTTAATTGTTCCTCCAGGCGATCGTTTTCCTCCTCAAAATTGTACTGCTTCAATTTATAGCCCAGCAGATTGGCATATACGCCAGTCCGCAAATGGTGCTTGGCACTGAATTTATGGTTTAAAACCGTGGATAAAGTTCCTTTGGTTTGTCGGGAGCTGGTTTCAAAATTGCGTCGCAAATCATAAGCCGGGAGCAAATACTCATCCGCTTCCAAGCCGTTTTCGGTGCCGGAAAACACCAGGGCAGTTTTCAAAAAAGTTTTGGCGCCCCAAATTTTGCTGTTTGTAAGGCCAAGCACTCCGGTATTGGCTACAAAAACGAAGGGGTATCTTTTGTCCAGATATTCGGCCCAAATGGTACTGTCGGGGCTTCCTTCCAGGGTTTGTTTGCTAAGTCCCCCCATGCCAAATAAAGAAAAAGTGCCCAGCTTTCCGGCAAATTTCCAGAGGTTGAACGAGAGGTCCTGAAAATTGGTAATGGCATCGCCCAGCGGAACCCCTACTTTCCCCAGAAGCGAAAGGGTGGAATACCGGTAGTTGACCAGATAAGAACCATTTGCTGTTTTAGGTTTTTCAGCATTCGATCTTACGGAACCAAAAGGGCCTTCTGCTGCAAGATCCAGACCCAGAACACCTGCTTGAACCGTAAATTCGCGTCGGTCGCTGTTGCCCTTGCGGAGTTTGAGGTCAAAAACTCCCGACAAAGCATTCCCGTATTCGGCTGCAAACGCGCCGGTCGAAAAATCTGAATTGGTCAACACTTGCGCGCTAAGGATTGAAACACCCCCGCCCGAGGTTCCCACATTTGAAAAGTGGTTTGGGTTGGGAATATCTACTCCTTCCATACGCCATAAAAGCCCATTAGGCGCATTTCCTCGAATTACAATATGGTTGTTCCCGTCATCTGCAGAAACTACTCCGGCATAGGACATGGCCATCCGCGCCGGGTCGTTCACAGCTGCCGCAAACATCCGCGTTTCCTCCACCGAAAACGTTCGCGTAGACACCAGGGACAAATCATTAAGCGGTTTTTCTTTGTCAACCCTGGCCGTTATTACTACTTCTTGTTGGGCTAACACCGTCTCTTCGAGTTCGATGACCAGGTCCGTTTCTTTGCCCGCGTCCAGGGTAATATTGTTCAGCACCGCATTCCGGTAACCAAGATACGTCACCACCACAGTGTATTTGCCCAAGGGAAGCTTAGCAAATCGAAAGCGTCCATTTTCATCCGTAATTGCGCCTGAAAGGATCACGTCTGGAGTATTTGAATCTGCTACGCGCACAGTAGCGCCAATGAGTTCGTTGCGGACTCCTTTGTCGATGACCAATCCTTTGAGATTTTGAGTTTGCCCGAAGATATTGACAGGGCAAAGAAAAAGCAGGCTTGCAGCAAAGGCAAGCAGTAATTTTTGATGTTGCATGAAACTAATATTGAATACGGAGTGAATTGTCAGATTTAACCTTTGACACATTCCCCCTGGTTTTACCCTTAGTCCCCAAAAAAAATTTATGGTCAGCTCAGGGTAAGCACCGACCTTTAGTGTCTTAAATACAGGCAATAAAAATTGGCAAACGAGGAACAACAACTGACCCAAGCCCTTCGCTCAAACGACGAAAAGGCTTTCGATACGATGTTCAGGGCGTGGTATGCACCGCTCGTGCGCTATGCATTTTCATTCACCGAAGGCGATCAGGATGAGGCGGAAGAACTTGTGCAAGATGCTTTTGTAAAACTTTGGGGGCAACGCGACAAACTGGAATTCCAAAATTCGGTCAAGGCTTACCTCTACCGAATGGTACACAATCAAGCACTCAACCGCTTGCGAGCGCACCGTATCCACGATCGGTACACCCAACATCAGGCGCGGCAGATGGCTCATGAATACGAACCACCTCAAGACAATCCTGAACTTCAGGAGCGGTTTAGAAAAGTGCTGGATGCACTTCCAGCACAATGCAGACATGTGTTTGAATTGAGCCGATTTGAATCGCTGAAATACCGGGAAATAGCTGAACATCTTGACATTTCAATCAAAACGGTCGAAACCCACATGGGCAAAGCCCTGCGGATCTTGCGGGTGGAATTGGCCGAGTATATGACCCTCTTTTTGACCCTGGTCCAGTTCATCCCTTTTTGAATTTTAGGAAAACATGGATTACATCTCCGATATAGACGAAATCATTGCCAAACATTTGGCCGGCGAAATTGGTCTTGAAGATCAAGTCTGGCTTGATAAATGGCTGTCGGAATCTGCCGACAACCTCCTGTATTTCAAGCAAATGCAACATCTTTGGCAACAAGCCGAAATAGGCCGACATACCTTGCCGAGAGCGGTGGACGTAGAGGCTGCCTTGCTTCGGACCCACCATAAAATTCAGCACATGCCAGGCAAAACAAAAGTGGTTCGCATGGCTTTTTGGCAATACGGGGTGGCTGCTACTTTTTTGCTATTGTTAGGGGCTTTCTGGTTTTTTCAACCAACCAAGGATGCTTCGTCGATGCAGCTGGCATCTACAGAAAACACCCTTCGGGAAACGCTGAGCGATGGTTCGATAGTGGCCATAAATCAAAATTCCAGTATTTCCGCAAGGTTTACAAAAAATTCCAGGCAGTTAAAAATGAAGGGGGAGGCCTATTTTGAGGTAGCCCACAATGCCTCTAAACCATTCACTGTTGAGGTGCAAGAAGTGCTTGTCACCGTGGTTGGCACCAAATTCAACATTGACAATAGAAGCGACCCCGATTGGGTGATCATAAGTGTGGAAGAAGGAAAAGTTCGCGTACAAAGTGACACTCAAACGGAATTCTTGATCGCAGGAGAACAAGCTCGGATCAATTGCAAAAACAGGAAAATGGAAAAGCTGCAGACGAGTCCCTCCGGCAACGAAAGTGCCTGGGCAAATCGCCAATTTACATTCGACGATGTGGCCCTGTCCGAGGTCATTCCTTTGTTGGAAAAAGCCTATCAGGTTAAAATAACCTTGACTAACAAGGACTTAGGGGACTGTCGTTTGCATGCCAGATTCAACGACAAATCCATAGAACGCATCGTCTCTATAATTGCTGAAACTTTTTCGCTCGAAGTAAAATACCAAAACGAGCAATATTTTCTCGATGGCAATGGGTGCGGCCATTAGTGGTTAAAAAACAAACGGACCGTGAAAAAGGGAATCCTACTAAACATTTTTTGCTTGCTGTTTTCATCGGCGCCTCTGCTCGGATCGGAAGTATTGGCCCGTCGCCTGAGTATTTCCTTCCAAAATGCCCCTATAAAAGAGGCATTGGATGAGGTGGCAAAACTGGCTGGTTTTGAATGGTCTTACAATTCCGGCATACTCGACCCTGGGCTTAGGGTGACGTTCAGTGCTGCCGACTGGACCGTGCGGGAAATTTTGCGGGAGATGCTGGGCGAGGAATATGTGTTCAAAAGCAATGGAAATTATCTGATCTTAAAACGCCAGAAACCACCCAAAACCGAGGTCAGCGGGGTAATAAGGGGCAAAAAGTCGGGCGAACGCCTGGCCAATGTCACCGTTTATGACCGCAAAACCCTGCGTGCAACTACTACTGATTCAAGTGGTTATTACCAATTGAAGGTGAAGAAAAAAACCGAGCTGGTAGTAGTCAGGCTTGGCTATCAGGACACCATTTTACAGGTGGCTTCCATAACGCCCCGATACCACAATCTGGAGCTTACGCCTGTTCCTATACCCCCTAAGGATTCTGCCAGGCTGGCCATGACCCTTCGAAAATCCTTCCAGAAAGCAGCCTCTGAACTGGATTACTTTTTTGCCACCAGTTTGGACAAATGGCACGACTTGAACGTTCCGGATACCATGCGCCGCCGGTTTCAAATATCGTTTTTGCCGAAGCTTGGCACCAACCATGTGCTAAGCGATAAAGTTGAAAACAGTTTTTCCATTAATTTACTGGCAGGCCAATCAGCCGGTGTCCGATATTTTGAAGCTGCCGGATTAGGGAATTTTACAAAAAACAGGGTAAAAGGCATTCAAATGGCAGGGCTGTTCAACCTAAACCGGGGAGATTGTATCGGGTTTCAGGCCGCTGGTTTGTACAACCAAACCGCCGACACCCTGAATGGCGCTCAGATGGCTGGTTTGGTCAACCTGGCCTATTATAGCCCCCGACTTTCCCTTCAGGCAGCTGGGCTGGCGAACATCATACGCAAAACCCATGAATCCTCTCCGAACCAAAAGCCACCAAAATGTGTGCAATTAGCAGGGATCACCAACAAAGCCCATGACCTGAATGGCGTTCAAGCGGCGGGTGTGATCAACATAGCCCAGGAGGTCAAGGGCGCTCAACTATCAGGCTTGGTCAACAAAGCAAGCAAGATCCGAGGTTGCCAAATCGGTGTTTTTAACGCTGCGGATGATCTTAAAGGATTACAATTTGGTCTTATCAACCGCTCCGGAAAGCGATGGTTGCCGATAGTCAATTGGGGCAACTAAGCTTCTTTGTTGTTAAAATTATCTGAAAATGGACAAAATCAAGTCCAATGAATACCTGAAATTATCTTTTCGAGTCACCTTTGTCCACAATATAAAGTATAACAACTTTTAAATTAAGCAACATGCAAAAACTATTGACGCTCGCCTTTTGCGCCTTCGCATTCCAACTCCCTGCCCAAACTTCTTTGCCCTCCGTTCAGGAAGTCTATAAAATCTTCCAAAACAAATGTGTTTCCTGCCATGACCATGTATCTCCGGAAGCAAATCTGGACCTGGAGGGTATAGGACCAACCGAGCTGCTCCGAGCCCAAAACGTGGCAGCCAAACTCGTAAACGTCAACCCTTCCAATCCAAACGCACTTGCCAGTGGATACAAGCGGGTATATCCAGGCCGGGCTGACAAGAGTTTTTTGTTCAAAAAAATAAATTCCGGACTGGAAGCCACCATCCCGGTGCTGAGCGCCCAGGAAGGCAGTCCGATGCCTGCGTATCCAAGCCAGGCCCTGACCGATCTTGAAAAAGAGATCATTCGGCAATGGATTCTTTACGGGGCTAAAAACAGCGGTGTTTTGTTCGACAAATCTCTGGTGGAAAATTTTTACAATATCGGTGGCGAAAAATCTTTCCCTGATGGCCCGCCCCCTGGCCCGGCACCCAATGAAGGGTTTCAAATCAAAATGGGCCCTTTCTTTCTTGCGCCCGACACAGAAGTAGAATATTTTCAAAAATGGGAAACTAAACTCACCAACAGCCTGGAAGTGAATGGTTTAGATTTTATAATTTCTCCTTTCTCCCACCACTTTTTGCTGTACAATTTTACCGGTACCGGTGCTGCTTCCATTCCGGCTGGCCTCCGCTTGAATCCCAATCACAGCCAAATAAACCTGGTGGCAGCAGTACAGGGAGCTACAGACTTGAGGCTGCCGGATAATACTGCGTTTAAATGGGGAAGCAACCTGGTGCTCGACCTCAATTCACACTATATCAATTACTCGCTTTCGAAAACCTATCAGTGTGAAGCTTATGTAAATGTTTATACCCAATCCAACGGGACCGCCCAACAAGAAATGTTTGCTGCGTTGTTGGTCAACCCAGACATACCCATCCCGAATAGTGGCGATATTGTGACGCATACCGCGCCAGAATTTGAGTTTGGCGCAGACAGTATTTATATCTGGGGCTTGATGGGTCATACGCATAAGTACGGCACCGGCTACCAGGTTTGGAAGCGACTCCCCAACGGTCAAAAAGGAGAACTTATATACGACGCATCCTGTAAGACAGGGATACCAGGCTGCCCCAACCCCTATTACGATTATCGGCACATCCCAATACGGTACTGGCAACCACTTATGCCCGTAAAATGGGCCAATGGAATTATCCACGAAGCAGAATGGGTCAATGATGGCCCTGTACCCGTCAGTTTCGGCCCTACTTCCGACGACGAAATGATGGTACTTATCGCTTTCTACACAGAGAGCCCGGTTACGGTTGGAAACCAAAACCCTGAAGCACAAGCATCTGGAAATCAAATTCTTGTGTCGCCAAATCCAACACTTGGCAGCACCCGGTTCAAATTGCCCGAGGGCTTGGAATCCGTGCGCTTATTCCGACTTTTCAACCTAACCGGACAGGAGCTTATGCGTCAAACCGATTTACAGGGCAACAATTTCGACCTGGATTTGACTCGGCTTGCACCAGGGTTTTATTTCTTTGATGCCGATGGAATTCAAGGAAAAATAGAACGAAATTGAGGCTCCTGTTAAAAGAAGTATCCGAGGCATGAAAAAATTGTCCTGGCTTCATATCCTGGCCTTCTTTTTGACGGGCAAATTATTGTTTCACCTGTACTTGAACGGGCAATGGTCATTTCACCGGGATGAGCTGCTCTATCTTGCCCTGGGACGGAACCTGGATTGGGGCTATGCTTCTGTGCCCGCTGGTATCGGATTCTGGGCCTGGTTCGGAGACCATATCCTCGGCGGTTCGGTAGAGGCCATTCGGCTTATATCCACCCTTTTTGGTACGGCTACGGTGCTGCTCACCGGCCTTATGGCAAAGGAAATGCTCCCGGCAGGTGCGCATTCAGGAAGCGGTTCTGGTCGGTTTGCGATGTTCATAGTAGGCCTGGCGGGCCTTGTTTCGGGCGCGTTTTTGCGCCCCTGCATGTTGTTCATGCCCGTGGTGTTCGACATATTTTATTGGGCCCTGCTTTGTTGGCTTTTTATCAAGTACCTCAATACCGAAAGATCATCCTGGTTGCTCTGGTTTGGCCTGGCTGTGGGACTGGGATTACTCAACAAGTACACAGTCCTGATATTTTTGTTCGCCATGCTGCCAGGTGTTCTGTTTTCTAAAAATCGAAAACTTTTTGCAGACAAATGTTTTTACCTGGCTTGCGGGATTGCCTTATTGGTATTCTCCCCAAATATTGCCTGGCAGGCAAAGCACCAATTCCCCGTTTTTCGGCATTTGGGCGAATTGGCGGCAACGCAGTTTGCGCATGTTTCGTTGGAGAGTTTTTTCTCCGACCAAATGCGCTTTTTCATGCCGGCATTGCCCGTTTGGATCTTAGGGCTTGGTGTATTGCTTTTTCACAAAGAGGCCGCGCGATGGCGGGTGTTTGGCTGGATGTACTTGAGCGTTTTGCTTGTTTTGTTGTTGTTCAGCGCAAAAAGTTATTACTCACTGGGGGCCTATCCGGTGCTTTTAGCTGCCGGAGCAGCATTTTTGGAAAAATTCACGCAAAGCAGCAGGTATTGGCTCAGGTATGCGATCCCTGTGTTTATGTTGTTTTTAGGGACATTAGTGATGCCCGCTGCATTACCGCTTTTCCCACCTGAAAGGGAGGTGAAATTTGTTAAAAAACTTACACAATTACCTGGTTTACAAGGCATTTTGCGCTGGGAAGACGGCAACTATTATGCACTTCCACAAGATTTTGCCGATATGCTGGGCTGGGAAGAACTGGCCAAAAACGTGGGAGAAAGCTGGCAATCGCTTCCAGACAAAACTGTCGCCGCAATCTATGCCGACAGCTATGGTCAGGCTGGTGCTATCGAACATTTCGGTAAAAAATACGAGGCGTCGAAAGTACTGAGCTTCGACGACAACTATCAATATTGGCTCCCCGACTCCTTGCCTGCAAATTTCCAGACCCTGATCTATGTCAACCACGAGCTGGGCGATGATATGCCCGGTTTTTTTCAAAAAATTGAAAAAGTCTGGGAACTTGACATGCCCTTGTCGAGGCAGCACGGCGACCAGATCTATTTGTGCCGATACCCTACTCCGGCGTTTTTTGACCGCATGAATACCGCCATTCGAAACGTGAAAAATGGTGAAGCTATTGAAGATTGAATCAGGGCAGCCAGTGCATTGCGGTGATACTTTTTCAAAAAACTTATTATGCCATACAGCGAATTTCTAGCCGATCGTATTCGAATGCAATTAAGGGACAAGCAAGTATCTTTTGAGGAGAAGAAAATGATGGGCGGACTCTGCTTCATGGTCAATGACAAAATGTGCGTAGGCGTGGACAAAGAAAACCTGATGGCCCGAATTGGCCCGGAAGCCTATCCCGATGCCCTAGAAAAGAAGGGTTGTTCCGAAATGGATCTTACTGGAAAACCCCTGAAAGGATTTGTATTTATAGACGCCGAAGGCGTAGATACTGATAAAGAATTAGCGTATTGGATTCAACTTTGCATTGAGTTCAATCCGAGGGCCAAAGCAAGTAAAAAAACAAAAAAACCTTGAATCACCCCTGTTTTCGCAACACAATTCTATCAATTTATGGAAAACATCCTCACCGGCGAACGCATCGCTAACCTCCTGAACGCCAAAGACGTAGGCTATGAACAGAAAAAAATGTTCGGTGGACTGTGTTTTATGGTGGATGACAAAATGCTCATTGGAACCTATAAGGGCGGCGTAATGGCCCGTGTCGATCCTGCAGAAAACGAAACCTTGTTAAAACGTCCAGGTGCAAGCCAGATGATCCATGGCGGAAAGCCCATGGTCGGCTACCTGTTTGTTGAGCCTGAAGGATACCAAAGCGACAATGAAATGTTGTTTTGGATAGAAAAATGTCTCGAATACAACCCAAAAGTTAAGGCTACTAAAAAGAAGTGACGGGGTGGAGGCAGGACTTGTTTCTCCGCCATTACTTTCTTGTTTATCTTTGCAGCCGCAACCGCGGCAGCTTTTTTAACACACTCTAATATCAAGGCGAAAGCGGGCATTTTTTACGCACAATGGCTACACCGCGCACCGTCGCTTTCCACACCCTTGGCTGCAAACTAAATTATTCGGAGACATCAGCACTGGCGCGTCTTTTCGAATCAAGCGGATATTTGCCCGTCAAATTTGAGGAGGAAGCAGACATTTATGTGCTCAATACCTGCTCCGTAACCGAGCAAGCCGACCGCGAATGCCGCAAAATAGTGCGTCAGGCCATGCGCCGACAGCCCGGCGCGTTTGTCGTCGTTACAGGCTGTTACGCTCAACTCAAACCTCAGGAAATTGCTGATATCCCAGGCGTGGACCTGGTGTTGGGCGCCGGCGAAAAATTCCGCATCCTCGATTATGTGGACGATTTGAGCAAAGCCCAGAGCAAAGGCATGGTTCGGGCGGGTGAGGTACGCGACGTGAACACATTCACAGCTTCCTTTTCTTTTGGTGACCGCACCCGTTCCTTCCTCAAAGTTCAGGATGGCTGCGATTACAAATGCTCATTTTGCACCATCCCGCAAGCCCGTGGCGCGAGCCGCTCCGATACGCTTGAAAGTGCCGTGGCAAATGCCCGTCAGATTGGGCAAATGGGGACTCGCGAAATCGTGCTGACCGGCGTAAATCTTGGAGATTTTGGAAATGGAACTGCCGTGATAGAAGCTGAGCGCCCCAGGAAAGAAGCCATGTTTGCAGATCTGGTAGTTGAATTGGATAAAATAGAAGAAGTAAGCCGCTTTAGGATCAGTAGTATTGAACCCAACTTGCTTACCGATGAGATCATTACGTTTGTTTGTGAAAGTCAGCGTTTTATGCCCCACTTTCACATCCCGCTGCAATCAGGCAACGACAAACAACTCCGTGACATGCGCCGGCGTTACCGCCGTGATCTTTATGCCGAACGTGTTGCAAGGATAAAAAATCTGATGCCACATGCCTGTATCGGTTGCGATGTCATCGTGGGTTTTCCAGGCGAAACGGAAGCAGATTTTCTGGAGACCTACCAATTTATCCAAACCCTCGATGTGTCGTACCTCCACGTGTTCAGCTACTCCGAACGCGCC
The DNA here is from genome assembly GCA_046160345.1 of Saprospiraceae bacterium. Taxonomy (GTDB): domain Bacteria; phylum Bacteroidota; class Bacteroidia; order Chitinophagales; family Saprospiraceae; genus M3007. The sequence continues at coordinate 15,248 of JBJXGO010000313.1, forward strand.
AATACACCCGCCGTTGAAATGCCCGGAAAAGTACCCGTAGAAGAACGCCGTCGCCGGAACCAGGCCTTGCGCGGGCTTTCTGAAATGAAACGCAGAGGATTCTACCAGGAACACCTGGGGACCACACGGCCCGTATTGTTTGAGCATCACCGAAACGAGGCACTTTTGAGTGGTTTTACCGACAATTATGTCAAAATCGAAATTCCGGCAGAACACGGAATGCTGAACGAGATCAAAGCTGTTTCCCTCCAAAAATTGAGCGCCGATGGAGAAGTAGTTCATAGTTCATACATCATAGTTCATACATCCTAGGACATGTGGCAGGAAAAAGACAACAAACTTCAAGCCTCCTTCAAATTTAAAAACTTCGCAGAAGCATTTGCGTTTATGACAGAAGTAGCATTCCATGCAGAACGTCTTGACCATCACCCAGAATGGACCAACGTTTGGAATAAGGTGGATATTCAACTCTGCACGCACAGCGCCGGGAATATCGTGACCGAAAAAGATCGCGCCTTGGCGGCTGTAATTGACGAGGTTTTTACAAAACACCGATAACGATTTAACCAACCCCAAACCAACAAGCACAATTAATGACAGACCATTCTCCTGTTTTCAACGCGCACCCGCAATACATAGAATCGCTGTACAAAAACTGGCAGGCTGACCCGGCTTCTGTAGAGCCTGATTGGCAAGCCTTCTTTCGCGGCTTTGATTTCGCGGCCAGTTCGGCAAACGGCACTTCCACCGGCTCCAACCCCAACGACGTTTCCTCTGACGTTGACCTGAGAAAAGAATTCGCCGTGGTCAACCTGATCTATGGTTACCGTGACCGGGGGCATACGCTTTCGACCACCAACCCGATCAAAGCCCGCAAAGACCGTCAACCAAGGCTTGATCTGGCAGACTATGGCCTTTCTGAGGCTGATTTGGACACCCGTTTTGTGGGCGGTTATCAGTTGGGCAAACCCAGCGCCACCCTGCGTGAGATAGTCGAACGGCTTAAACTGCTTTATTGTGGCAACATCGGTTTTGAAAGCACCCACGTATTTGATAAAGAAAAACGGGAATGGCTGCGCAAAAAAATCGAAAATCGCAACCTGGCGCCCGACTATGGATTCCCGCTCGAAAAGAAAAAGCGTATTTTGGAAAAGATCAACGGTGCCGTTGGTTTTGAGCAGTTTCTGGCCACCAAATACGTCGGGCAAAAACGCTTCGGACTTGAAGGAGGCGAGTCAACCATTGCTGCACTTGATGCCATGATCAACCACGCGGCCATTACTGGAACGCCCGTGGAAGAAGTGGTCATAGGCATGGCACACCGGGGCCGATTGAATATACTCTGTAATATTGTAGGCAAAACCTACGAACAGATCTTCAGCGCTTTTGAGGACAAAAGTATCCCGGACCTAAGCTTTGGCTCCGGAGATGTGAAGTACCATCAAGGTTATTCGTCCCAAACCAAAACCCTCGATGGCCGCAAGGTCTATGTGAAATTACTGCCCAACCCCAGCCACCTCGAAGCGGTGAATCCGGTAGTCGAAGGCTTTAGCAGGGCCAAACTTGACATCCTTTATACCGATGATTCGGATCGTATTCTGCCAATTTTGATCCATGGCGATGCTGCTTTGGCAGGACAAGGCATTGTGTATGAGGTAATTCAAATGATGAGCCTTGAAGGATACAACACAGGGGGGTCGGTGCATTTGGTTATCAACAATCAAATTGGCTTTACCACGAGTTGGGAAGATGCGCGTTCCAGTACGTATTGCACCAGTATCGCCGAGGTGGTCCAGGCACCCGTTTTCCACGTCAATGGCGACGACCCGGAAGCCTGTGTTTTTGCTGCCGAACTTGCCATCGAATACCGTCAGGCGTTCAATACCGATGTGTTTATTGACCTCGTATGCTATCGTCGCAACGGCCATAACGAAAGTGACGAGCCGCGTTTTACGCAGCCCAAGATGTGGAAGATCATTGAGCAGCACCCTGATCCGCGCACTGTTTACACGCAAAAATTAGTCGCACGGGGTGATTTGGATGAAAAATTGGCCAAAGACATGGAAGCCAAATTCAAAGCCGAGCTCCAGGCCAGGCTTGAAAATGTCCGCCAAAAACCACTCCCTTATACCTACCAGGAACCTGAATTGCATTGGAAAGCACTAAAAAAGACCAATTCAGACAAAGATTTCCAGGAAAGCCCCGATACTGGAATTCCACGCAAGACGATTGACACATTGCTCGATCATCTCTTGTCATTCCCAAAAGGTTTCACCCCCATAGCTCAAATCACCAAACTGACCGATGCTAAAAAACAACTCGTAGCGAGCGGAAAAATTGATTGGCAACTCGGCGAATTGATGGCTTATGGTTCCCTCTTGCTCGATGGTCAAGACGTGCGCATGAGCGGCCAGGACGTGAAACGCGGCACCTTTAGTCACCGCCACGCCTGCATCGTTGACGCTAACAACTACCAGGAGATCAACCGCTTGGATGGCATCGCCAAAAATCAGGGCAAGTTCCGGATTTTCAATTCCTTGCTGAGCGAATATGCTGTGCTGGGATTTGAATATGGCTATTCGCTCTCTACCCCCGATGCGCTGGTGGTTTGGGAGGCTCAATTCGGCGATTTCGCCAATGGCGCCGGAACCATCATTGATCAATTCATTTTTGCTGGAGAAAGCAAGTGGCAACGCATGAGCGGTATTGTGATGTTGCTCCCTCATGGCTATGAAGGCCAGGGCCCGGAACATTCCTCGGCCCGGCTCGAACGTTATCTTCAAGGTTGCGCTGAAAACAATATTACCGTGGCTAATGTGACTACTGCAAGCAATTTTTTCCACCTCCTTCGCCGCCAACAAATCAGGCCTTTCCGCAAACCGCTCATTGTGATGACGCCCAAATCAGGGCTTCGTGCGCCCTACAATCTGGGTGAGATCAAAGAGCTTGAAACCGGCAACCGCTTTCGTGAACTAATAGACGATGCGGCGGCTGATGCAAAAAAAATAAAACGCCTGCTCCTTTGCTCTGGAAAGGTTTATTACGATCTTTTGAAAAAACAACAGGAGGATAAACGCGAAGATGTCGCTATCGTCCGTCTGGAACAGATCTACCCTTTCCCGAAAAAGCAGTTCGACGCCCTGCGGAAAAATTACTCAAAAACCGAACTTTTGTGGGTTCAGGAGGAGCCCCGAAATATGGGCGCCTGGAGTTTTATCGCCGTCAACTACCCGGAATATGGCTGGAAATACGTCGGCCGCGCTGCCTCCGCATCGCCCGCTACGGGATTTCCAAAAGCGCATGAAAAGGAGCAGGCGGAATTGGTTGCGGCCGCGTTTGGGGGATGAACGATGAGTGATAGTCTCACTTGGAGTGAGACTATCACTTGGAGTGATTTGAAAAAAAACTAGGAACTTTAAAGGCCACTACGTATTTTTGTACAAGTTTACGAATGTTCCAGTGCTGGCAATAGCCGCTAGGGCAATCAATTAACCAAAAAAATTATTCCAAATTATGGATCCTTTGCAAATAACGCTTGTTTTGGTCAGCATTTCTCCCCTTTTCAGCCTGCTTCTTCAATTACGCTCTGGGGTAAAAGGTCCCTTGCGGATTATCGTCTATGATATACATAACCGCAGTTCTTTCAAAGAGGTGTCCATCAATTTAACAGATGAGCCGACAAATGACGAAATTGATCGTTTCGTGAATGCCATCCAAGATTAACCAACCCCATTTCTTTTTGAGAAGACAAGAGCGCAGGGCATTTCCTTGCGCTCTTGTCTTTTCAATCATCTTATTTGTTAATCCTCGCCATGGAGCCTAAAGCATCCACCCATTCTACGGACAATCCAATTGTTGTTGTTGAACCCAAGAAACCCTCCCCGCTGATTGCGCCCACTGCTGGTGCAGGCATGGGTTCTTTATTGGCTCTAATCGTAAAGGACAGACCAGAAGGCGATTTCATCAAAGATGTCTGCCTGATTTCAGCGCCGATATTGGCTGTGGTCGCCAGCGCTTTTTGGAGTTGGTTTCTGAAATGGATGAAAGCAAAACAGATCGAAAATGCCTACCTCCACCGGATCGAACAATTTAAAACCCACCTTCAAAAAGAATTGGACGACCCGCGTTTATCAGAAGAACAGAAAAAACGCTTACAAATCCAGTACGACAAGTTGAGCGAATTCCAGGCGGATTTCCACTGGCGTAAGTTGCAGGCGATCACGACAGATCAGGAGTTCGTTTCGCTGTATAGTGAGTTGGAGAAGCGGATGGGGGAGGAGTGAAAAGCACTCAAACTTAGAATGATTAGTCAAGTATGAACCATTTTCATGCGCCAAACCAATTCGCCAAAGTCTTTATCTCGGGTAATTAAAATCCGATTCTCTGTATTGGCGATCTCTAAAATTATTGCGTCGTCAGTGCTTTGCAAGGACTCAGCAAAATAAAAAACGTCATGCTCCGCCTCTCGCAGCAAATTGACCAATGTGCCATCTACACCTTCGTCAACAATAAACTTCATGCTGCCAATGGAATTTGAACCAGCATTTCGCCGCGTAGTGCCCCGGCAGCAAAAGCCAAAGCCGCAAGAATATGCTCTTGCCGCAAGCGTGGATGTTCCGCAAGAATTGCCTCAAACCCCTCGCCATTAGACAATTTCTCCAAGATCAGTTCGACAGTAATGCGGGTGCCGCGAATGACGGGTTTGCCCATCATCACTTTCGGGTTTATTTCGATCAATTCTGCAACTCCATTTTTCATATTGCTACTGATTTCCCTGCAAAAATAGGGTATTTGTCTTAAAATACCCCGCTAAAAGTATCTTTACTGCGCAAACTTAACGCCCAATGTCAACAACCTATGTCAAAGTCGGCAAGGCAATGGTCAGTAGCACCTCGCTCGACTTGCCGGAACATCGAAAGCAAGTTCAGGACGCTTGTCAGCGTCAAACCTTTCACCCGCTGATGATGGAA
>JBJXGO010000314.1:0-3487 GCA_046160345.1 Saprospiraceae bacterium
GGGAATGGCAAATACTCGGTTGCCCTTCCACCCGGAAATTATACGGCGAACGCTTCAGCGCCATTGTACCATTCCCTGGCTTGCACTGCAGGGCAGCCTTACGCTGTAACCACTGGCGCAAGTACAAATGCCAATATCGCTTTTCAGCCACAGCCAGGAATCAAGGATCTGTGTGTACTCTTTACCACGCCTGTGCGGGCAAGACCAGGCTTTATGGTCAACTACAAAGTTCAGTTGAACAATGTGGGCACAACAACTGTATCAGGGGCTGTGCTAACGGTGGATTTTGATGCACAATGGCTCGAAGCAAGCATCATCAGTCCATTTGGGCAATATGTTGGAAATCAGGCTATTATATCAGTTCCAGATCTCGCGCCCGGGCAAGTCATAATATTTACTTTAAATTTTACTGTCTCTGCCAATACGCCGATCGACACTGACCTGGCTTTCATCTCGATTTGCACGGTTGAGGAAGATGCCTTTCCGGGGAACAACCGAGTAGCGGTTTTCCAGACCGTAACAGGAAGTTACGACCCGAACGATAAAACGGCTCAACCTGTGCAAGCCCAGCTGCCGTTCCAACCACGCACTTTTGATTATCTCATCCGTTTTCAAAATACAGGAACTGATACTGCCTTTACTGTAGTGGTTACCGACACACTCGATCCCAGATTTGAATTACTCAGTATCCGTACCCTGGAAAGCAGCCACAACTTTGAATTCAGGTTGATGGAAGGAAGGGTGGCGAAATGGATTTTCCGAAACATTCTTTTGCCTGACAGCAACATAAACGAAGTCGCCAGTCACGGATACATACGTTTTCAAATTGAAACAAAGCCTGACGCACTGCCCGGTTCAGGTATCCCGAATGATGCTGATATTTTCTTCGATTTTAACAGCCCGGTGCGCACCAACGAATCCATTGCAGAAAACCCCAAGTGGTTAGTAATGAACGACTTGAATGTAACAATTTGTGCAGGTGACTTCTGGAATGGAAGTATTTGGGAAGAAAACACGACGATTTCAGACACCACGGTCAATGTGTGGAGCGATACCATTCAAAATACCCATGTATCCGTTTTGCCCGTTTGGAATATTCAATATGACACCTCGCTCACAGCAGGGCAAATACTGCACGGATTGCCAATTTTGCATGACACGATCTTTGTTTTCCAGCACCTTACGGTTGATGGCTGCGACTCAACCATCACCTGGAATGTTACATCATTGACCTCAGGCTCAAAGGATATTGAAGGACCTTCATTTCTTGTTGAACTCTTTCCAAACCCTGCTACTCGAGAAGTATCGCTCAGGGCATTCAGTATAGATGCCGAAGCAAAAACAATCCTCAAAATCAGGGTCAGAGACACAATGGGACGTCTTTGGCAGGAGACAAAGGGCGTTGAGATGTCAGGGGCAGGGGCTTATAAATTGAGCATCGAAGCTTTACCCAGCGGCGTTTATCTTATTGAGATTCAAAGCCCTGGATTCAATACAACCAGAAGCTTGCTGAAAATTTGAATAAGTACTATTGGCGCAGAATATCTCGCCTTAATACTTGAAAACCAAAGGGTTATTGTATTTTTTTGGGAGGCATGCTCGCTTTTACCAACTCATAGGATTGGCCTATGTAGTGCTCCCATTCAGCATCGTTCAACCAGTATAAGTCCAACACCAGAACCCAATGTTCGCGATCCATATAGGGAGCCGGAACAATTCCTTCTCTGGATACCATTTCATCAAATTCCGACTCCAACACTTTGAATGATATATGGCTTTAGTTATTGAAGCGTGAGCAAACCAAAAACCCCGGCATCTATCCAGCCCCGGTTTTTATCCTCCCCTTCAACACGCACCGAACCCATAAAGTTCTCGCGTTCAACAGAATGATCGTGGTCGCAATAGGCCAGTGCAAAGCCCATTTTTTTACCGGATTTCAGCATTTTGGGTATGTTCTCAGCATCATCCTCATATTTGGTTCCGTCAAAAATTTTCAACGCCACTTCCCAGATCGCAGTATTTCCAAGGGTTAAGCGCCGGGTTGTGCAATGCTCATTGAAATAGGCAAAAGCGCGATCTGGCCGGATATCTACCACCTTGCCATCCAGTGCAATATGGTAGGCAAAGGCATTGTAATTGTACTGATGATTGCCACCGCTGGCATCTTCATCCACAAATATTTCGAGGCAGTCATCGTCCCAGTACTTCTGCAGGCCATCAGAATTAATGTCGATTAAAGTATCGTCCGTGATCTCGGCAAGGACGTACAGATTATTTTCGTCCCAAAGTATTTTGTAACGGCCTGAAAAATCGCTTGCAGACGGCTTTTGTCCGATCCAGACTTGATCCAGCGGCAACCACTCCGCTGTTTGCCAAACTGCGTCATCAATTTTGCCATCGACCAGAGGGGAGCCGTATTTCGCTTCAAAAGATTGTCTATCAGAGACTTCTGAGAAAGCTTCGGCGCTTGCTTCTGGCTTCTTTTCTAAAAAAAGAAACAGCAGAACTAAGAATGCTGTGGCTAAGCCAATAAGGGTATTTCTGTCCATATTTCAAAATTTTGGGCAAAGGTGGGGTTTCTTAAAAAATCTCCAGCATTGAAAAATTCTAAACTGCGCTGACTTCGTGTAGTTCTTACAACTTTTGGCAAACAAAAGTCAGGGGCATTTGGCTACCTTTGCCGCGCAAATGAAATCGGAAACCCGAGATGCACTTGCACGCTAAAGCAAATTACCTTTCAGCGAATCAAATTTCGCACTATCGAAAAGCATTATGGAGCCTGTCGGATATTTACCCGTTATTATGCAATCCCTTGTAGCACTGGGGTTTGTAGCTTTGGTACTGATCGTGGTGCCCAAACTTGGCCCAAGTCGCAGCAGTAAAAAAAAGGATGAGAATTTTGAATGCGGTATCGAAAGCCAGGGCAATGCCCGTATGCCGGTATCCATAAAATATCTTATGACGGCCATATTATTTGTGCTTTTTGATGTGGAAGTGATTTTCTTTTACCCTTACGCAGTTAATTTCAAAGCGATGGGCACCGAAGGTTTTTTTGCTGTCCTGATGTTTGTCGCCGTATTTCTGGTTGGGTTTTATTATGTGCTGAAAAAGGGCGCTTTTGAGTGGGACAAGTAGTTGAAGTCTGTTGGTGAATTTTTACAAACCATTAATTTTCAAATATTATGGCTCAGATTGTTGAAATGCCTGAAGGCCTTGGCGGAGAAGGGTTTTTCGCTACAAAGTTGTCTTCTGCTGTAGGGCTGGCCAGGGCCAATTCAATCTGGCCATTACCATTTGCTACTTCTTGTTGTGGCATCGAATTTATGGCCACCATGGGAAGTAACTATGACCTTGCCCGTTTTGGCATGGAGCGGCTTTCTTTTTCGCCCCGCCAAGCTGATTTGCTGATGGTCATGGGCACTATCGCCAAAAAAATGGGCCCCATACTTAAGCAGGTTTACACACAAATGGCAGAACCCAAATGGGT
>JBJXGO010000315.1:0-9517 GCA_046160345.1 Saprospiraceae bacterium
TTTGCCCTTTTGAGTGCCCGCGAGTGCAAGTACTCGGGCAAAGCGCACTTGATGCGGACAGATCCCGTCAGGAAGACAACTCAGCTAATGCTTGATTACTAAAGTTGATAGCAAGAAATAGCGGTTATTGATTGATTATCAACCATGTTTCTGTGCATACCGTAGGTCAAAGAGACCCAAGCGTGGCGGCTGAGATTCGAGCTGAAACAAAAGACTGGAGCACCACGCAGTGCTAAAAATAGTATTTGAAATATTTTTGCTTATTTTGAACCTCCTAATTTGGGAACGTCTATTTTTAATTTTCAAAAAACTTGACAATTATGAGAGCATACAAAGGACCTTTGGTACCGATACTTATTGCGTTCATGCCTCTAGGCAACTGCATTGGTCAAATAGTTAAACTCGACACTTCCTTCAACACCATTGGATACAATGTAGTAAGCCTTACACCCAAAGATGATTACGGGTGGTGAATGGATCTTCATACTGACGGTAAAATTCTCATCGGCGGAGCTTCCTATGATGTAACAACTACCACAAATATGGCTGTCTTGCGCTTGAAAAGTAATGGCACTGTAGATTCTTCTTTTGCGCTTAATGGAATTTTTCAACTTGACCTTGTTCCAGGCTATAACGAAAGCATAACTCAAATCAAATTCAAAACTGACTCATCAGGATCAATCGACCTTGGATCTTATTACGATGGCAGTACAAACGTGTATCATAATTTCCTGCTTTCACTTAATAATGATGGAACTCCTAACATTACTTTCGGTAACAACGGAATCGTTCTCCTTAAAATGTTCACAACCGCTTATGGGCAAAAAGCTGAAGCGCTCGCATTAGGTCGTGATGATAAAATTTATGTAGCAGGCGACGTTACCCCGAACCCGAATACCACCGATCCTGATATTGGGGTGGTGGCATTATCTTCTGACAGTGTAGTCGATACCTCTTTCGGTACCACTGGATTGGTAAGCATCGAAAAGATTTATGGACAAGATCCAACTGCAATGGAGGTGGTGTTTGATGGTAAGATCCTGGTAGGAGGTGACAGTTACACCGGGTCAATTGGCCGCACTGACTTGATGCTTTTCAGACTGACCGAGCATGGTGTTGTTGATTCAACTTTCGGAACCAATGGAATTGTAATCATGAATGTTGGAAACCATAATGACCGGCTTCGCGATTTTTGTGTTGATGAAGAAAATGGCAACATCATTATTTGCGGCACATATCAACCGAGCGCAGACCCTACTAACTATGACAACTATATTGCCCGATTACTCCCTAATGGAGAAGCTGATCCTGCTTTCGCTACCGGAGGCAAATTCAAATTTACCTACAATTCAAATGAAGAAATGAGGGCCATTGCTATACAAGCTGACCATAGGCCAGTGAGCGTAGGATTTAAAACGAATGCAACGCAGAATATTGACATGGTGGTGGTGCGGTTAACGGAAGATGGCGCGTTTGACCTCTCCTGGAATGGAACAGGAACTGTTGTTACTAACATCGGGCTTCAGGAATATCCTAATGAGATTGCCATTCAGCCGGATGGAAAAGTACTTGTTGCAGGAAGCTATGTAGAGAGTTTTAACAACTTTGTGGCAAACACTTTTGCGCTCCGCTATGATACCGATTTACCAACCGAAGTACCGGATATCTTTCTGCATTCAGATCATGGTCTGCGCATCTTCCCTAACCCTGCTTCATCATTTGCGTGGATGCAAATTGAAGACCAAGGCATACTGCCTGAAAAGCTTGATGTCTATGATATTTCCGGAAAGTGGCTGCAATCATTTGATTTAACTTCAACACGCCAGCTACTGGATCTCCAAGAATTAGCGAGCGGTACTTATCTGATTCGTGGCGCTACCTCTGATAAGATTTTCATCACCAAACTACTCGTTAATAATTAGAAGATCACACTGTAGTTTTCCCGCCCCGAATAGTGCTCCTTCTTCAACCCATCGCCAGTAGCCAATAACTGATGCCCCCGCGCCTGGGTCTTCCCGACCCTCAACACGATTTGTCATGTCGCAACGCAGTAAAGACATGACAAATCAGCTTTTGCACAATTGCTCGTAATATCTGCGGGAATTGCGGATTACATTTTGATTATCAATCAATTTAATGTGCATACCGTAGCCTCTAAGACCCAGGCGCGGCCGCTTGGCAACCGTTTTAAAGCTAAAAGTGCTCTCTGTATGATAAAAGTGGAACACAACGTGCGCCGGAAAGCACCAACTTGTTGAATTAACTAAGTTGTACTATTTTTGCAAGAAAATTTCTACGTGACATCAACACTTCAAGAAGCAGGGGCATTGCTACCAAAAATGTCAGCATTGGATAAAGCTCAGCTTTTGCAATGGGTCATCACCGATTTGACGAATGAATTCCCCGGCATCGAAAAAATCCCGGGTGTGTGTGGCGGAGACGCCTGCATTTCAAAGACCAGAATCCCTGTATGGTCTTTGGTGAATTCTCGCCGTTTGGGCATGGATGACGCTGAAATTTTGTACAATTTTCCCACGCTGACGCGCGAAGACTTGAAAAACGCATGGAATTATTACCGCGCCAACAAGGAAGAGATTGATGAGCAAATCAATGAAAATCAAGAGGTAGTGTCCTGACCTTCAACTACAACCATTTTAAGCGGTTACATCGTTTTTTTCCAGACCATTTTGGCATTATCATTTGCACAGAGGACAAGGATTACCATGCTTTGGCACTTCGCATTCACGAAGCTATTGAAAGTTTATCTGGTAACCTTGAGAAGGAATTGGTGAGGGTAAATCTTCCTAATTTGAATCGTTGAAGTTTGATGGATTTGCCGCCAACAACGGCTGGGGAATCTCCATTCTCGCCAGGCCCCCAAAAAGAGACTGTCTCAGAAGTTGATAAAAGTTTTCCACCCCGCATGGTGTTTCCGCTTCAACCCATCGCCATTAGCCATAACAGATGCCCCCGCCGCGGTCAAAAGGCTGGAATACCACGCAGGGCTAAAAGAAGAAGGCTTCATTCGATTTAAATGACCAACAAAGCAACGCACACCGAAACCCTGGCACAGGTACTGCTCCCCAGTCAAGACCTGCCCCTTGACATGGCGTTCTTTACCCAACTGGGTTTCCGGCTGGACCATATTTTCCCTGCCGATTCGCCGGCTGTAGCCATGATGAGCGGTTTTGGCTTACACATTCGTTTGGATAAACTGGCCCAAATAGAGCCTCCGGTGCTCCATTTGTTGAACGACGATCCGGATAGACTGGCTGAGGGAAAACGCGAGATCATTGCGCCCAATGGAACGGTGGTTCATATACTCCCCCGGATTTTTCAATTAGACACACCACCGACGCAACACAAATTTGAAGTCCGGCAATTACAGGATAAAGACCCGTGGGTCATTGGTCGGGCCGGAATGTTGTACCGCGACTTGATCCCCGACCGGCTGGGCGGGAGCATTATTGCCTCGCACATCCGTATCCCGGTTGGCGGACCCGTGCCGGATATGGTACATTATCACACCATCGGCTTTCAACTTATCTATTGTTACAGCGGCTGGGTAAAACTGGTGTACGAAGACCAGGGAGCTCCTTTTATCCTGAACGCAGGCGATTGTGTAACCCAGCCACCCGAGATCAGGCATCAGGTGCTGGAAGCATCCGACAAGCTGGAAGTGATCGAGATCGGAGTCCCGGCAGCACACATGACCACCATAGACCATGACATGGTATTGCCCACGCAGCAGTTTTTACCCGACAGGATGTTCAAAGGCCAAACCTTTTGTCACCATCGTTTGTCAGAAAGCAGCTGGTCGCCATGGAGGGTACACGGATTGGAGCACCGGGATACGGGGGTAAATAAGGCCACCCAGGGCATTGCATCCGTGCATGTTGCACGTCCTGCAAAATCGAAGGACAGACCTCAACTTTGCAGCCACAACACGGATATACTTTTTTGCTTTGTAACCAGGGGGAGTCTCGAACTTCAAGCGGAAGGACACCCGCTGAAAACATTGAACATGGGCGATGCCTTTGTGATGCCCCCGTATTTGAAATATCAGTTTTCCAATTACACGGAAGATATGGAACTGCTTGAAGTATCATTGCCGGGAAATTTTCAGACATTTGATCATTAGGGTTTAAATTGCCCTTGCTTATGTCTGCAGGAATTGTTCGGGATTTAAAAAGATTACTTTAAGGTACTAAAACGATCAGCCGCTTTTTTTTCCATATCGCCTACAAGGGGCTCAACTATCATGGCTGGCAGCGGCAGCCCAACTTATGGACGATTCAGGAGGTAATAGAAAACACATTAACCAGGATTCTGAAAACGCCCACCACGATCTTTGGCTGCGGGCGAACGGACACGGGTGTACACGCAAGTCAGTATTTTTTTCAGGTGAATATGCTTGAAACAGATGCAGAAACACTGCTGTTTAAGATCAACCATGTTTTGCCACCAGACATTGTCGTCTTTGCAATTATTCCAGTCCACGATCGGGCCAGCGCACGCTATGATGCGATCCAGCGTCGCTATGATTATTTCATACACCTGCGAAAGGATCCTTTTTTGCAAGCCGGCAGCGCGCTATATGCAGGAATGAACCTGGATATGGATGCCATGAAAACTGCGGCGAAGTTGCTGCCACAATACGAGGATTATTATGCATTTTGCAAATCACCCGCAAAATACGACCACACCATCTGCCGGGTCAGTGCCGCTCGGTTGTGGACAGATAAAAGCGGCGAACGCATTCGGTTTCAAATCAGTGCCAACCGGTTTTTGATGGGCATGATTCGGATCATTGTAGGCCGCCTGTTGGAGATTGGCACTGGAAGGATGCGTGTGGATGAATTTGAAGCCCACCTGCGCGATAAAATGACGCCGCGTATTATTACCGGGGCGCATCCGCAGGGACTATATTTGTCAAAGGTGGTTTACCCTTATCTTGATTTGCCGCAAGGGGCGGTGTTTGGGGAGGAAGAGTCGGGGTATTGGATTTAAGGTTGGTTCTTTATTGAAATTGCGAAGTGCCACCGCAACAAGCCTATTTAAGGAAGGGAGCATTTTCAGAAAAGTATGGCACAAATTACCAGGTTCATTGGTCATCAACGCACAAATTCAGGAGTGGCTCACTTTCCCGGCCGGCTCGGTCTTACCTCAATTTTGCTTGGCAAGGTCCGCGGGTTCATCTTCAGCAGATCCACCACCATCTGGCCGATATCCTCGGGCTGTATTTTCCAGGCATCGGCCGGATTGGGCTCGTGGTTGTTGAAATGCGTGGCCACAGAGCCTGGCATGATGGTGGAACATTTGACGCCCGACTCGCGCAGGTCGAGCATGACAGCCTGCGTGAAGCCCACCAGGCCAAACTTGCTGGCATTGTAAGCAGCACCGGCCGCGAAGAAATTGGTGCCAGCCAGACTGGCAATGCTGATGAAATAGCCTTTGGACTGAATAAGCGCATCCACGGCGGCCTTCAGGGAATAAAAAACGCCAGTCAGATTCGTGTCTATGGTTTCTTGCCACTGTTCCGGCGTAAGTGTCGTAATGGGTGCGAAATGCCCCAGCCCGGCATTGGCGATCAGTACGTCCAGACTGCCAAAGGCTTCCAGTGTTTTGGCCACTGCATTTTGCTGCGCCTCAAGATTCCGCACATCGGCGGCAATGGCGATCAGCTTTCCAGTGCCAATGCCCGAAAGTTGGTGGGCTGCGGCGTCGGCAGATACTTGCTGGCGACTGGTAATGGCAACATTCATCCCTGCGTTGAGCATACTTTCCGCGATGCCGAAGCCGATGCCTTTGCTTCCCCCCGTGATGAGGGCTGATTTTCCGTTAAGATCATTCATAGTGGCTAGGAAACGCTACAAATGAAAATTGGTTGAAAAGAATGGCGGATTGGGTATTTTCGCCCCTGATTTTGTTCCTGCTTAAACCCATTCCATTAGCCAGTAACTAATGCCGACGCCGGTCAAAAGGCCCAGGCGCCGCGCCTGAGATTCGTGCTGAAACAAAAGACTGGAACACCACGCAGGGCTAAAGAATTTGAAAATATGAAGAGATTTATCAAATACTTAATAGGGACATTAATTTTAACCATCGGATGGGGTATCATTGTTTTCAATGGACTATTAAATGGTTGGTGGCACAACCCTATTACAAAAAGCAAAGACACAGAAGCCTTTATTACTGCAATTAAGGAGACTACAAAAAAGGAATTTGTAGGAAACTTTGCCATGGCAATTATGAAAGACGGCAAAGTTGATAGAGAGAATTTCACGTCTCACAACAGACCAGTTGACAGAAACACAATATTTCAAGTTTCATCCCTTTCAAAGCTCGTTTCTGCTGTAGGAATAATGAAATTGATTGAGCTTGGAAAAATTGACTTAGACACACCTGTAAATAACTATTTAAAAAGATGGCAATTGCCTACAAGTGAATTTGATAATGAGCAGGTGACCATTCGGAGATTGCTAAGTCACACAGCTGGTTTAACTGATGGGCTGGGCTATAACGGTTTTGAAAGCCGAGATTCTGTTCAATCCCTGGAGGCTTCACTTTCTAAGGCAAAAGATGCGGATGAGGGAATAAGCGGTGAAGTACGAGTTGGAATAGAACCAAACTCCACTTGGAAATACTCAGGTGGTGGTTTTACGCTTTTACAATTGATAGTGGAAGAAACAAGCGGACAGTCTTTTAACGAATTTATGACTTCCAATTTATTCACTCCACTGAATATGAACAGTAGTACTTACATTTTAAATGATTCACTAAATAGCAGATTATGCGCGTTCTACAATGCAGATAAAACAACCGCTCCACATTACTACTACACCTCATTAGCAGCGACATCACTTTATACTTCCTTAGCAGATCTGGAAATATTTTTTCAAGTTTTTCTTAAAGGAAAGAACGGTGAACCAATTGGCAGGGGACAATTAAAGCCGGAAACTCTGAAGTTAATAAGAGAAGCGCATTGGGATGTAATGGGAGAAGAGATTTATGGTTTAGGTAGTATGCTTTACATTGATATAGAAGATAACGAAGACATTTTCGGACATGACGGAAAAAGCACTCCTCCGATAAACACTGCAATAAGAATTAATCCAGTTACAGGTGACGGAATAATAGTTTTGGAAACAGGTAATCCAGATTTAGCTACAAGAATTGCAAGTGATTGGGTGTATTTGCAAACTGGAAAAGTAGATACCTTGCTTTTTAGTATGTTGTTAGCAAAGACAATAAAAATTGCGATAGTCGGACTACTTTTAATTATACTATTTCTTATTGGAGTAGCAAGATGGCGTAAGAATAGAAAAACTGCCGCTAACATTCTGTAGCAGTCCATCTCACCTAGACGGCGGCACGGACATCTACACCAAGTGTTCCGCACAATAAAAATGGGAAAAGTGTCGGGTAAACGATCTGACAGCTCCTCATTCTTAGGAGATCTCACCTCGTTTACCCTTATTTTTGCCGCAATGCCTGGCTGTTTACATTCCACCGGTATCTGACATTAAGCGATTCACCAAGCTTCATTCATCAAAAAACAAAAACCTATGCGGACATTTAATTTTCTATTGTTTTTTCTCTTTTCTGTCTTGCCTGCTTTTTCACAAGGTACCAGCATTGAACTGCTCACTGTCAAACCGGCAGGATATGATGGTGACGTAAAATATTTTGAAATCACTTTCAAGGTTATCAGCGGAAAGGTGGAAGGCACCGGAACCCCAGAGGCGATGGCGATACCATTGCCCGACAAAACCAAGGCATTTGCCTACCTGCTCGCGTTCGATCCGCTAAGCGCGGGCAAGAGCTCTGTTAATCCCGCTCAGTTGAACACGGTAAATTATATACCCAAAGCGGGCCAAAAAGTGGTATCGCACGAGCTGGCGCCCGTGAACATTCCGGATAAACGCAGCCTGCAATGCAAAACAGGTTATGCTTTTTTGTTGGATAATGATGACAAATTATTGACCGTCACGATCCAGGGGATCAAAGGCCACGCCAAAACAGGTGATGTGATCCATTACGTCAATGATCGCGGACAAAAAGGAAGCGGTACGATAAAGGACATTGAAATAAAAGGTGGATATCACAGCGACTACCTGTTCGAAGGCATTCCAGATCAAGCAGTTACCTTAAAAGTATACACCAACGGCGTCGACCTAAGCAATGCAACCGTGGGCACAAATTTGCCTTCGTCAGATGCTGCCGCCTCCAAGCCCCCGGCAGGCAGTCCGGTAGCCCGGCACAAAACCCAAACCATAGCAGTAGAAAAAGTGCTGGAGAACAAGGATATCAGGATCACCGTACACAATCTGGTCAAGTTCAATCCCGATCCAAACGCTGGCGATTTTGATCTCTTTAAGGTTGACTATACGATGGATTATTACATCGTGGATGCTACCATTGAAAATAAAACCGACCAAGCCCTGGATGCGGGTGATTACCTGTTGCGGTTCAATTTCTTTACAGCAGATGGCAAAAGTGCCGATGATTTCCTCCGAATATTTCGTAGCGGTGAAAATTCCAATGACCCTGCCAAGCAAGACGCGAACAAGGTAGATGTGAATATTTTTGGCGGCACCAGCAAAATCCCACTGGCGCAGGTGATGGTAAAATACATTTCAACGCTGCCCGACTATGACACCCGGTACAAGCCACAAACGGAAGCCATCAACAAACCCATCCCCGCACGACAAAAAATCAGGAGCATCAACGCCACCCTCATGGGCGTACCGCCATCCTATACCATTCAAGGACTCGGCACCTGGAGCGGAGTGGCTTTTGACAAGAAAAAATTAATTTTTGTGCCGATAAAGATTTGAGGTAAGGTTAAACGAGCTGACACCTCCGACGCAATTATTTCCTGCGTAGAAGGTGTCTGCTCGATTAACCCCTTAAAAATTGGTTGAAAAGAGTGGCAGATGAGTGTTTTGCAATGGTTGTATTTTTTTTGTTTAACGTTTAACATTTAAAAACTAAACAAAATTAACCGAGTGTGGTTAAAGCATGGTAACAAACCTATTTTATCTGAACCCACCCAGTACCATGCACCAGGCCACTCAATATTTCAACAACACCCTCCTGCTGACCGATGACGACATTGGTGACGATCACATCATGACTTCCCTCGAAACCCCCATGAGGCCAGATGCATTCGATCTGACCGATGAAGAAAAAATAGCACGGATCGAGCATCACTTCCGCGAGATCATGCTCACTATGGGCCTTGATCTGACCGACGACAGCCTGCGCGGTACGCCAAAGCGCGTTGCGAAAATGTACGTGCAAGAGATCTTTAGCGGCTTGAACCCCAAGAACAAGCCCAAAGTTGCCCTGTTCGACAACAAGTACCACTATCGCGAAATGCTGGTGGAAAAGGACATCACTTTTTATTCCAACTGCGAACACCATTTTGTGCCCATCATCGGGAAAGCCCATGTCGCTTACATCGCCAACGGAAACGTGATTGGGCTGTCCAAGATCAACCGGATCGTGCAAT
>JBJXGO010000316.1:0-28765 GCA_046160345.1 Saprospiraceae bacterium
AATCCGCCCTTTGGCAAAAAGAGCAGCCAGACCTTTACCAACGAAGAAGGCGAACAGGAAAAGGAAGACCTGACCTACAACCGCCAGGATTTCTGGGCCACCACGAGCAACAAACAACTCAATTTCCTACAGCACATCCGCACCCTGCTCAAATCGGACGGATTGGCCGCGGTCGTTCTGCCCGACAACGTGCTCTTTGAAGGCGGCGCAGGTGAAACCGTGCGAAAAAAGCTATTGGAAACTACGGATGTACACCATCCTCCGGCTTCCTACGGGTATCTTCTACGCACAAGGCGTCAAAGCCAACGTGGTTTTCTTTGACAACAAACCCAGCAGTAAAACCGCCTGGACCAAGGAAATTTGGGTATATGATTACCGCACCAACATCCACCACACGCTCAAGAAAAACCCCTTGAAACTGGAAGACCTGCGGGACTTTATCACTTGTTACAATCCCGGTAACCGCCACAAACGCAACGCAACGTACCACCTTGAAACCAATCCAGAAGGTCGCTGGCGGATGTTCACGTACGAGGAAATTATTGCCCGCGACAAGACTAGTCTTGACATTACCTGGCTCAAAGACCAGTCGCTGGCAGATTTGGACAATCTGCCTGACCCGGATGTGCTGGCGTTGGAGATCATGGAGAATTTGGAGGCCGGATTGGAGAGCTTCCGGGCGGTAGCGGTCGGCCTGAGCATTTAGTCCTCAAGAACAGGATTCGTCCAAAACTCTCCCCAGTCAGGAATTTGAAAAACAGGCTACCTTAGCCCATTAAAAATGGACTATGAAAAACATCCTCATCGTATTTCTCCTCCTCCCTACCCTTTCGTCCGCCCAAAACTTCCCGGAAAGTCAAACCGACGGCAAATACTACTCCGTCAACGGCGCCAAACTATGGACCGTAAGTTTTGGAAAAGGCGACCCGCTTTTTTTGATCGCCGGAGGGCCGGGTGGTTCGCATTATGGGCTGCGGAGTTTTGATTCGCTTTCGAGCAGCAACACGCTGGTCTATTTTGACAACCTTGGAAGAGGAAAATCAGACACTGCGCATGACGTCCGCGAATACTCTCTGGAACGCGATATTGAGGACCTGGAGGGTCTTCGCAAGGCTATGGGGTTTTCGAAGATCAATGTATTGGGACATTCCTATGGCGGCCTGGTGGCGCAAGGCTATGCCATCAAATACCCTGATAACGTGAAGCACCTGATCCTGGCAAATACCTTCCACAGTTTTGTAATGTGGCAAGAAAACGACGACAATTCCAATCGTGAGATCAGGGTCAATTACCCGGAAGTGTGGGACACATTGATGAAAGTGAGAGAGCGCGGCGCCATCTCCAGCGATCCGATCCACCAGGAGATTTACGGGAAAGTGCCTTATGGTTTTTTATATGCTTACAACCCGACAAATTTTCGCAGCAAAGGGCGAAAACCGTATCCTAATCCATTCAACCCGAAGGTATATTATCAAATGGTGGGAAAAGACGGTGATTTTATTGTCGGCAACGACATCGGCAATTTTGACTTCAGGAAAGACTTGAAAAACCTGAAAATGCCCATCCTCATCATAGCGGGGCGTTACGACCGGGTGGCCGTACCCTGGATGCAAGTCAAGTATAAAACCTACTGCCCTCAGGCGCAGTTTGAAATGTTTGAATTCAGCGGCCACAACCCACAGGTGGAGGAACCGGCCAAGGAGTTTGCGATGATCCGTGCATTTTTAGCACGGTAGAAGGGAAAAGGCAAGCCTCGTGATTCCCCGAAATCAGTACAGCTTAATCTCCTTTAAATCGCGCGCCCTTGAAAAAGATATCTACCACATTGTAATTGGGATAATCCTCCTGGCCATAGACAAACATCACAAAGATCGTGGATTCAGCTGCCCAACCCTTCACCACCCATTTGAGATTGTTTGCATCTACCCAATAATCGAGCACTCCTTTTGCACTGGGGTGCGTTGACAACGTATGTCCCTTGCCATAACCAGCCGCTTCTGTTACATTGACCCCTGACTTTAAATAGTCCATATAACCTATCAGCATTTCTTCTTCCATTCCTGCAAGGTCCACCCCATTCAAATTGACCACAATACAGCCAAAATGGTATTCGGATCCTGTTGAAGTATCAATCGTTTCCATGGTATAAACCACCGAACTATCTGGAGAATAGGTAACCTCGACATTGCCTGCCTTACCCGGGAGGTAAATTTTGCATCCGGAATCGGCAATTTCTGTTTTAGTGAAACGGGGTGTTGTTTGTGCGGTGAGTGAGGCGCACAATAGGTTGAAAGATATGAGGCTGAGCCAAATATACAGGCGCATAAAGAATAGGTTGAAATGAAGCTGAAAGGTAGGAATTTGTTGTCTTTGCACGAGCTAAACCAACAGGCTGCAGTACTTTTACAATCCTGGCCAATTTATATAACATCAAAAATGTTGACTCCATATCACTTTTGCCTGATGACACCGCCTCACCTGGCCAGGGCCTGGCAGGCAACAAGGCTTTGGAAAGCAGGCTTTCTTTTGTTTTTCCCGGTTTTCCTCTTTGCCCAGCGCCCTCAGATCGCTGAAATCCGTCAGCTGAATAGCCAGCCCACCCTCTTCGTCAACCAGAAACCCGAATTGCCTTTTATGTACGCCCTTACCCATGTCACAGGTGGTCGATGGAGCTGGGAAGAATTGCCGGCCCACAACCTCCGGCGAATGGGCGAGACAGGGCTGAGATTGTTCCAGGTGGATCTGTGGCTGGAAGACATTTGGAAGGAAAATTTGCAGGCGCTCGATATGGCATTGGCAAGGCGACAAATACGCGGGGTCCTGGATGCTTGTCCGGGAGCATCGGTTGTAGTTCGCCTGCACGTCAACGCCCCGCTTTGGTGGAACCGCGCACATCCTCAGGAATGTGTGCAATATGCCGATGGCCCCGTGCAGGAACTGCCCAACGGACTGCCTTTTAACCATGAAGATGGCGATGTGGTTCGGTCAAACCGGGCAAGTTTGGCCTCTGAACTTTGGCGCAAAGAAGCCGGTAAAAAAGTAGAAGTGTTTTGCAGGCGCCTTGCGCGTACCCGCGAGGGCAAAGCGGTGATCGGTATACATATTTCTGGGGGCGTTTATGGAGAATGGCACCCTTGGGGATTTATCAAACAAGAGCCGGATGTAAGCCTGCCCATGCAAAATGCCTTTCGCAAATGGTTAATAAACAAATACTTGTCTGATAAAAACCTTCAAACTGCCTGGGGCGATCCTGCCGTTACGCTGACGAATGCAGCCGTGCCAGACAGCAGTGAACGCCGTTGTTGTGCAGATGGGTTTTTCCGCAACCCGGCACTGGAACAAAAGGTGATGGATTTTTACCAATGCCAGCAAGTCGTAATTGCGGACGACATTGAATTCTTTTGTCGCATCGTGAAACAACATTGGGGTCGCCCATTAATTACAGGCGTATTTTACGGGTATATGCACTTCGGATTGTGTCGGGAAGCCATAAACGGGCACCTCGAGATCGAGCGATTGCTCAATAGCCCCTGGATCGATTATTTCGCGGGGCCTTCAAGTTATTACGATGTGAGCCGGAAAGCAGGTGGCTCGGGAATGCAACGGGCGCCGGTTCGATCCATGCAGTTACACGGGAAAATGTGGTTCGATGAAATTGACAATGGTTATTTGCAAGACAAGCGAGAACGCGATTTTGTCCGGTCCGGGGCCCTGGGCGACACAAACTATTTGCCCATACTTCAACGAAGTCTTTGGCTACCAATGATCCAGGGATCTGGCCTTTGGCTGTATGATTTCGGGCCCCGGCGCAATACCGGTTGGTGGGACAGTCCCATGTACCGGGATGAGATCAAACGAACGCTCGATCTTTTCCGCAGCCGTTATGGTAAGGAAACGACGCCCCAAAAACAGCCTGCAGATGCGCTGGTCGTCTGGGATACGGAAAGTTTTTACACGGTAAAAAATGTCAATACCAAGCAATGTGAAAAAGGAATGGACGCAGCGGCAGAAGAACTTCAATGCAGCGGTATTGCCTTGGACCACATTTATCTTTTTGATTTACAACAGATTGACCTGAAACAATACAGAGCGGTCGTTTTTATGAACGCCTGGAGCTTAACCCCGGCGCAACGCCAATTCATCCGTGATTCTGTAGCGCAAGACGGGCGAACCCTTATCTGGAATTACGGCGCCGGATATAGTGATGGCCAGCGCAATGGCATTGCCTTGACGGAGCAACTGACGGGCATTTCCTTGTATCAGGAAAAGATCGAGGGTAAACCGGTTTGGATCATGGGGCAGGATACGATTGAAAATCCGGAACCGCTCGACCCAGTGTTGCTGGTGTCTGATCCGGAGGCAGAGGCTTTGGCTTCACTTCAAAAAAACGGCGGTATTCTCCTGGCCCGGAAAAATTTTCCCACCCATACCACGGTGTATGCCACGGTGCCCCTGCATCGAAGCAGCGTCTTTCGTGCCTTACTTCAAAAAGCAGCTTGTGCGGTATGGAACAATACTACAGATGCCACCTACATTGCTGCAGATTACATTTTACTGCACACCCGAGAGGGCGGGAGAAGAATCTTAAAGTTTAAAAACGGACAAACGTTCGAATTAGAACTGCCCAGGAATGCTACGCGGTTATTGGATTCGACCGGAATTAAAATGAGGTGATAATGCTCCTCAATAATAACTCAGCCTCACCACCCCGGCCAATTGCTTGGCAAAACGAATCACCTGCCGGGTATAGCCGTATTCATTGTCGTACCAGACATACAATACGATACTTTTACCGTCTTTGGAGATGATCGTAGCCGGTGAGTCAAATATTGCGGGGGTAGAACTGCCCACCAGATCGCTGGATACCAGTTCATTGGAGAAAGAATACTTGATCTGCTCGACCAAGTTACCCTTCAAAGCCGCTTGTCGCATGATCTCATTTACGGTCGCTTTATCGGTAGGTGTTTGAATTTGAAGGTTCAATACAACCAGCGATACATTGGGGGTAGGGACACGGATCGCATTGCCCGTAAATTTGCCGGTAAGTTCCGGCATGACCTTAGAGATCGCGCTCTCGGCCCCGGTTTCTGTGATGACCAGGTTTAAAGCCGCAGCTCGGCCTCTTCGATACTTGCTGTGGTAATTGTCCAGCAGGTTCTGGTCGTTGGTGTAGGAATGTACAGTTTCGATATGCCCCTTTTCAATGCCCAGGGTTTTATTGATGACGGCCAAAACCGGCACGATCGCATTGGTGGTGCAGCTGGCCGCAGACCAAATATTTTCACTTTCTACATCAAACTGGCTGTTGTTCACGCCATGTACGATGTTTGGGATATCTCCCTTGCCGGGAGCCGTCAAGAGTACTTTCGATACACCTTTTGATTTCAGGTGACGGCCCAAATTGACCCGGTCGCGCCAAACGCCTGTATTGTCGATCAAAAGCGCGTTGCTGATGCCAAATTTTGAATAGTTAATATCCTCTGGTTTAGCCGCAGAGATCATGTGGATCTTGTGTCCATTGACCCAAATACACGCTTCGGCAACATCAGGAATGACCGTGCCAGGGAAATGTCCGTGCACAGAATCCGAGCGCAACAGATCGGCGCGCTTGATGATGTCTTCCGGGCTTTTGTCGCGGGTAACGATGGCCCGCAGGCGAAGTTGCTGACCTTTGCCTGCCTGGCTGATCAGTTCCCGTGCGGCAATCCGTCCGATACGTCCAAAGCCATATAAAATAACATCTTTGGGTTTCAGGTTGATCTTGTCCTTGCCAATATAGTCCTTCAGTTTTTGGCTGACAAATGCCTGTTCGTTGGCATAGTTCTTTTTTTCGTCAAGCCATTCCACCCCTATTTTACCGATATCAAGGCGTGATGGCGCAACCTGACTTCGATAGATCGCCCTGGCCAGGCCGAGGGTATCCTGAACGGTGAGCGGGTGTTGCACTACTTCACGCGCATAATGGTGCAATTGCAACAATTCAGAGGCACTTCGATCCACCATTTGATTGCGGAATATGACCAGCTCGATGGATTTATCAAACCACAATTTGCCTACAATGGCAATGAGTTCAAGGGCCGCCTTCTCATCCTCAATCCAGGTCTTCAGGTTTTTTTCGTAAACTTGTTTTGACATGATCGACTCGTTTTAGGTTAGGTAATTACCGTGGCAGTACCCGAAATTCAGTACGCCTGTTTTTCGCGTGCAATTCCTCCGAACATTCCACTCCATTGCCGCAGTGATTAACGAGTTGTGTCTCGCCATAGCCATTGTACACCATGCGGGAGCGTTTGATGCCTCTTGAACTGAGGTAATCAACCACCGCCTTGGCCCGGCGCTCGGAAAGGTCTTTGTTAAATTCGTCTGAGGATCTTGAATCGGTATGGGAGTTGATCTCAACCCGGATCTCAGGTCTTTTTGTCATCAGGCTGAGCAATTTTTCGTCCACAACAGCCCTTGCTTTCGCGTCAAGGCGGTCGCTGTTTAGCCCATAATATATAGGCAACACGTTGAAATCGAGCAGTTCACATTCGATTTTACGCCATTCATATCCATCACTCGAGCCCACTGCGCGCCGATCTGTCACCAGAAACACCTCTTCCCGAACTACTGGTTCTACCGCCACAGAATCTATGGTTTCGTCCTTTACCAAAACCCGCTTTTGAATGGTTACATACTCAGCCGGTATTTCGATCTCCCGATAGGCGGCCGGCGTTTGTATCACTTTCTTTTTGATGGTCTTGTACCGACCGGTTTGGGCTGCCCGAGCATAATCAGGATTGGCGATGATTTTTTTTACCGGAATATTTTTGGTGATCGCGGGGTAGGAAACATAACAGATCACATCGCAATCTCCCGGAACTACGGACTTACAGCCTGCAAGCGGAGGTCGAGATTCAAAACGGGAATAGGCGGGCTGAACCTCAAAGACTTCGAATGTGTCAAGCGTTTTAACCGGAATAAGCGCGATCTTGTTGATGGGCTCTTCCACCAAAAGGGTTTCAACCACCTCGGAATAAACTGCAGGCACATATTCAAATCGTTTGGAGGCTTCTTTCACCAGCACTTGTTCTTCCACGGTTTTATACACCGCAGGCACTACTTTGTACTGCATGTAAGAAGGCGTTACCACTACTTTTTCAATTTCAGATATTTCTTCAATGGGGCATCGAACATAGCAAGCGCCGGGTTCGGGATTGGCCGGATAATTTTGGGCCTGAAGGGCAAGTGTAGCAAAAAACGCAAGTGTCAAAAAGATTGTAGAAAGCCGCATTGTTACAATTGTAATTTAATAACCGTCTAATTTGACAAATTTTATGCTTTTTTTAGGCAAAATAGACTTAAAAAAAATGAAAATCGATGAAAATCAAGCGCGTAAAACTACACACTATACCCTATCTAAGTGCAATGCATCCTTGAAAATCGATTCATTTTTTGACTGCGGCCAATTGTTCCACCTGTGTTAAATTCCATTTGGATTGATAAAAAATGTAACACATCGACGCATATTCCCGTCTCCGCAGCACATTACATCACTTTTTAAACTATTTAGCTATGAAAAAAATCTTCTTTTTGCTCCTTGCCGCTCAAATCCAGCTTACCACACTTTCCGCTCAAAATGACGGGGTCCAAAACTTTATCGAACAACACAAACAAGATCAGGGCTTTACCTATGCTTTTTTAAGCAAAGATTTGTTTGAAGTGAGCACCCAAACCAAGGTGAATGATGAAACCTGGGATGGTTTGCACAAGGTGGTTAAAAATATAGGCAGTTTGCACATATTAGCGGCAGACAGTATATCGAATGCTTTAGTGCTTTACCGGGAGGCCAAGTCACTCATTAAGGGGGATAATTTTGTGGAACTGTTAACCGTGCGCGATGGGAACGAAAACGTCCGCATTTGGGTCAAATCTGAGGAGGACATGGTTACCAACCTTGTTTTACTGGTTGGTACACCCGATGAATTTGTGCTGGTTTGTTTTGCCGGAAATCTTGAATTGGGCAATGTAGCCGAGCTGGCCAAGCTGTTTAATTCGGAGGAAGCAACGCAACTCGCACAAACCTCTGCTGCAATTGCGATCGAATTTGGCGTGAATCCTAATCCTAGCAGCGGACAAATTACAATTACCTATTCCGATGAACAGGATCCTCCCGCTTTGCTGACTGTTATGGACCAAAATGGCCGCACTGTTTCCAGTTTGGCTCTATCCAGTACAGCTTCCCAACAAATATCCCTAAAAGGTTTGCCCACAGGGATGTACTGGGTTCAACTAAAAACACAAGCTGGAAAAATAGGGGTGAAACCTTTACAAGTGATCAAAGGCTGATTTTAAGAGCAGGTACTTCTTGTCAGCAGGGCAAATTGAATTATAGGGGTTTTGCAGAAATAAAATATCGCAATAAAGTCTGCCACTTCTCTTTTGACACAACCCCCTATTTTAACGTGAGTTTTGGATAGATTTCCCCCTCGATGATCCAAAAGCCGCATCGCGGCGATATTTTGGTAAACAAGGTGCCGAAAATAATCGGAACGGCGTAGCCGTGGCATTTTGACGGTTCGAATAATGTCACGGCTACGCCGTTCTACCATCTTATCGCCCTTTGGGCTACAAAAATGTCGCCGCGATGCGGCTTTTTGTAAATTCCAAGCGAATAGCTATCCAAAACTCACGCTATTTTAAATCTGGTGCTGCGAAAATTTAGCCTGATTATTAGGTTGAAGGGAAACAAGATCAATACAGGAAATTTACCTAAAAGATACAATTAAATTACATAAAACATTGACTATTAGCAACTTAACTAAAAATTAATCTCCATATTCAAATGATCCAAAAGCAGGCCTTCTACTTTTGCTGCGAAAAAAAGCGAAACCTGATTTGAGCTTTTATTTGGTGCTACACCTTTCCTATTCAGGAAGAGGAAGTTTTCAGTCTAATCTTACATAATTTCACTTACAAACATTTCTATCTATGAAGGTTAACTACCACACCTTCAAGGGCATTTGTATTGTCCTTGTACTTACCCTCATGTCCATCGCTATCGCAAGCGCCCAACGCGTAAGCGGTATTGTGACGGACGCTGAAACCGATGAATTTTTACCAGGTGCGACCATTACGGTCCTGAATGCCAGCCGTGGCACCGTTTCTGATGCCAATGGCAACTTCAGCCTTGATGCTCGTACAGGCGAAATTTTAATCATCTCCTTCGTGGGCTATGCTCCACAAAACGTTACCATCGGCACCGAGACATTTTTCACCGTCAAACTGTCACAATCAAATGTACTGCAAGAGGTGACCATTGCCGCCCTTGGTTTGAACAAGGAAAAGGCAAAGGTTGGTTACGCCGTACAAGACGTAAAAGGCGAGGACTTGTTGAAAGCCCGCGAACCCAATGCTGTAAACTCGCTGGCTGGTAAAGTAGCTGGCCTGACAGTGGGCGCCTCTCCGGAACTCCTGGGGGCTCCAAACCTCAGCCTGCGCGGCTCAAACCCGATCTTCGTGGTTGACGGCGTACCCGTAAACTCTGACACATGGAACATCAGTGCAGACGACATTGAGACGTTCACTGTTTTGAAAGGCCCTGCTGCTGCTGCACTCTACGGCTTCCGTTCTAAAGACGGTGTGATCATGATCACCACCAAAAAAGGTACTACAGACAAGCGTGGTGTAAGTGTTGAATTCAACACCAGCCAAATGGTGGAATCAGGCTTCAACGCCATTCCTAAAGTAAATGACGAGTATGGCCCTGGCGACCACGGTCGTTATGCATTTAAGGACGGTCGTGGTGGTGGTACCAATGACGGTGACTATGATGTGTGGGGACCACGTTTTGAAGGCCAGCTGATTCCACAATACGACAGCCCGTTTGATCCGATTACCGGCGTTCGCCAAGGTACGCCTTGGGTGGCGCGGGGAGCCGACAACCTGCAACGGTTTCTTCGTCCGGGTTTTCAGTCGAACAACAGCATTGCTGTGAGCACTTCGACAGAAAAAATGGACATGCGCTTCAGCACCTCATACAACTACCAGGGTGGCATGGTGCCAAACACGCAACTGAACGTAGCTAACTTCAACGTTTACAATGGCTTAAAGATCAGCAAGAACGTAAAACTGGAATCTAACCTGAACTACAACCGTCAGTTTACAGATAATTATCCTGATGTACAATACGGCCCTAATTCCATGATCTACAACATCATTATCTGGGGTGGTGCTGACTGGGATGTAGATCAGATGAAAGACTACTGGCAACCTGGCAAAGAAGGTGTGCAACAGATCTATGCAGAATACCAGCGCTACAACAACCCCCACTTCCTTGCACAAGAATGGCTCCGTGGTCACCAAAAAACCGACGTTTATGGTCAGACTGCACTTTCCTGGAAGATTGCCGAAGGTCTCGAGTTTAAAGCCCGTACCGCTATTACGACCTACGATTTGTTCCGCAACGAGAAGTTCCCATATTCTGCAACCGTATATGGTCGTGAAGAAGGACGTGGAGACTATCGCGAAGACAAGCGTACCCTTTTCGAAAACAACACAGACGTTTACTTGAACTTTGATCGCCGTTTGAGCGATGTATTCACTGTAAATGCCCTGGTAGGGGGTAACGTTCGTAGCTTCAACTACGAATCTAACTATACTACGACCAACTACCTGAACGTGCCAGGCCTTTATGCGTTTTCTAACACTGCTAATCCACTGTACGCGAGCAATTTTCGCTCTAAAATGTTGGTTCAGAGCGGATACTACTCCGTTGATTTCGGTATCAAGTCGTTCCTTTTCCTTTCGCACACGGGTCGTATAGACCACCTTTCTACGCTGCCTAAGGCGAACAACACGTTCTACTACCCAAGCGCTGGCGCCAGCTTGTTGATCTCCCAACTGGCAGATCTTGGACCAGTGTCTTTCCTGAAGCTACGTGGTTCTTACGCAAATGTAAAAGAGGCGTTGACACAGCGTTATATTGGTGCTACACCTGCTGATGCCTACCCGCTTGATTATGGCTCCTACTACCAGTCGTCCTACGATGGCCCTTCTTACTCGAACTCTTCGGCATATAGCTCGCCATTGGTGTACAACAACCAGCCTGGCTCATTTTTCACCAATATCATCGCTAACGCTGACCTTCAGCCATCTTCCCGTACCAACTATGAGGGCGGTTTGGAAGCAAAATTCCTGCGCAACCGTATTGGCCTGGACCTGACCTACTTCCAGTACATTGACGGTCCACAGATCTTTGCACAGCCTATTTCTGAAGCATCTGGTTATAACAGCCAATTAATCAATGCAGTTAAAACCAAAAAAGCAGGTTGGGAAGTTTCCGTTAGCGGATCTCCAATAAAGAACAAAGCCGGTTTTTCCTGGGACGTTCTGGCAAACTGGAGCACATTCAAAGAGACTTTGGAGGAACTTCCTGAAGGTACTGAAGTGATCAACAACTTCTTCCGCAAGGGAGACCGTTTGGATAAATACTACGATTCAGCGCCTATCCGCGATCAGCAAGGCAACTATATCAATGATGCCAGCGGTCGCCCAATTCGCAATCCGGTTGCTCAACTTCTTGGCTATTCAAACCCAGACTGGGTATGGTCAGTGTATAACAAAGTATCCTATAAAAACATGACTTTAGGCTTCCAGTTTGACGGACGTGTAGGCGGTGTGATCACCAATTACATCAAGCGTCAGACATTCCGTGGTGGTCGTAATATTCTGACCACAGAAGGTGCCATGGGCGAAGCCCGTTACAAAGACTGGTTGAACCAAAAAGCTGGCAACTACACCAATCCACAGGTCAATGGCAATTATGTAGGCGATGGCGTGACGCTGGTATCCGGAACCATCCAATACGACCAGGCTGGTAATATCACAAACTACGACGAACTAGAATTTGCACCAAATACGACCAAAACATTCCTGCAGGATTATATCAGCCGTTTGTATGCAATGTCTGAGCCAAACCTAATGTCCAAGACCTTCTCGAAACTTCGTGAAGTAACCTTCACTTATGAAATGCCCGCAAACTGGTTCAAAACCAATGGTTTGATTCGTCGCGCAAGCGTATCTCTCGTTGGTCGCAACCTGCTTTACTTCGCAGAAAGCAAAGACATCGACCTCGATCAGTACATCGGTACCAACTATTCTGGCCTTCAGTCTCCGACAGCGAAACGCTACGGTATCAACCTGAACGTAACATTCTAAATAAACGGTTGGCGGTTAACCGTCAACCCTTCAAAATAAGATTTCAATGAAAAATATAAAATTTCTCCTTTCCTTTTTCCTCCTCGTGCTTGCAGCCAACAGCTGCCAGAAGTTTGACGAACTGGAGGCGGATCCAAACAAATCTACAACGGTACCTCCTTCCCTGGTGTTGCGCTCGGTATTGGTAGACATGTACAATGCACCATGGAGCGACGAACAACGTTGGAACCAGTACTGGTGCTCCAATTACAACTATTACGACAACAATGAATATTGGACAGGTAGCGCTAGTCTTCGTTTTACTACGTTGAAAAACGTACAAAAAATGGAAGAAGAAGCTGCTCGTATCGGTTTGCCATCAGTAAATGCTTACAGCGCACTGGGTAAGTTTTTCCGTGCCTATTTTTACTACGACATGACGATGAAAGTAGGTGATCTGCCGCTTACTCAGGCATTGCTTGGCAGTGAAAATACTGCGCCAGCTTATGATAGCCAGAAAGACATTTTCAAACAAATCCTTGTTTGGCTTGAAGAAGCCAACACTGACCTTGCCGCCCGTATAGTTGCGGCAGACAACACCTTGGCAGGCGACATCTATTTCAATGGCAATTTGAGCAAATGGCAGAAAACAGTCAATGCGCTTAAACTTCGTGTTTTGATTCAACTGAGCAAAAGAGAAGCAACAGACGCTGATTTGAATTTGAAGCAAGAATTTGCAAAAATAATTGGCGATCCGGTCAAATATCCACTAATGGAAAGCAATGATGACAACCTTCAGTATTTGTTCAACAATGTAACCGAAAAGTACCCGTTTAATCCGGACAATTTCGGTTTTTATGCTGACCGTTACAACACCTCTGCCACTTATGTAAGCACTTTGGCATCCCTCAAAGATCCACGTGTATTCGCAGTAGCCGAACCGGCAGCAGCCCAATTGGCAGCAGGTTTTACTGCAGCAGATTTTGAGGCTTATGTTGGTGCTCCTTCTGATGAGGGTTTGGATGAAATGGCTACCAAGGTACAAGGTGGCATCTATTCCCGAATCAGCAAGGCCCGATACTTCAGCAACTATCAAGCTGAACCTTCTATCCAGATCGGTTATCCTGAAATGTGCTTTAGCATTGCAGAAGGCATCAACCGCGCCTGGGGCGCTGGCGACGCAAAAGCATGGTATGACAAGGGCATCACAGCCAGCATGAATTTCTATGAAATCACGGACGCTTCGGCAATCACAGCTTACCTCAATCGCCCTGAAAGCGCTTACAAAGGAAACAATGCCGATGGACTGACACAGATCCTTGTTCAAAAATATCTGGCCTTGTCGCAACATTCGGGACTTGAAGGCTATTACAACTGGCGGCGCACAAACACACCGTTTTTCTACCAGGGCGGCCCTGGTACAGGCAATTCCGGGGTAATCCCGAATCGTTTTCAATACCCTACAAGCGAACGCGACAACAACACAGTTAACTACAATGCCGCCCTTACTCGTCAGTTTGGGACCCAAATTGACAACATCAACGACAAACTTTGGATCGTTAAATAATAGAATACGGCCAAACTACTAAAATCAGAACGCCGGGGTCATTGCCCCGGCGTTTTTTATTATTCGCCCATTCCTTAATCCAAACTTAACCCGGTTTTTCAATTCATACGAACCAATTGACCAACCTTTGTACCCAAGTTGAACACCCGTACCTAGAACTTCATACAATTTGGTTTGGTTTATAGGAAAACGGCGAAAGGCCGTTTTCCTTACATTTACAAGCCTTATTCAAGATGAACCTTGTTTTGTTCTTTCAAGCATCAAGCCGGACGCATAACAATGGACACAACGCTTCAAATATTTTCCATTTTTCAAAACCGTGGCCACGAGGAATATTATGGTGAGCCTGTGAGCCAATTAGAACACGCTTACCAAGCCGCCGAACTTGCAAGGAAAGGCCATCCTAATGATCCCGATTTTATTCTTGCTGCTTTTTTGCATGATATAGGCCACCTATGCGATCCGGACGCGGTGGACATGGATGGTTACGGTGCTTGGGATCATGAGGCCGCTGGAGCCCGGCTCCTCCGTGAATATGGTTTTCCGGAAAAAATTATCCGGCTTGTTGAAAACCATGTGTTCGCAAAACGATATCTGGTTACTACCGATCCGCTCTATTTTGCAGAATTATCGCCTGCCAGCAAGATCACGTTAATCAAGCAAGGAGGGCTGTTGTCCCCAAAAGAACAGCTGGAATTTGAAAGCGACCCATTATTTGAGCTTCACATCGCCTTGCGCAAACTCGATGAACAAGCTAAAATGGAAGGACAACCAGAACCTGATTTGACTTGGCTGAAAGAATTGATGGCGTCCAATTTTTCTAAAACGAAGGCCAAGCACCATGTTTGAGGCACATAGAATACAAAAAATCATGCAATATGGTAAGCGTACTCGCCATTGACGGCGGAGGGATTTTAGGCATTGTTCCAGCCATGATTCTACATTCCCTTGAGCAAAAAATACAACACTATTCCGATAATCCGAAGGCTCGTTTAGTTAACTATTTTGACTTCTTCGCAGGCACCAGTACTGGAGGAATCATAATTAGCTTGTTGCTTGCTCCTGATGCGGACAACCCTAAATTGCCACGTTATTCTACTGCAGACATTGTCAAGTTTTATTCAGAAAAAGGTCCCGATATTTTCAAGTCAAGTTGGCTGAGAAAAAAATTGGGGAGCGTGGGCTTTGCTGCTGACCGCTATGAAGTTGCAGAACTTGAGCGCTTGCTCAAGCACTATCTGGGCAATACCAAATTGAGTGAGTTGCTCAAACCCTGTTTAATTCCAGCCTATAATCTCGAGTTGGCGGCCACCTACTTTTTTTGCCAGCACGACCATGAAGAGGGTGTTGATCCTGCGCGAGAGTTTTATGTGCGCGATGTTTGTCGAGCTACTTCTGCTGCTCCAAGCTATTTCGAGCCTTCTGCCATTTTTTCAGCCTCCAAAGTGCAACATTCTTGCGTGGATGGCGGGGTTTTCGCCAATAACCCTACCCTTTGTGCCATCGCGGAGGCAGGCAAAACAGACGAACACTACACACCTATCAATATGCAGTTGCTTTCGTTGGGCACCGGCAAAGTGAAGCCCTCGTTCCGCCTGCGTTCCTTCCAAAAAAGGATCGCCCTGCTCAATATTCCTGATCTAATCCAGATAATGATGGGCGGGGTAGCAGAAACGACGCACCACATCGTCAAAAATGTTTTCAACAACCTCAAGGTTCCAAACAACTACCTCCGCCTTGACCCCGATATGCCCGATGCTAAAGTAGCAGCCATGGACAATGCTTCACCTGAAAATATCCAGCGTTTAAGGGCGATTACAGAACAATTTATCAATCACAAAGCCGAAGATATTGATCGTTGGGCAAAACAATTAGTTGAGCGCCATGAATTGGAAAGCACCAGCCCTGCCTTGAATTTCAGCAAATCACAAAAACAATGATCGGAAATATAAAAAACAAGGTTTTTACCAAAATCCACACAGGCAATCTGGTTTACAACACCTGTTGGGAGGATCCGCGTTGCGATCGTGAACTGCTTGAAATCAACCAAGATAGCCGGGTAGTAATGCTCACTTCTGCTGGTTGCAATGCCCTCGATTACCTGTTAGACAATCCTGGGTCTATTGATTGCGTGGACATGAATCCTAGACAAAATGCGTTGCTTGAACTCAAATCTGCTTTGTTGCAGCACAGCGATCATCCAACTTTATTTGATTTTTTTGGGAATGGGAAACACAAAGAGGCAAATAATATTTTTCAAGACATACTGAGATTCAATTTAGATGATTATCCCAAACGGTATTGGGAGAACAACCTTCATTTTTTTCGAGGTAAAGGTGTGCGCAAAAGTTTTTACTGGTATGGAAGCGCGGGGTCTGCAGCTTTTTTGGTTAAAAAAGTGCTGGAAAGTAGCCCAAAAACAAGACAACTAATTCACCAACTTTTTGAGTGCGAGAATCTGGACAGCCAACTCGAAGTTTATGATTTATTGGAACCACGGCTATTTAACGCACTGACAGGATGGATTTTTAACCGGCATCTTTTTCAAAGTATGCTCGGTGTCCCGGAAGCACAACAAAACCTCGCCAAAAAAACTTACCAGGACGGTATGACCGGTTATTTAAAACAATGTTTCCGCAGGGTATTCACCGAAATCAGTATTACGGACAATTATTTTTGGAAAGTGTATTTTTTGGGGGCCTATTCAACAGATTGCTGCCCAAATTACTTGCACAAGGAAAATTTTGACACATTAAAAAACAGGGTAACCAGAGTGAAAACCCATACATCCACCCTAAGTCAATTTTTAGAAAACAAGCCAGATAAATACACTCATTTTCTGCTCCTTGACCACCAAGACTGGATGGCAGCACACAATCCAACTGCATTGAGCGAAGAATGGCAACTTATTTTGCAAAACTGTGCACAAAATGCCAAGATACTGCTTCGTTCTGCCGCATTACATGTGGACTTCATTCCACCATTTGTGCGTGAAAAAATACAGTTCGACACCATAAAATCCTCCAAAACAGCAAAAAACGATCGGGTAGGAACCTATGCCAGCGTATTATTAGGCTCTGTAAATTAAGTAGAATATGGAATTGTTAAACCAATCAACAGAACCCACAATTGCACAGATAGACACCATCCGCAATTATTATCAATTGCATGCAAAGCTTTATCAGGCGACAAGATGGTCGTTTCTCTTCGGTCGGAAGCAGATTGTTCAAGCAATGCAGCTACCGATGTTCACAGATAAAACCATTCTGGAGGTAGGATGCGGCACCGGGCACAACCTGTCGTATTTGTTAAACCACTACCCCAACGTCCAGGTTATTGGTCTGGATATTTCGCCAGATATGCTCAAGTTGGCAGCTAAAAAACTTGGTGCCCATACAAGAAGATTGCTGTTGCTGGAAAGACCGTATGCTCCTGGAACCTGGAAGTTGCCGGCACAACCCGATTTAATCCTTTTTTCATACTGCCTCACAATGATTAACCCTGGTTGGGAGGATGCGCTAAAACGTGCTTTCGACGATTTGAAAGAGGGTGGCCTTATCGCTGTGGTTGACTTTCACGACACTCAGCATCCGTATTTCCAGCGTTGGATGGGTTACAACCACGTTCATATGGACAATCATCTTTTGCCGGCCTTAAAAAAATTATTCAACCCCATTCATTTAGAAGTAAAACAGGCCTACGGTGGCCTTTGGAGTTACTTTTTATTTGTGGGTAGAAAATAAGGCCTTTATTTCTTGCCCGATTCTGTCGATTTTTTTGTGGCCTTGCTTGCTGATTTCCAAGTGGCTTTTGCCAATTTTTGTTCAATATTTTTTATTTTGTAGGTCAATTTCGCAATTTTCGAAGCGGCCAATAAAGACTTAAGGGTCAACTTGTCTGATTGCCGGGATTGGGCCATTTCGAATGCATCCTTTTTTTCTTCATAGATTTTTAGGGCATTTTCAGCATTCTTTTCCGAGGCAATTAGCTTCTTGTATAGCCCGTCAGCCGCTTTCGAAACAGGTTTCGAGTTTGATTTTTCAGACGATTTAGAGCCTGATTCCGGAGACTTCTTGACTAATTTGGACGCATTCTTGTTCTTTTCTTTCATTATTCTTTTATTTTGATTTAAACAGGGCGCAATATTCTATAACTTAACCTAAACTTAATATTAAGTTTAACTTTAAGTAACAAACTTAACATTAGCGAATTATTCTAGTTTCTTTTATCCCATTGAAATATCAGGGTTGCGAAAACAGAACGACCATAACCATTCACACCCGAGCCATGTGTACGGTAATCAATATTAAAAACATTAAAGGCAGAGGCCCGAAGCTGGACAAAACGCCACGAGTATCCAATATGAACATTTAGCAAAAGCCAAGCTGGTGTGCCTCCCTTCGGAATCCTGTTGTCTGCAATATCTCCCTTCGCTAAACGGTCCTGTTTGCCAGCAGCAATTGACTCAATCGAACCAGACCAGCTCCTTTTTGTATATTGCAATGCGACTTGGCCGAATATTGGAGGAATACGGCGTAATGGCTCCTTTAAAGTTAAATTTTGGCCATATGTATAGGTAACAGTCCCGCGAGCCAACCAATACCTGGCAAAAGCATAAGTCCAGTATGTTTCAAATCCTTGAACAAGTGCCCGGTCTGTATTATCTTTTTGATAAAGCGGGTACCCTTGTACCATCTGGGTATCCACCTTAATACGTGAAATCAGGTTCCGCAGCGTATTTCGATAAACACAAATAGTACCTTGTAGTCGTTTTGTTTTTAGTCTATAACCAATTTGTAAATTAATGGCTCGCTCGGGCTCCAAACTGTAATTGGGCGTTTCATACCTAAAATCTACAATGCCCAGTGTGCCCAGATCGTCAATATTGGGTGCTCGAAAAGACGTATTGACAGACCCAAATAAGTTGGAATAGGGATTCAGTTTGTATAGTATTGCCGAATTGCCCACCAAAGCCGAAGGGTTCAATTTAGCTAAACCAATTGTTTCATCCTTTACTTTTACCACGAAACGGTTCCATCGAAGTCCTGCCGTGAAATTCCAAGCAGGCAGGTCCAAAGCGTGCAGGGAAAACACGGCAAAATTCGCCATCGTTGATCCATCTGGATACAGCCCTCGTTTAGAGGTAGTTACCCCGGTGGTTTGATCCAAATCTATTCGGCTGCTTTGAACAAGATCATGATAATATTCTACTCCGGTACTGGCCGTCCATTTTTTCAAAAAGGCATTGTTTATTTGAAATTGAATACCTGCAGTACGCACTTGGTCCTTTTCGGCTATCAATAGCTTGGATCCGTTTTTTTTGCTTTCTCTGCCCTCTTCAGTTTGTTGGATCGAGCCGGTAAAAGAAACCGATTTCCAAACCCCCTGATTCACCGATTGCTCCAGACGGGCATAACTCAAGGAGCGATTCTGTGGATTGAATTGGTTGATAGCAAAATTCTCCAGTTGAATTTTGTGAAAAACAGGGGCATTGGTTTGATGCACTTGTTGATGCGCTAAAGTGAGAACAGTTTTAGGAAAAAGTGCAATTTTCCCTTTTGCGTCAAAATCCAATTCGCTGTAACCACTGGGCATCTGCCGGCCGGTCGTGTCGCCTCCAACAAGGTCTCCAAAGTTGCGCCAGCTAAATCCCGCTCCAAAGCTGGCTTTTCTGGTGCTGAATTCAATTTCGGTATGGGCAGTTTGTTCCATTTCCTGTGTAGCGCCACGCAGGAGCAAAAGGCCGCCAAAATCTGGTTTTTCTGAAAAGGACAGGCTTTTCGTAAATGCCTGGATGGTCCCCCCCAAGGCATCAGAACCATATTGAATCGATCCACCACCGCTCAAAACTTCTATTTTATCCAAAGAAAACAAGTCTATGGTGTTGAAATATTGGTTAGGGCCGTATCGGAAAGTGGCATTGTTGAGTCTTATGCCGTCTATCAGCAACAATGTCTGGTTTCCGGTCAGTCCGCGTACAAATGGCGATCCGCCGCCGTGGTTGGTTTTCTGAACAAATAAGCCTGGCATGGCAGCCAATGCTTCGGGGCTGCTTCTGTACTGGTTGGAAAGCATGGATTTTTTGTCCAAAATACCAATAGATTCAGGACAGTAAAAGAGCGGTTTTTCGTTTCGGTTAGCAGTCACGGCCAGTTCGCTTAGCACATAACTTGTATCGACAATCTCTTGGGCCTCAAGGTCTTGGGTGACAAATAAAATGGAAAGCGCAAAAAGGCAATAAAAAATCTGATTCATGTATTGGCGTATATGCTGTGTGTTTGGCGAAGGTAGAACAGGCTAGTTTAAGCGAAAATTAAGTCGTTTGGCACGCATTTAATTTCATATTCATTTCATATATTATCCAGGCAAAGAATGCGGCAAGGACCTGACCTTTGCAACCAAACTACATCCATGAGAACATCTATTTTTTTCTTTGCAAGTTTAGCCTTTGTTTGGGCTGCCTGCAACACCGCAAAAACTTCCCGGCAATCATCCGCTAACCAATGGATGATCGGAGCTCCTGCTGGAGACCAGTATTGCCAAATCAACCCAAACGGAGTGTCTATCCTGCCAAATGGACGCATCATAAAACCAATGGGTCAAACTGTTCGGATTGCTCCACACCCTTATGGCCTGGCACTATCACCCGATGGTACCGTTGCCGTAACTGCTAATTCGGGGAACCGGCCTTTTTCAATTACTATTTTGAAAAATCCAGAAAGTGGTGAACTGAAGGTTCGGCAAGTACCTGAAGGCGCCTTCAATGTCCCCAGCCTGCTTGAAGATGTTTTCATGGGCCTTGCCATTACCCCCGACAACCGATCGGTATGGGTAGCTGGCGGACAATCGAACAAAGTATTCCGCTTTGACCTTCAGACAGGCGCCAAAATAGACTCCATTGATTGTAGTCATCTTGATGGCGCTGCCGACAGATTGAAAAGCAAAGACGGCTACCTCGGTGATCTCGCCTTGACCCACGATGGCAACACCCTTTATATCTGCGACCAAAGCAATTTTCGGCTGGTAGTAGCCGATACGCGCAGCCTAAAAATAAAACATTACGTCCAGGTAGGCCGCTATCCTTTCGGTGTAGCCTTGTCACCCGATCAAAAAACGGTCTATGTGGCCAATGTTGGTATGTTTGAATACAGCCCGCTCCTTAACCTGAACGAACAGAACTTAAAAAGCACCGGGGCTGATTTCCCTACTTCGGCATTCGGCTCCAGAGAAATGATCGATGGCTACAAAAGGGACAAGCTCGAAGTACCCGCACTGGGCGACCCCAATGTGCCGGAATCTTTCTCTGTCTGGGCAATTGATGTTTCTGCAACCACGCCAAAAGTGACCCAAAAGGTCAAAACCGGATTTTTGGTGGGAGAAAAAATTGAAGGCATCCCTGCGGTGGGTGGCTCCAGCCCCAATTCCCTGGTGGCAACAGACCAATACGCTTTTGTAAGCAATGGCAATAACGATTGCATTTCAGTTATTGACTCAAAACAGGGCAAAGTGGTGAACAATATTTTCCTGAAACCATTGCCACAATTGGCACGCCATCGAGGAGTAATTCCTTTCGGGCTGGCACTTTCTCCCGACAAAAAACGATTGTATGTGGCAGAGTCTGGAATCAACGCAGTAGCAGTAATCGACATTTCAGGTCTGGGCGCTTCCGGCATTAAAAACCCTCCTCCAGCCAGGGTGCTAGGCCATCTGCCAGTAGGTTGGTTTCCTTCAAAACTAGCCGTTTCTCCAGATGGAAAAAAACTCATCGTGGCCAATGCAAAAGGTTATGGTAGTGGCCCGAACGGCGGTTTTACATTCAAGGAAGGACCTGAAGGCAGTTATATTGGCCACTTAATGCATGGCTCTGTAACTGTGTTGGACATCCCTGCTGATTCGGATCTCCCGAAATGGACTCAACAGGTTATTGATAATAATTTCCAAGTCAAAAAGCCATCAAATGCCACCTCAAACCCAATCCCGGCATTCCCAGGTCAATTAAAAAGCCCCATTAAACATATCGTGTTCATTTCCAAGGAAAACCGAACTTACGATGAAGTGTTTGGTCAATTGAAAAAAGGGAAAGGCGATCCTGAAATTGCTCGTTATGGGTATCAACGATCGTTTGCTAACAAAGCCAGGACGACTATGGTTGAGCAAGCAACAGTTATGCCCAATCACCTTGCTTTGGCGCATCGGTTTGGCGTATCCGACAATTTTTATGTGGACGGCGACCACTCAGCTGATGGCCATAGATGGCTTGCCAACACCTACCCAAATGAGTGGATGGAGACTACCGTTTCTGCAGGCTACGGTGGCCATAGAAATATAAAAGCCAACAGCCAGGCGAAGGGTCAATATGCCTGGACTGGAGGTGCAGGGGCGATTTTCCCGGAGGATTATAACGAAGCAGGATCGCTTTGGGATCATTTGGACCGAAACAACATTTCTTTTTACAATTTTGGCTTTGGAACAGAAATGGGATCCAATCTGTCTGACAGCACCATGAAATACTACGGCCAGAAGGTATTGGTCAATTTTCCAATTCCCGGCCCACTTTATGGGCGTAGTTCGGAAAAATACGCTACTTTCAACATGGCAATTCCGGACCAGTTCCGGGCTGATGTTTTTATTCAGGAATTTAAGGAAAAATGGTTGTCAGGCAAAGAAAAAATGCCTCAAATGCTGACACTGATGTTGCCACAAGACCATGGCGCCGACGAGCGCCCGGATGCCGGGTACCCTTTCCGGGAAAGTTATATGGCAGATAACGACCTTGCCCTTGGCCGGGTCATCGAGTTTCTGTCCCACACCCCCTATTGGAAAGAAATGGCAATCATAATAACAGAGGACGACGCGCAGGATGGAAAAGATCATGTGGACGCACACCGCAGTGTGCTGATGGTCATTTCTCCGTTTGCAAAAAAGAACCATGTCAGTCACACCCACACCAGTTTTGGAAGTATTTTCAAAACTATTTGGAATGTTTTTGGGGTACCGTATCTCAACCAATATGACGCTGGAGCTTCAGATTTTAGCGATTTTTTTATTGAAAAACCAGATTTTACGCCTTATTCAGCGCTGCCTGTAGATCCTCGTGTGTTGGATCCACAGAAACTGCTCACACCATTCGATGCAAAATTTGATTGGAAATCGCTTTTGGAATCCCCGAAATTGGACAACGTGGAGGATTTTATCAAAGAGAAACGAGATAAAAATTAAGGAGTTTATTACACACATAAGGCATCTGACAAAATGCCGCAATATCTTCCGCAGAGCCAGGTTCCTGGCTCATGAAATCATTGGACGGAAAGCCCAGTACAACTACATTATCCTTATTTTCAGTATAATATTTTTCCCAATCGGCATATTGTGGCGTGAAGCCACGTTTAAGGCGACGATTTTTTTGCCGCGAAATTGTTCCAATAAGACTGGTTTCCCATCCAGGGAATTGACGGCAAACAAAAAAACCAAACTATTATGATGCAACGCTTCTGTCTGGTTCACACCAACTCCGAGGCCAATCCAAAGCTCATGGTCATGCCTGCTCCACTCAATCCATTTACGATCCATACTCCTTTTTCCACCTCCTGCACGAAATCTGTCTTGCCTGGCAATTTCGGATAAACCCCATGCCAGGTCTCTGCAATTGCAAAATCAGGAAAATGCGCAAATGTTTCCAAATAGTTCAATATCACCCGGTTAATCTCCTCGTTGTCGAAGGGAGACACGTCCCAGCCGTATTCATGACTATCACCCAAGATGATCTCGCCATTGTGATTTTGGGAAACAAGCACATGAACACCATAGCGTGCAAAGTCAGGGTTTTCACGATTGTAGCGGTCCCGGACGGCATTAAGGCTTTTTAAATGCGCAAAGGAGCCGTAGTGCAACAGCGTCAAACCGGCACAAAGGGAAGGGCCAAGTTGCCAGTCCTGGTGCTGGGCACCCGTACGGAGCATCTGCAATTTGCACTTAGTAATGCCGCTTTCGCGGAAAATACGCGGGTACAAAGTTTCAAAATCAGCACCGGAGCATACAAATATGCGCTCCGCCTGCCAGATATCATAGAAATCAGATAGAATCCCCGAATCAACGTGGGTGATTGCCGAACCAAATCGAAACACTACATCCAGTTCTTTTTCCAGGTACGCTGCCAATTGTGGGATGGCCTGTCGAGGCGATACCGTGCATTCCGTGCCACTCCATAATCCGGCTTTGAGGCCTTCCGTTTTTACGGCAGGACTTTGTGTGGCGACTTCATTAGGCGTCAGCAGTTTGACCTGATAGCCAGCCCCCTCGGCGTTTTTCAAGAAATCGTACAACACGGCCACCTCATCATCGTGGTAGGCCAATTGAAGCGAGCCGTTTTGTTTTACCAAAACGCCGCTCTCTTTTTCGATATCCAGCCAGGTTTCCCGGCTGCGCATGGCTCGGTCGAACAGGGGGCCTGCTGGTTGACCGATGGGCCAAACCAGACCAAAATTGCGCACAGAGGCGCCGATTGCCCTTGGATTTCGTTCAAAAACAATGGTTTTCAAGCCCTTACAGGCTGCTGCGTATGCAGTTGCGAGGCCGACAATGCCTGCGCCGATGATGGCTACGTCAAATTTGTGATCCATTTAAGAGTGTGATTTTTTGTAAAAATAGAACCAAGACAAAAGCATCAACCCAATGCAAAATGCGGCCCCAGTATAGCACAACTTTATATAAAAGTTAAGCCAGCTCATCTCGCCCGCGCCGAAATTGCGCCAGAGCAACACGGCTACGCTGCCAAGGTAGCCAATAGAATCCGCTAGATACATGAGGAATCCTACATTGCCCTGCTCGCGGAAACTGGCCATAAGCCGGTCAAACAAAACGCCGTTGAAAAGGATATAAGGCAAAAAAAGCCCGAAACCAGATGATACCATCCAAATCACGGGTGAAATCAGTCCCTGTTGAAAAAGAAAGGTTCCTCCGAACAACAACGCTGCACCCAATACAGCAAGTGCGTGATTGAGCCAAAGAGCACGAAAATTATCTTTGACAAACATCATTGCCCCTACTGCCAGAAGGGAAAAAATAGCCACC
The DNA here is from genome assembly GCA_046160345.1 of Saprospiraceae bacterium. Lineage (GTDB taxonomy): Bacteria > Bacteroidota > Bacteroidia > Chitinophagales > Saprospiraceae > M3007. The sequence goes on from JBJXGO010000316.1 coordinate 24,815, forward strand.
GGGATTTCCGCCGTTGTTAAAATAGAAGATTTACCTTTGAAGCCAAGCTCATCCCAAATTTCTACGGCAAAATTGTCGCGCACATCGCGAACGATGGTCAACACGAGATAGGCGGCCACCAACAAGAGCAAGCCAGGTGCATAGCGTAAAAAGAGCGCCCGGCATTCCGCAGCGGTCATTTTATTCCTCGGGGCCCTGCGTACTTTATCTTCCTCAGAGGGACGCGGCAAATGTTGCAGTACCCAAATACAGACCAACAATGCCGGGAGAAACAACAAAGCCACCACAAAAGGCATCCAAAGTTCGCTCACCCCATGTGTATTAAGCAGCCATTTGCCAGTGGTTTTTACGAATCCGGAGGAGATAATAAAGTTTACACAAAGTATCGCAGCTAAGGCTTCGGTCACCCTTCTACCTTCTAAATAACTGAAAACCAATCCCCAAGCCATGCCGAGAGGTATTCCATTGACAAACATCCAGGCAGCGTTCCAGGGGAATGGCGTGATGGCAAATCCCAACAAGGACAATCCGGCAACACCCACCAAGCCCAACAAATAAGCCGTTCGCCGCTGATGCGTCATACCTGAAATAACCCTGATGCCGATGAATTTTGACAAGGCGTAACCGGCAACTTGCGCGGTCACCAATACAATTTTGAACTGAACTCCCCACAGTTCCAAGTCCGCGTAAGTCCCTGCAGTGAATGGCTTCCTGAACGCATAGATGCAACAATACGCCACAAAGGAAAACAATCCAGCCACGGCTATGAAAACAGCCGGTGAGGCAACAGCCATTCGGCGGGAAAAAGTATTGGAATGAAGCATGGGAGGCTGGTTCACAGGAAGTACCCTGCAATATTAGCCGCCTTAAAACCCTTCAATTGAACAATACCGAAACACAACGATTCCTTAATCCAGGGTTAACACACTTCGCTTTTCCTTTGTGACGAAGTAACCGTTATGTAAAGCCCATGTTTTTAAGACCCTTCCGACCTGCTGACAAACGCAATTTGCAGCAACTCTTTTATGAAACCGTGCATGCACTGAATGTTCGTGATTATCCGCCCGAATATTTGAATGCATTGGCACCTGAGGTGCCGAACCGTACCCTTTGGGCAAAACTAGATGCTCAAACTTGTTTTGTTGTGGAATACCAAAAGACCGTAGTTGGATTTGCCAGTCTTTCCGAGGAAGCAGCGGTCGACTTCCTTTTTGTCCACAAAGATTTTCAGGGGCGAAGGATAGCCACCACGTTATTAAAACAACTGGAACGCGTTGCGCGAAAAAAGGGCTTTACAATACTAGTTGTTGAAGCCTCCTTCTCAGCAAGCGGTTTTTTTGAAAAACTGGGTTTTACAGTCGTATCGAAAACCACTAAACAGGCCAACAGGGTGGAAATCCAGAATTTCAAAATGGAAAAGGCATTTCCACAGCCTGCCACAAATAACACTTAAACTTAATTATGCCTTAACTCCTGCCCAGTTACTTTTGCCTGAAATTCTAGGACAATATGTTACCTAATAAAACTGTCCAGCTTGTTATGTTCGATATGGCTGGCACCACTGTTCAGGACAACGACGAAGTTCTTTTTTGTTTTGCCAAAGCCTGCAAGGAGCAAAACCTCACTGTAGAAGACAAGCGATTGAATGGACTAATGGGCGTTTCAAAACTTGAGGTATTTCAAATTCTTTGGCGGGAAGCGCTGGGGGAAAGAATTCTGCATCAAGAGCTGGTGGCAAAGGCAAACCAAAGCTTTCTCGCCTTTTGCAAAATTTTGGAAGGGTATTATCAAAGCCATCCTGTCGTTCCAACAGAAGGAACCTTAGAAGTTTTTCAATGGTTGCGCGATAGAAATATCAAAGTGGCGCTCAATACGGGTTTCTACCGTTTTGTCACCAATATTATCCTCAATAAACTAGGCTGGCTAGCTGGATTAAATCCCCAATATATAGGCGGTGTAGGTTCTATCATTGACTTCTCTATTACAAGTGATGAGGTGCCAATGGGGCGACCGGAACCATTTATGATTCAAAAAGCAATGGTCGTATTTGGAATTGATGACCCCAAAAAAGTGGTCAAAATTGGAGACACCCCGGTTGACCTGGCCGAAGGTCGAAAGGCTGGCTGTGCTGCTTCGCTCGCAGTAGTGAATGGGACACATAGCCAAGAAGAACTTAAAGCCTTGGACAACGACGGGCTACTCAGGTCGATTCAGGATTTGCCAGCCTGGTTGATAAAATCTGGGATGGCCTCATAACCAAATACTTCAACTTAATAATTATGATAAACCAGAATTTTAATATGCATTTTGATTTCATGGCAAAACATTCATCAATATTAAAAATGCAACGTATGCGCACAATCCTGGTTTTGTTGTTTTTCTTGATTTTTTTAGTCGCCCTGTTTTCTCAAAAGCCTGGAAGTCAACCGGGCAGTAACCCTACCATCCTACTGCCAACCGGCTGGTCACTCAGTCCCGCTGGCAGATCCTTGCCTTTGGGTGATTTACCACTCAATATCGCCGTTTCTCCGAATAAGAAATTGCTCGCTGTTACCAACAACGGTCAGGGAAAAAATTCGCTCCAACTCATTGACGCTAAAAAAGGTCGCCTGTTGCATTCCTTAGAAATCCCGATTGCGTGGCTGGGGCTTGCATTCAGCGATGATTCAAAAACACTTTATGTATCTGGCGGTAACAGCAATGCAATCCTACGATACACCATTGAAAAAGAAAATTTGATCCTGCTTGACACCCTGAACTTGGGTCCACCTTGGCCTAACCGTATTTCTCCGGCTGGGCTGTGCCTGGATGACCAAAACAGCCTTTTATACGTTGTCACCAAGGAAAATAACAGCCTATATGTTGTTGACACTCGCAGCAATGCCATACTCCACCGTGATTCTATTGGCAAGGAACTTTATACTTGCGCGCTTTCTCCTGACCGTAAAAAACTTTATATCACCCATTGGGGTGGAAACGAATTGATTGTTTGGGATACAGAAACACGCAGAATAAGCGTCCGTATTCCGGTTGGCGATAATCCTAACGAATTGATTGTTAATAAAAAAGGCACATTGGCATATGTTGCTTGCGCCGATGATAATTCAGTGAGCATTATTGACTTGGGTCAGAATAGGGTTGTGGAAACCCTGGTTGCTGCGCTTTATCCGGATGCCCCTACTGGATCCACGTCCAATAGTGTTTCTCTTTCTCCAGACGAAAAGACGCTCTACGTAGCCAATGCCGACAACAATTGCCTGGCTGTATTTGATGTGTCGGAGCCCAGACAAAGTCATTCGCTTGGCTTTATTCCAACAGGCTGGTACCCAACATCGGTCAGGGCAGTAGAGAACAAGATTTTCGTAGCAAACGGAAAAGGGTTTTCATCGTTTCCTAATCCCAGAGGCCCAAATCCCGCCAGGAAAGAACAAGAAGTAGATTATCAAAAGGGCCCTGAAGAAAACCAATATATCGGAAGTTTGATGAAGGGGACTCTGAGTATTATTCCAAACCCCAAGGAAAGTACCCTGCTTGAATATTCGCGTCAGGTTTATCGCAATTCTCCATATTCCAAAGACCGTGAAAATCTAGCCGAAGGCGAGCAAGGCAACCCAATTCCACAACGTGTAGGTGACCCGTCCCCTATTAAGTACGTATTTTACATTATTAAGGAAAACCGCACCTATGACCAGGTTTTAGGTGATATGCCGGAAGGGAACGGCGACACTTCTCTGTGTTTGTTTCCTGAGAAAATCACTCCAAACCATCATGCCCTTGCTCGAGATTTTGTTTTGCTCGATAATTTCTATGTAAGCGCAGAGGTAAGCGCCGATGGGCATAACTGGAGCACTGCTGCTTATGCAAACGATTTTACGGAAAAAACCTGGGTGAACAGTTATGGTGGCCGCGGCGGAGATTATGTGTTTGAAGGTCAGAATAGAACCGCTTGGC
>JBJXGO010000317.1:0-3070 GCA_046160345.1 Saprospiraceae bacterium
ATGCCACGCATCAATTCTTCCTCACGCCGGACACCTTTTACATCCTGCTCAACGACAATCGGAAAAACGACACCGATTTTTACTACTGGCTCAACATCCTGGCCCTTCGAGCCGGAGACGAGTGCCCAATATTTTGCATTTTTAACCAGAAGGAAAATGCCACGCGGCAGATTTCCCTGGACGAACACTTGTTCGGAAACTTCCCCGGACTCCTCCAATGCCCGGAAGACGTGAATTTTGCGGACAAGGATTTTGATCGTTTTGATCGGCTTCGCGCTACCATCGAAACGCATTTTCTGACCCTGCCCGTGCTGGGCAAAAAATTCCCGGCCTACTGGGTTAAAGTACGCGATGCACTTTCGGCGTTAACATCGCCGTATATCTCATGGGAGCAATTCCAGAGTATCTGCGTCGATCAAGGCATCCCGGCAGACGATGAGCAGCAAATGGAAATCGTCGCCCAAACCTTACATAATTTGGGCAATTTATTGTGGTATCCGCAGGTATTCGGGATGCGCAACTGGGTCATCCTCAACCCTCAGTGGTGTCTGGATGCCATGTACAAGGTCTTGGATTCCGAACCAGTAGAAAAAGCTGGAGGGCGTTTTGAGCGAAAATACCTGGAAACCATGTGGCGCGGTGCAGACTACGCGCCATTGACACTTCAATTGGAACAACTCATGCGGCACTTTGACCTCTGCTATGAAACCGAGCAGGGGTCAGATCATTTTATTGCCCCGCAACTGTTGCCCTTGGAAGCCAGGCATTGGTCTGATTTTCCAAAACAGGGCTGCATTACCTTCAAACACAAATACGAATTTATGCCCGCCGGGCTAATGACCCGGTTCATTGCACGAATGGCTCGCTATATCTTTAATGGCTACGTTTGGCGGAAAGGCGTGACCCTGCGCTGGGACGACAATACCTACGGCGAGACGGTAGAAAATCCGCTCGAACGCGAAATAACTCTCCGTGCCTGCGGCCCAGACCGCAAACGCCGTATGAACGAAATGAGGCAGACTCTCGAAACGGTGGAAAGCTTGTTCCGGGGCCTAAAACTGCTGCAACTGGTGTCCTGCAATTGCACGGATTGTGTGGGTTCAGCTGAACCTACAGCCTTCAATTTGAACGAATTACAAGACAATGCCCAGCATGGAGACGACATGATTTGCCGTAACGTCAATCGAAAGAAAGTTCCGGCTAAAAATATCCTTGAAGGAATTGAATACACAGATACACCCCGCATTTTTGTCTCCTACGCCCACAAAAACGAGGCATTCAAAGACGAATTCCGCAAGATGATCGCACCCATGGAAAAAACCGGGCAATGGGAGGTTTGGGACGACCGCTACCTGCTACCAGGTGATGAATGGAACAAAGAGATCATGCGACAAATTGCAGAAGCAAACGTGATTGTGCTGCTACTCACCGCTGATTTTTTCAATTCCGATTACATTTACGACATAGAATTAACCCGTGCCGTAGAACGCCATGAAAACGGCACGGCATTGTTGGTCGGGGTAGTCGTATCAGACTGCCTTTGGGAAGAAACCCCGCTTTCAAAGGTGCAGATATTGCCAAAAGACGCCCTGCCAATAGAACGTCACCCAAACCGTTCAGAGGTCTGGAAAGCAGTGGCGAAGAAAATCCAGGAGGCCATCGCCGCTCGCGAACAGCAGCAGAAAACTCGAAAAGGGGGAGATTTTTGACGATAACGAGGACCAATCACCCAAAAGCCCTAACTTTGTCAAAACATTTTCAAAATGAGTACGACGCTTAATATCAGCGCACAAGACCTGAACCATGCTTTGGTGGACGAGCTCAAGGAGCAATTTGGCAACGCCAAAGTAGAGATCAAGGTGCATGACATACCAGATGCAGCGGGGATACTGGGCGAACCTGATTTTTGGGCATTAATTGCTCAATTGGATTGGGAAAAAGATGACACCGAGTCAGTGATCGAACCTTTGGTGGCGGCGCTGGCCCAAATGTCAGTAGCCAATATCTACCAGGTTCAAGACCTGCTTTCCGAAAAACTTTGGAACCTGGACACTCGCGCTCATGCCGATGTTTTTACGGATGAAACAAACGATTCTCTTTCTGTGGACGATTTCCTTTACGTTCGATGTGGTGTGGTTGCCAATGGCAAAGACTTTTACCAAAAGGTGCTGCATAACCCAGCTGAAATGCCCTTGGACGTTACTTTTTCCCCGTTGCTGCGCATCGCCAAGAAAGCTTATGAATCCAAAACAGGCAAGAAAATGACCATTGTACCTGCTTTCAACTTTGAAACCTATAGCAATCAGCAAGGCTGGCTTTAATTTTCTTTACCCGCCGTAGCTTTAGCGAAGGCGGGTCACTTATTCATTCATTCCACCCCTCCTTCGCTAAAGCTACGGTGGATAAACCACCCACCCATGGTCTCCTACGAACAAATCTTCCAAAACAACCGCCTTTGGATCGCGGAAAAAACCGCCACCGAAAAAGATTTTTTTGCAAAACTCGCAAAAGATCAAACCCCTGAATACCTCTACATCGGGTGCTCAGACAGTCGCGTGACCGCCGAGGGCCTAATGGGCGCCGAACCGGGCGAGGTGTTCGTACACCGCAATATCGCCAATGTGGTAGGCTCGGCGGATCTCAATGTCTTGTCGGTCCTGATTTATGCCGTTCGGCACCTGAAGGTCAAGCGCATCGTTGTGTGCGGGCACTATGGATGTGGTGGCGTCAAAGCCGCCATGCAATCCAAAGACCTGGGTATCCTGAACCCCTGGCTGCGCAACATCCGCGACGTGTATCGGCTCCACAAAGAAGAGCTCAACGCCATCGAAGACGAAACAGCCCGCTTCGACCGACTCGTGGAATTCAACGTCCAGGAACAATGCGTGAACGTCATCAAAACCGCCGTTGTGCAGCAGCGTTACGTCGCCGAGGGCTTCCCGACGGTACATGGATGGGTATTCGACATGAGAACGGGGATGCTCAAGGATTTGGAGATCGATTTTGAGAAAATCTTGCGCGAGATCCAGGAGATCTACAACCTAACCAATACGGATTGGTTCGACGGCAG
>JBJXGO010000318.1:0-10700 GCA_046160345.1 Saprospiraceae bacterium
ACCAAACAAGCAGGCAAAAAAACAGCTGCACCTTTTGGATGCAGCCGTCTTTATTTCACCCGTTAAAAATTACGCGAGCCAAGGTTTTTAGCGCAAACCAATGCCGATGCCCGCGGTGAGCATTGGTGTGGTCATGGCCATTCCCTCAAATAATGCAATGGAACCGTCGGGCCCGATTACGCTCATGTTTCCGTCAAAGGTTTTCATAGCCCTGAATTCTACCTTAGCAGAAATTTCATTTGTAAGGGCATATCTGGCGGCGGCACCATAAGAAAGTAAGGGAGAAGTTGAATCGGTGGTGCGGTAACTAAGTCCGCGGAGTTCGGTACTGTTTGCCTGAATGTGCTGAAAACCGCCACCGCCGAACACTTGAAAACTTAGTTTGTCTCCACCAAAACTAAGGGCAAGGGAGGGCGAAACAAGCAGTGTCCGACCCAATTGAACCTGTTCCAAAGGGAAGTCGACCCATGGGTCAGGGTTTGGTGGAGGTGGGAAAGGAGGCCATATGATGATCGGCGGTCTTCTCATCCAGGGATCTTTAATTGGCCGACGCCACCACCAAGGAATCTCTACGGCTACACGCCAGTTGAGCCGGCTATCATCATCGCTTTGGCTGATGGTAGTCCATACATTGGCGCCAAAAACTGTAGCAGCCTCTGATTGGTCGGAGAAAAACATGGCACCTCCCATGAGGTCCAGGCCTACCTTTGGCTGGCCTTTACGGCCCCCATCGGCATCTTGAGCGAAAATCGCGCTCGTGCCGAGGAAGCAAACCAGCAAGCATAAAATTAGATTTTTTGTCATGGTTTAAACTTTTATAGGTTGAAATTTGGGTGAATTCTTGGTGAGGATCCTCGCTTTTCAGGGTGTTGATTTTAAACAACTTGGAATAATTCAGGTCAATCAACCTCATAATCAATCAACTGAAAAACTTGTTTTTGACCTGATCCTGAGCTTTCGAATATATCCAGGCTTTGATAAATCACGCCCACATTCGGCGTGAGAAACAAATCTTGCGTAATTCTGAACCCTGGTAAAAAGCCAGATCTTTCCAATGTGTAAACGGGCTCGTATGTTTTGCCCAATACATCAAATGAAGCAATTCTGGCAGTTGCGCCCAAGCTGTCGTTTAGATAAATACCCTTCCATTTATCCCCAATGTTGAAAGGCGTTTGGAGAATAAAATTTCCGAAGTATGAGTAAAAGGAGTTCAGGCCATTGTATTCGAGCGAATTGTTGGTAGTTTTAAAATAGCCGGAATCTACTTCGATGCCCTTTTGTTTCAAGGCGCAACGATATTCAGTAGTAGAACCACTGATTGTTTCTGACACAATTGTAATTGTTAAAGTATCTGTGGATTGGGTATAAAGGTCGTTCACCCGATATCTCCACCAATTGCCGACTTTAAGCGGGAATTGATCTTGGTTGAACAGGATGGACCCGTCGTCAGATTTTTTGCATCCAAGCACAAAAAGCAGCACCAATAAAGCACTGAGGAGCGATCTCATATTTTTTGCAGTTTTAAAGAATACACCTTGTCGTCAACCTCCATTACGATGAAATACATTCCAGTTGGGTAAGGCTTGACATCCAAAACCTGCCTTATCTGCTCTTTGGTAACTTCTGGAGAGAGGTAAGTTGCAAGGGTTTTCCCCATAACATCGTTGAGCGTGATTTTTACTTTGTTGAACCCCTTGTTCAAAAGCCCAACGGTTATATAATCTGCAGAAGGGTTTGGGTAGGCAAACAGCCTGATGCCCGAACTGTCTTTTTTCAAGATATTGGCGCTGGAGCCCCATTCTGTAAGGGCCTGGGTTTTGGATGCTAGTGATCCCGGGGTTGAACAAGGGACAACAGGAGCAATTCTGGCGCGGTATCGTGCCCCAAGTTGTGTGGAAAAGCCCGGGAATAATCTGATGGATTGGCCTGCAACCATCTCTACATTGGCTGTATTTGCAACCGTCACGTTGTTCAAATTAGCGACCGTGATGTTTTGTACGGCTTCATACCTTCTGTTGCCGGTAAGTATTGCTGGACTATTAATGACCAGATTTGTTTGGGAGGAGATCAAAATCGGCACATCAAAGTCAATTCTTGAAACATACACTTGCCAATTCCCGCTTCGGTCGTCCATCCAGGCAGCATAGGCGGCACCTCCAAAGGCGGCGATACCTATGTAGTCGCCGGCGTATCCTGGAGCAAACCCTGCAATCGGCGCGCTGATGTGGGAGGCATCGCTGACCAGAATATTTTGCCAGAGGGTACCATCGCCGGAATAGGCCACATAAGTATTGGTTGCTACCCCGGTCATTTGATCCAGACTGAAATAAACTACCGTAACAAGGCCGGAAAGATCGTCCACAGCAATCCATGGAAACCAATTTTGTTGGCCGGCAGCAATATTGACAGTACTGGGTGCTGACCATGTAGTGCCTTGGTTGTCAGAAAACCTGACGCGGATCACAGATCTGGTTGATGCGGCTGTTTCAAATTCCGAATAGACAATGTAAATCCTTCCCCGGTTTGGCCCGCAACTTTTGTCAACGGCCATGGCAGGAAAATCATTAACCCGAGTGCCCCCAAAATTAGGATTCGCAGGATTCGTCCTGATGCTATTGTACGCAAAAACTAGTCCTGAATTGTAAACATCTCCCCCGTCCGTTGAAACGGCAAACCCTATGTTTTTTGCAGGAAAATCATTGTCGGTATAATCAGCCCAACATACATAAACTTCACCATTGGGCCCAGTTTGGACATTAACGCCCTGCCCCCAGGCTGTGCTCAGGGTGCGCTGGTTGTCAAATGTTACACCCTGATCGGTGGACCGGTTTATTTTGACCAGACGGCTATCGTTAAAATCTGTCCAGGCACAGTAATAAAAATTTGCAAAAGGGGAGCTCTGCATTTCGTCCACCGCGGCAATCATTTCTTTGTCAAATCCGCCAGAAGTAGGCCCAACTCCTCGTACCTGGTTGGTCCAGGTGACCCCTAAATTCGTGGAAGTCTGTACAAAATACCCGTTCGGGTCCGCACTTGGGGTGCTCATGGTGGTAAGATAGGCCCGGCCTTCTGCATCGAAAGCAGTAGCCGGATCGCCCGCGCCAGTGCCGGCGTTGGGCAGGTTATCGGCTCCATTCCAAGTCACTCCACCGTCAAGGGTAAAATAGTAGCCCTGGAAAGCGGTGGGGTCAGACGTGTTTGAGCTGACGACGAGGTTGAGCGGATTGGTTTTGTTGATCGAAATGTGAACCTCATGCTGGGAGTTGGCAGAGGGGAATATTTGTACATCCGCGTTGTCAGTTGCAGTAATTTGTGCAAAAAGCAAGGTTTTCCAGAACAGCAAGGAGAATATTGCGAAAAAGAGTTTTGGATTTTTCATGTGTATTGGACGGGTTTTAAATTGTTTCAATAGTTAATCAGCTTTCACTACCTTCTGGACCCATTGGCCATCGGGGGTGCTGAGCGTGAGGTTATAAATACCGGCAGGCATCTGCCCGAGCTTCATCGGCAAAATGTGCTGACCAGCCTCAAACACCCGCTGGGGAAATGCTTGAACCTGTCTGCTGTATGCATCAGATATGGATATGGACACAATTGCGCTGGATGCTGTAATTTCAAAGGCAACAAAAAACTCGCCTGTGGATGGGTTTGGGTAGCATTGAAAACCATCGCCTTGATGCGGGCGATTGCTGCGGTTTTCACTCGAACCCAGACTCGAATTGTTGCCTTGGCCGGGAACCACACAGGTGCCAACCCCAATGATCGAACTCATCGATTCGGGCTCCGCTGGCCCGGGTCCACAAGATCTGATTCTGGCATGGAAAAACGACCCCTGTTCTGCCCTAAAGTGGGGTAATAAGCGAATCTGATTGCCAGCCGTATAGTCCACCAGCGTGTTGGGAGAAATGTTCGATGTGGAGGTGATCTCATTGGAGACATAGAATGCTTCTACGCCCTGCGTGAAATTGGTATTGATGGCCAAATTAGCGGGGCAAGCTGGGTCGAGCCAGTCGTGTAATCTGCGGCGGTAATTTGCACCATCCCAAGAAACGGAAAACTTGCCATACCAATCCGGTTCATCATTGTCCACATCCATGCTGCAGGCTGCAAGCCCACCGTGCAGCTGCCCCACAACCCTTTGATTTACATCATACAAAGGAGAGCCAGAAGAGCCGCCTTCCGTGACACCAGTATCCCAGTCAAAAACCATCCAATGATCGCCGGAGGCATTTGAAGTCTCGCTGAAATAATTCGTTGAAACCAGTGAATTATTCTCGATACATATCTTTTTAATGTCGCCATCGGGGTGGTGAATGCCTGTGCCTTGTGTACTTATGCTGCCAGTGGCGTCCCAACCGTTGTACCAAAGCGGAACCGAAGGAATAAGATGCGCCGGGTTTTCTATCAAGCGGAAAAGTGCGAAATCAGAGCCGCTGTTGTTCGCTACTAAAATTGCCCCCGTAGTGGAATTCGCGGTGCTAGGTTCTGTCATTCCATTGTCACAGCCTGTGCTTTCATATTCCCACACAAACATCCAATTGCCAGCCATAGGATCAGTGGCGGCGTCCAAAGTGCCTGTCAAACAATGGTCGGCAGTTAGAAAGTAGGGTTTGAAATCCCCCACCGTCGTGTTGAGTAGTGACCCGGTACACCATCTGATTCCGTTTACAATGATCATAGCAACGCTATGCTTTATGTCTTGCCAAATATCGCCTTCCGGGGAGCAGTTGATGTTCACATTACAATTGCCTGAAGTGCCGAAATCATCTGGAGAATGGGGAGACACGAGCTTTCGATAACCATGCACGACTTGGTCAATACCAATCTCACCTTCCCCCGTTACTGCTCTAGGTTCGTAGTATTCGAGCGTGATCTGGTCGCTAAAAACAAACCCTGTCGCAAAGCCGATGCTCTGCCCTTTGGGAGAGTTGTTGTTTTGGGAAGTGAAGCCCCCGATCACTTTGCTCCGGCTTTGGTCGTAGATGTAGTAGCTGGCCCCGGGGGGAAGCCAAAAAGCATCGTAGGTAAGGTTGATGGACAAGGCACCCGGGGAGGAGATGCTTAATCGCCAGATGCGGTCGCCATTGTCCAAGGTTGTCCATGTGCCAGAATTGTTCAGGTTTAGTTCGACCTGAAAGGGATATCCGAATCGGGGCGGCAATCCTGCCTGATCGTCTTTCTGGTCTTCTTTGTCAATTTCCGTCCTGTTTACGGGCGGCATCTCGAGCACAGGGGCCGATGTGTTTTCGGCAAGGTTGTTTCCGAAGCTGAAAGGCTTCCCTCCAATGTTGATTTGTGCCTTGAGCGATAGCACCGAGAAGACAAGGAAGCAAAGTATCGCCAAAAGGCTGGCTGATGGTTTGTCTGGATTTTTCATGCCAGTTATTTTTAGGTTTTGAAGGATAGCGAAAAGAGAAGTGACACTTTTTCAAAAAGTGTCACTTCTAAAATCAGGATCAATCACCTTTCACTACCTTCTGGACCCAATGGCCGTCGGAGGTGCTAAGGGTGAGGTAGTACAGACCGGGGGGTAATTGCCCGTACTCCATTTGAACAGTATGCTCGCCTGCTTCGAAAGGCACTTGGACAAGCCACTGAGTGACCGTCCTTCCAAATGCGTCTGACAGTGCCAAGGAAACGTGTGCCGGCATCGGAATTTCAAATCGGACAGAGAGGAGGTCATCAAAAGGGTTGGGGGCAATCAATAGCTTGTGGCTTTCAAGTGCTTGTACTTTATCTGACACAGTTTCGAGCCGATTTTCCGATGGTTTGCTCCCGCCACCACAGCCTTCTATATGTCCCCAATACTCGCTCCCTGCCTTTATATGGAACGGAGGAGTGAGCCTAATAAAGCCGCCTGAGTTATGTGTCAGTTCACAACCATCGCATTCGACAGTGGAGTGGACTTCTTCAGAAGCCTGCCGATATCGGACCAAACCAGAGGGATAGACGGCAAAAGGCTCGACGTTGATCACCGGACAAGGGACGACACACTTCAGCGCTTCGTAAGCATTGACACGCCCGCTTCCGAGTTGACCGATAAAAGTGGGGTTGGCGGCGTCTAAGTTATCGGCAGTGGACAACACACAATTAACCACATCACCATCGCTCATACCAGGATTGTAAACATCCCTGGCGCTCAATGCCAAGCCAATGAGGCCAGCCACGAAGGGGCACGACATGGAGGTACCTGTATTCCCCCCTGTGGCATCGAAAGGTACTAAGCTTTGGATATTCTCTCCTGGCGCAGAAACGTCTATCCAAGAACCGAAGTTGGACGAACCACTCCTCACATCACTGATGTTAGTGTTTGCCACGGCGATAACGCCGGCGTAATCGGCCGGGAGTCGTGGGGTGTCGGAATCGTTATTACCTGCTGCAGCAACTATGGTGCTACCTAAGAGTTGCGCGGTCGCTACCGCAAGTTCGCAAGCAAGGCAGCCGGAGCTTGTCCACGAATTGCTTATTACATCTGCGCCATTGGTGGCCGCCCAAGCAATTCCTTCAAATCCATTATCGATAGCTGTAGGACCACTTACATCGCTTGTCGCTTTTACGGGCATGATAGAAATGCCGTGCCCGATGGAAGCGACGTTCAATCCATTGTCGGAAGTGGCTCCGGCGATCCCTGCGCAGTGGGTTCCATGGTCCATAACTGCAGGAGGAGGGGGAGGGTTGGGGTTGTTGTCGCCGTCCGAAACATCCCAGCCGCCAACCATATTATTAACGAGGTCTGGATGGTCGGTTTGGATGGCATTATCCACGATTGCCACGACAATTCCGGGATCGCCACGGATAATGTCCCATGCCCCTTGTGCCTGCGTCAAATGCAAAGAATATTGGCCTGGATTTATGGTGTTCGCCCCCAAGTCGTTGGGGGTGTGCTCTACTTTACACAAAGGTATTTTTTCTACGTATTCTACCTCTGGCAACTGATTTAATGCACTGATAAGTTCTTCTACCAATTCTTTTTTGCTGAATTGAATTCTGAAAACCCTGCGCAGTTGTTCTGATTTTGCAAAATAGAAGCTGCTTTTTGCCTTTTGTATTCCGTAGGTGTATTCGAAAGATGACAAAAAGGGCAATGACCTTTTGAAGTTCACTTCAGGAGAAATCAAATTGTTGTCTATCGGATAGTTATCTTTAATTTTCAAATAGATTTCCCCATCGACATAGTTTTCGAAAACGCCTTGTGCAGATAGTCGCAACGCCATGACCACTACGGCAAAAGTTACGAGTATTTTAAAGGTATTTTTCATGGCCTTACTTTTTGGGTTGGCTGATTTCGGCTTTCAATGCTACATTTTCGGCTTGTAACTGCTTGTTTTGAGTTTCAAGTGCGTTCATGCGCTTTTCCATATCGATCATGTGCAAGTAAAGTTCTTCGATCTTTTCCATTTGCACTTTCTGTGTTTCGCCAAGGCTGAGGCCGTTTTCGGCTACTTCGGCGGCAGAGGGTACGCCCGGCAGGTGTTTGTTCTCTTTCACGAATTTCTCTATTTCGGACAGCGGCTTGAGTTCGTAGTCTTCAGCATAGACATAGTCAGGCCAGCTGCTTTGAAGTTCTACCTTAACTTCCTCTGCCAGAATACTTCCTTGGACATAGAGTTGGTGTTCCAATGCGCCTGGGTGTATGGGGTCACCGGTATTTATCATCACCCTATCGTTGAAGCGGCAATTCCCGGTAACCTCCAAGCGAAAGTCAGTAGGCACAGCGTTGCCGATGCCCATGTTACCATCAAAGAAGTGGCTGTTGCCCGATACTTCCAACCGGTTTGCAAGTGTCGGCGAAGTGCCAACGCCCATGTTACCCATATCGAAGTGGCTGTTGCCCGATACTTCCAACCGATTATCAAGGGTCGGCGATGTACCAATGCCCATGTTATCCGTGAAGTGGCTGGTGCCCGATACCTCCAAGCGATCGCCAGCGGCCGTTGGTTCGGTTCCAATGCCCATGTTGCCGTTTACATAAGCGCGGCCGTCTACAAACATTGCCGCTCCGGAGGCAAGTCCATTCACCGTAAGTCGGTAGTCAGAATCGAACAATGCAAATGGCGGAGGAGAAGCCGGGTGCGCTCCACCGATAGCAATATTGGTGCCGTTGTCGAAGAGTTGGCTGTTACGCAATGCGCTGGAGGGGTCCCCAATGGTCGCTCCAAAGAACACGGGTACACGACCTACATTGCCATTGATATCTTCACTGGTGAGAAACTTGTACCAAGTATCCCAAGAATCCAGCGCAAAGGGGACTCTTTGAGCGCGCGTCCAGATGCCGTCATTGCCACCGCTGAAAATCTGGCGGTCAAGCGCGCCGCCGCCCGGGGCAAGGGTGAGTGTACCGCCTGTGGGGAACAATGGGTTGTTAAACGCGGCGTTTGCGGGCAGGCCAGCATCCAGGACTGATCGGTTTTTTCTTTCAAAATATGCCTCATCAGTATAGGTGCTCGGTAAATTGTTTAGAGCATTGGCAGGGTCGTTGTCATAGTGAATTCTTCCATGAAATCGACCGCTTGTGTGCGTATTACCCACTACGTGCAACTTGAAATCGTGGGGCAATATAGCGGGCGTATTGGTACCTATGCCTACTCTGCCTTCATCAGTGATGATCATATGGTCGAGCAGCCCCATGGTGCCGCTCGTACGGAAGATCATATTGGCTCTCAAAATACCTGGCGACACATGCGTGGCCTCAGACCTGATGGTCGCCCCATTCAATACAGAGCCGATGGCCGTTAGACCTCTCCACTGAATCGTACCCAAAGTGTTGCCTGTGACAGCAGGCAAAGGCGAGCCGCCCATGCTGCCATTGTGGCGGTACATAAAAAGTTCCGGTTTCACGCCGCTGGCTTGGGCGTTGATTTTTTCGGCAAAAAGACCGAGCAGGAATGCGAAGAGGGCGAAGGAGAAAAGATTTTTGCTCATCTTGGAAAACGTTTGAAAAAGGGTTTGAAAATTAATGTTTTTAGAAGAGCACAAATTTTTCGACTAATTCTGTTCACGATTTGGAAATCTATTGGAATTATTTTGGAAATCCATTGGAAATGTGGACATTTGCCATGGAATCCAAATCCTATCACTCCTAAACCACTACCCCAACCATGCAAGTCAAAGATTTCTCAATCTTTCGCTCCCTTCTCGCCGACGTCCACTCCAAAGCATTTGGCGAACCAATTTCAAAACTTCCACACAGCAAAGCCATCACCCTTTCGTGGTTCATTGAAGAATCTACCGGGGTGGTACTGAGCTATAAATCGCTCACCAACTACGTCAATGCTGTGTTGGAAGAAACCCCCGACAAAGTAAACCCCAGTTGCGTCACCCTGGCTACCCTTACTCAGTTTGCCACGGGCGAAAAAGACAGTCCGCAAAAAGATCCCGTTTCTTTGTGGTTCAAATACAGGGCGGGACTGCTCTTGTCTAGAGAAGTAGCATAATAAATGATTAAAATCCTGATTGCAGACGACCACCGACTTGTGATTGACGGCTTGATGCTCATGTTGGGCGAGTCTGAGGATATTCTGTGCGTTGGCGAAGCTGCCAATGGGCGGGAAGCCCTTGCTTTGCTCGAAACTACCCCTGCCGATGTGTTGCTTCTTGATATCAATATGCCAGAAATGGATGGCCTGGAATGTTGCCGCCAAGTGCACGAACGCTACCCACAGGTCAAGGTCCTTGTACTTTCCATGATGCGCGAGTTAAGCCTTGTGAAAGCATTGCTCAAACAGGGCGCATCCGGGTTTTTGCTAAAAAACGCTGGAAAGGACGAAGTTTTAGCGGCCATCCGAACAGTGGCTGAGGGGAAACAGGCCTTCAGTACCGAAGTGCTGGAATCTTTGATGAACAGTTTTTCGAACAAACCTTCCAAATCGTCTGTAAGTCCCTTTCCCACCATTTCCCGTCGCGAAAAACAAATCCTCCAGCTTATCGTGGATGAAAAAACTACCTCGGAAATTGCGGAAGAACTTTTTATCAGTTTTGGTACCGTTGAAACGCACCGAAGGAATTTGCTGCTCAAACTCAATGCCCGGAATACGGCCGGGTTGGTGAAGTCGGCGCTGGAATACGATTTGTTGTAAAAATCTTTTTTCAATGCGAATATTCTTCCTCTTGCTGTTTTTTCAATCTGCCAACACCTATTCCCAATCCATTGACAGCCTGCAAAAAGCAATCGCTGTTATGCCCGACGATACCAACCGGGTGTTGGCCTACCGCTTGCTTTTTCGCGCGCAGTATGCTGAAGATAAAACGGATGACTTGCTCGAAACCGCAGAAAAAGGACTTGCACTGAGTCGAAAACTATCCTATGCCCGCGGTTTGAGCCTGTTTATTTTTTACAAAGCCAGCGCCCTTGACATCATAGGGAGAGGCCGGGAATCTATCCCGCTTTTTGAAGAAGGCTTGCAAACAGCTACAAAAAACAAGGATGAAAAAGCCGCCGCAGATTTCCATGTCAATCTTGGCACAGCGCACCAAAACCTGGGAGACCAGGACAAGTCTTTACAAAATTATCTGGCCGCTTACGAAATTTACAAACGAACCGGAATGTCGGAAAACCTCTCGAAAGTGCTTAATAACATTGGTATTGTGTACCGAATGCAGGGGAAATACGAACGGGCCAAAGAGATATACGAAGAATCCCTGTCGCTAAAGCAGCAATTGAAAGACAGCCTGGGCATGGCAACGGCCTATCAAAATCTGGC
>JBJXGO010000319.1:0-21241 GCA_046160345.1 Saprospiraceae bacterium
CTCGCAGCGACCCCCAGGACCAATAACCATGAAAATAGGGCTCCAACAGTTCCAATCAATACTCAAACACGCTCCAATAATCTTACAGCCTTGATGTCAATGAACTTGTGTACATACCGTAGGTTTCCAAAAACCTTATAGGTCTAGGGGTAAAACAAAAATGTCCAGTAGTATGGTGTGGCACACCTTGACGACCACATTGATTATCAATGCACGAGCTTAGGTGTGCCACACATTTCTGAACACTCCCACACTTTTTGTCAGTTCAATTATCTGATGGGCTGCAATAGATTGATTCTTAGGCATTTGAGCCTGTGAACTGAATGCATATAGTTGCACATAATGCTCATGACATTATGGAATATCCTCAAAAAAATACACCAGGGTGGATTGGAAAAGGCCCGGAATTGCTTCAACGCTGTTGAATTAAATTCTTCGCTACATGCTTCTGAATCCTGGAAGGAGGTTTATTAAAGACAAAGAATTTGAAATTTGAGATTCGGCAATTACTGTTCAAATTTTGAAATCACGTCTTCAATAATGCCGCAACAATCATCCAGCTGACTTTCGGTCATGACCAATGGCGGTGCAAACCGGATTACATTGCCGTGGGTGGGTTTGGCAAGAAGCCCCTTTTCAGCAAATTCCAAACAGATATTCCAGGCCGTTTTGCTTTGTTCTGAATCATTGACTACCACGGCATTGAGCATACCTTTTCCGCGTACCAGCGCAATTAGGTCAGGGCGTTTTTGTTGAAGTAGGCGCATTCTTGAACGGAAGGTTTTGCCAAGCTCCTTGGCATTTTCAGCGAGGTGTTCGTCTTCAACTACTTTTAAAGCTTCTATTGCCACAGCACATGCGAGGGGGTTTCCACCAAATGTGGATCCATGCTCGCCGGGCTTGATGGTGAGTATTACCTCGTCTGAGCTGAGCACAGCGCTTACAGGAAGAACGCCGCCGGAAAGGGCTTTTCCAAGGATCAGAATATCGGGTTTCACGCCTTCGTGATCGCAGCAAAGCAAACGACCGGTGCGGGCAATGCCAGTTTGTACCTCATCGGCAATAAAAAGGGCATGGTGGGACTTACAAAGATCGTAGGCAGTAGCGATGTAACCTTCATCAGGCACATAGACTCCTGCTTCGCCTTGGATGGGCTCAACCAGGAAACCGGCCACATTGGGGTCTTGCAAGGCTAATTCGAGCGCAGCGAGGTCATTGTAAGGAATTACCTCAAAACCACGCATGTAAGGCCCAAAACCATTTCGGCTGACAGGATCGGTGGAGGCAGAAATGACCCCTAAAGTGCGGCCGTGGAAATTGCCGGATACAAATATAATTTTTGCTTTTCCTTCGGCCACCCCTTTGACCTGATAGGCCCATTTGCGGGCAAGTTTGATGGCTGTTTCCACGGCCTCTACACCTGTATTCATTGGCAATATGCGCTCATAACCAAAATATTGGGTCATGAATTCAGCATATTCGCCAAGCATGTTGTTGTAAAAAGCGCGAGAAGTTAGCGTCAGTTTTTGTGCCTGATTAATGAGCGTACCAATGATCCGTGGGTGACAATGGCCCTGATTCACTGCGCTATAGGCGGAAAGGAAATCATAATATTGTTTGCCCTCCACATCCCAGACGTGCACACCTTTCCCGCGCTCCAGCACAACCGGTAGTGGATGATAGTTGTGTGCGTTGAAGCGATCTTCGAGTTCGATAAAAGCGGCTGAGGTATGTGCGGTGGTCAGGATTTCCATAATTGAAATTTGATGCCCCACATTCGCTGAAGGTAAGGCGGGTAATTAAGGCAAAGGTATCGAGTTTTTAGCGGAATTATGAACAAGCGGGTGGTTTTCGGTGAACACCAAAAACCACCCGCTTGTTCATAATTCCATCCTTCAAATTTCAGGTTTTTTATCCAGCTTGTTTACGATTTCGCAAGTAAGCGCAGAGGCTGAATTTTTATTCCAATTCAGCGTAAATCTGTTCGCGATCGACTTTTTCTGAAGGCGGTTGTTTGAGTTCGGTCATCTGCCGCCCTGCAATTGTAGAATCTTGCAGGTTTTTGTTGTCAATCCGGGCAGTAAGGTAACCAGCCAAAAAGGCATCCCCATTGTCAGTCAAATCCTGTCGGAAGTCGATCTTGTGTATTTCGGCACCGTTTCCGGTCCAAAAAGCATCGTTGCTCAGGAAACAAACTTGAGAAGCGCCTATTTTTAAAAAATGTTCGATGACTGCTTCGGGAGTTGGAGCATCTTCCTCGTAGAGTTGTTTCCAATCTTGCACACTGATTTTTACCAGGGCTTTGTAACGGCAAATTTCCGATACTACCTTTTTGGCCTCAATTCGGTCAGGAAACACTTTTTCACTATAATTTACATCGATCGAAACCAGGCAACCAGCACGGTGTGCCCGCTCGGCAGCTTGTAAAATAACATGTTGGGAAGGGCTTTTGCTCAAGGCAAAACAAGTGGTGTGAAAGACCCCAATATCTTCAAAGGCTTGAAACGGGAATTGGCGGATAGAAAGCATCGAATCAGCGCCACGGTACAGTTGAAGGCTGGAAGCAGAAGCCGAACGCAAGGAAAGTTTCATGGTAGTGGGTTCTTCTACCTGGGCTACACAAGAAATATCCACTCCTGAGCGCTTGAGGTTGTTCAGGAGCACAGTTCCCATATCGTCTGTACCCACCGTTGCTGCAAGCATGGCTTTGTTGCCCAATCGAACCATATTTATGGCTAAATTCGCAGGGTTCCCTCCGGGAATTCGCCTGAAAAGGGCGGCCTCCTCAAGTGCCTGCACAAATTCTGCCGTAACAAAGTCAACAAGAAGTTCCCCGGTCGAGAGGATGTCAATAGGTTTACGCATAAATACCGTTCGCGGAATTTTTCAAAGGCAAATGGGCTGTTCAATCGCGCTAATACATTGTTATTCAAGCGATTTCCCGCAACCTCTTCCATGAATTAGGGCGCAATGATACGACGAGTTTGTGACTTAGTTGGCGCGAGGTAATATTCCAGGCGACGAAACTGTGTTAAAATTTCTGTTTCAATTTCAAATACACCCCATTGGTCCATCCAAAACCATCCTGGTTGGGGTATTCGCCGCCGCCGCCTGGAGCATTGGGGGTTTCAACATTGTATTTTTCCATCATCTTACCTGTGGCAGCGTATGTTTTTTCGCACAGCGCCAGCCAGTTTTGGCGGATTTTTTCGGCCAATTCAACATGGCCGTAATTTATCAGGCCCTTGTACGCGATCCATTGCAGCGGGGCCCAACCGTTGGGCGCGTCCCATTGCTGGCCGGTGTGTGATAAGGTAGAAACAAGACCACCCGGACAAAGAAATCTCTCTTCCAATATTTTTGCGACACTCGCGGCTTGTTGGGGTTCGGCTATTTGAAAAAAAAGCGGAAACACGCCCGCAAGTGTAAACGACCTGGATTGTTGACTTTCAACAATATTATAATCAAAAAAGAACCCTTTTTCAGCATTCCAGCAATGTTTTTGAATGGCTGCTTTGCGCAGGCGGGCACGTTCTCTGTACACCACCACAGGCGTATGGTCTGGCAATTGGCGGTAGGCGTGGACGAGCGTTTTTTCCAAAAAATAAAGGAGACAATTCAAATCTACCGGCAACAAATCGCAGGTTCTGATGCTGGCGAGCTCCTGTTCCTCGCCAAACCATCTGCTGCTAAAATCCCAACCAGATTCTGCGGCTGCACGAAGGTGACGGAAGGTATCTTCTTCCGGGCGTTTGGATCGCCGGGCTGTGTGAAGGTCTTCAAGGTACGCCTCGGGGCGCGGGCTGGGGTCGTCGTCCCAGTAACGGTTCAGCAGGCTACCATCAGACAACTGAACCAGACGACGCTGGGCATGAATTGGTGGCACACCCTCAAGGGGTGCCACCATTTCATGTTCTCCGTCCATCCAAAACGCGTATTCTTTTTCCAGAACCCGACGGTATTGCAATAGAATTTCATCTCCTTTTATCTCCGCTAACAGGCTGACCATCAGCGAAAAAAACGGCGGCTGCGAGCGACTGAGATAATACGTCCGGTTGCCGTTGGGAACATGGCCAAAAGTGTCGATCTGATAGGCAAAATTGTCCACCATGTTTTGAATCACATCGACACGCCCCGACTCTTTCAAGCCAAGCATCGTAAAATAACTGTCCCAGTAATAGACCTCGCGGAAACGACCACCTGGCACGATATAAGGGTGGGGGAGGGGGATGAGTGTTGAGTGATTACCGTTAAGTGATAAATTGGGTTCGCGCTTCAGTACCTCCCAGACCATATCGAGGTGCTCTTGGAGGGGTTTGTTGCCGGATTCGTAATTGCTTTCTGGAGTTTCGGGAAAATCGAAATGGGCTACTACAAAGGTTTTCAGATCGAAACCAGCTTGAGTTTTTTCTTTTTCGTAGTCTTCTAAAATATTCGCGGAGTCCGATTTTAGGCTGCAATCCGGGAAGAATTTGGAGTCTGGAAAGATGCCGCTGGATTGGACGGCTTCGTAGAGTGGGGAAAGGGAGGAAAGATGGAGCAAATTCTGATTATTAATTGCCTTGTTCATATTTTGCCTAGAATATTTTTCAGAGTAACCGGATCGGTTCATTCAGTGTAGTAGGTGTATTCCATGGTGACCCTGTTCCAATTTGTTTTTATCAAAAGTCCATTTTCATCATATATAAACGTTTCAGTCATGGGCAAGGTATTGTTATGGAGCGGTTTTGTATCTCCTGCAGAAATTGAATATGTTTTCCGGGTTATTAGCTGCCCGATCTCATTGCGCTCCATTTCTTGATACAGTTGTTTGATTTTCCCATTGAAATTCTCGGTCCGATTCATTTGCAGCATACGCAATCGTGGTTTTTTGAGTTACCATTCGAACAATGCCTAGTTTTACCAAATCTGCACTTTGCCAGTAGCTTTCTTCATATTGCGCTTCTGCATTTATCCAAAATGCAAAAATGAAAAGAGTGGGGAAAAGGATGGTTTTCATAGCCTTATAATAAACGTTAAATGTCTGATAAATCGCTTAATCCACCGCAGTTTTCGCCTGCAAGCTCTTAAAGAAAAACAGCCCCACCAATAAAACCCCGATTGGGACCAGCGAAAAATAGAAGGCTGTTTGGCCGCCAAGTTTTCCAAAAATATTGCCGGTAATGATTGACCCTGTAGTGCCTCCCAGTGCTGAAAATACAATGATCAAGCCAGACATCAATCCATGTTGTTGTTTTGGCAAACTGCTCAGGATCCGTGAATTGATGGCTGGATAAATAGGCGCCAGGAACAAACCGATCAATGGGAATACGAAAGCGGCCAAAGGTGCATTCCCCCAGCCTGTTATTACCTGATCGCCCAGATCGCTGGCCAATGGTATGGCTAGTAACACCAATCCAGCCGCCAGCAACAAACACAATGAAAGTACTTTATGCCATTCGAATTTTTGGAGTACGAAACCAGCCAAAAATCGCCCAAGCGCGGTGCTTCCTGCCAGAATACTCGCCATTTGAATGCTCAACGAAGTGGGTAAATGCAATACGTCTTGATTATAGGTAGGCAGCCAGCTCATGATACTTTGCTCTATCAATACATAAAAAAAGGCACACACGACAAAAACCAGCACTAGCGGGATGGCTGCCAGCCGGAACATTTGAACAAACTCCTCAGCGGCTGAATTGGGTGTTTCAGATTTAGAGGCTGATTCGTCGAGTGTTGCTGAATACAATAGCACAAATGCGGCCAGGGAAATGCCTCCAAGCAGGAAATAAATATTGAGCCAGGCGGTACTTCGCGGGTTTGCATCGTCCACAAATGCGCTAAAAATGAAATAGCCCGCAAAAATGCCCACCATGAAAAATGATTCAATAAAACTCATCAAACTGATGTGTTCTTTTTCATTCCTGGTGACCAGGCCAATGGCGCCATATACCGACATTTTGATAAGCGCAAAACTTGCCCCCACTGCTGCAAACAACAACTTTGAGACCCAAAATCCGGGTAAAAAAGGTACGGCCAAACACGCAGCCGTCACCAAAGCCAGTGCCGCCAGCATCGCATTTTTATAACCCCAGCGTGTAATAAAGGAAGAAAGCAAAAACGACACAATTGCAATGCTCAGGTCTTTATACCCTTCCAACACGGAGGCTTCTCCTGGTGAAACTCCGTAGTTGTTTTGCACTTGCAAGATTACCGTGCCAACACTGTTGAGCAGGATGGCAAATACGAAGTAATTGAGGAACAAAGACGCTTTGATTTGCCAGTTTTTCATGATGATATGCTGAACTTGTGAATTTTGCTGATTTGCGCGGATGGGATGCAAGGTTTGAAAAAAAACGCACTATCGTGCTAGGAAAATGACACCGCTACGCGGTTTCAGACATACTCTAGTTCAAATTACTATAGCATGCAGTTGTTTGGCTGAATCGACAACCTTTAAATCGTTACTACGTTTCTTAGTAAAAATTGGAGACAGGGATTGCCAGACAGCTCGGATATTGCAGCCACCAATCCAAATCAAGTATGAACGTACACCTAATAACCATCGGCGATGAAATTCTTATCGGCCAAATTGTGGACACAAATTCGGCCTGGATGAGTCAAAAACTCAATCAGGGTGGCATGGCTGTAGTTGGGAAAAGCAGCGTGAGCGACACAAAGGAAGCCATTGTTGTGGGCATTAAACATGCTGCTTCCATGGCCCAAATTGTCATTATGACAGGTGGGCTCGGGCCTACCAAAGACGATATTACCAAGGCTACGCTGGTGGAATTGTTTGATTGTCAATTGGTTTTCCATCAAGAGGTTTATGATCTTATCGCGGCCTATTTTCAAAAAATAAACCGTCCGATACCCATTGAGTCTATTCGAAGTCAGGCGATGTTGCCGGATGAGGCCATAATTCTACCCAACAAAGTGGGCACGGCATCCGGGATGTGGTTTGAACGAGATGGAAAGGTATTTATATCCTTGCCCGGCGTGCCCTTTGAAATGGAATACCTGATGACGAACGAGGTTTTACCGCGGTTAAAAGCCCGTTTCCAAAGCAGACCTATTGCACACCGAACCTTGCTGACCGCCTGTGAAGGAGAAAGCGTGATCGCCAAACGAATTGAAGCCTTTGAAGACGGCCTTCCTGCGCATATAAAATTGGCCTACCTGCCTACCTTGGGTCAGGTTCGCTTGCGTTTGACAGGCCAATGGCCAGGGGAGATCACGGAAGATGCGGAGTCAATCCTGAATGTCGAGCTAGACACAAAAAAAACCGAATTAAAAGGTTTGATTCCTGACCTTGTCTTTGGTGAGGAAGAGGAAAGCCTGCAATCAGTGGTTGGGAATATTTTGCGTCGGCAAGGCAAACAATTTGGCACTGCTGAAAGCTGCACCGGAGGCTATGTTGCCCACCTGATCACAACGATACCGGGCTCATCGGATTACTTCCCGGGCTCTGTAGTGAGTTATTCGTACGAAATGAAAAGCAAATTGCTGGGCGTAAAACCAGCAACTTTGGAACAATTTGGAGCCGTTAGCGAAGAAACCGTGCTTGAGATGGCTGTCGGCGCCAGAAAAACCTTGGGGGTGGATGTTTCGCTTGCCATTTCCGGTATTGCCGGGCCAGGCGGCGGCACTCCGGAAAAGCCTGTGGGTACCGTATGGATGGCAGTAAGCGATGGACATCGCAGTCTGGTAGCCAAACATATTTTTGGTCGGGATCGCGCCAAAAATATACAACTTACCGGGGTATATGCGTTGAACATGGTAAGGAAGTTTTTGCTTGACGCCAAGCCATAAAATGGTCAGCAAGAATAGTTACCTTTGTAAAAATTCATGTCAAACCGAATGCAAGCAGCAATTGCAAGAACAATCAACTACCCTTTTCCAAAACAAATCCGACCCAGCGAACTGACAAAAACAACAACGCGATAAGTGGTCGTTAATGCGATAAATACTATTCCACATGCGCCCCATATTTTGGATACTCCTTTTTGTATTACCTACCATATCCTCCACCACCGTTTTTTCCCAAAAAACAATCTATACCCTTGTAAAAGGTAAGGTAACAGATGCCGAAACCAAGGAGGGCCTGGCATTTGTGAGCGTGGCAGCACCCGGCTTTGCGGCGGGTACCAGAACGGACGAAAACGGGTTTTACCTGCTCCGGACAGACCAAAAAATAACCAAGGTCCAGTTCAATTACGTAGGCTACGTGAGCCAGCTGGTGTCCGTAAGAACAGGTGAACAGCAAACGGTAGATATTGTGTTGGCGCCCACGGCCACCCAACTTTCAGAGGTGACGGTAAGGCCCAAAAAATACCAACGGAAAAACAATCCGGCTGTAGAACTCATCGAGCTGGTTATCGCCCATCGCGACCAGAATCATATTGCCGACTTGAGGAGTTATCAGGACGAACAATATGAAAAGATCTTTCTGGGCCTTAGCAACATCAAGGAGAAATTGAAAAAAAGAAAGTTGTTGCGCCCTATGCGTTTTGTGTTCGAAAATGTGGACACGAGCAAACTTGGAGGCCTTGCGGTGACTCCGATATTTATGCAGGAAAACGTGATGGATTTTTATAGCCGATCCAATCCAGACCAGTGGAAAAAGTACATAAAAGCCACAAAATCAGTACGTTTTGGTGAAATGGTGGATGATGATGGCCTTAACAAAGGCTTGCAATACCTGTATCAGGATGTGGACATTTACGATAATTATGTGGAGATGCTTTCTGATCAGTTTATGAGTCCGATTGCAAAAAATGCACCGCTGTTTTATCGGTATTATGCCGCAGACACCATACAGGAGGGCGGCAAAAAAATAATCAGGCTTGAATTTTATCCAAAAAACAAATTGGACATGATGCTCCAGGGGGATTTATACATTGCCCTGGACAGCTCCTACGCCGTAACCCGAATCAACTTTTCAATCAACCCCAATATTAACCTTAACTGGGTAAAGGAACTGGTGGTCGAACAAGATTTCCACCTGCTTCCATCGGGGAAATGGGTGCTTTCTTCTGAAGATTACCGGATGCATTTTTCCTTGACCGATAAAAGTGTGGGCATAGTTGCTCAGCGATTGGTGACACACCGCAACCCACTGATCAACCCAATCCTTCCTGATACTGTACTGGGGGGGGCTGTTTCCGAAATTATTACCCTGCCTACCGCCGCCAATGTTCAGGACAATGACTTTTGGGAAGCAGCTCGACCAGCCCCGCTCAACGCTGCCGAGACTGCTACTTATTCAAAATTGGACAGTCTGCGCAAAACCCGTTTTTACAAGATAGGAACCAGGGTCTGGTATGTATTGTTTGCTGCCTATGCTGATGTGGGAAAATTTCAGCTGGGCCCAGTGAGTACATTTTATGCATTCAATGAAGTAGAAGGCGATCGCCTGCGCTTCGGCGGTCGAACCAGCCCAAAAATGAGCAAGCGCTGGCGTCTGGAGAGCTGGGCCGGTTATGGGTTCCGCGACCAGCGTTGGAAATACAATGTTGGAGGGGTTTATGGATTGAAGGGTAAGGAGTTCAACAAATTTCCCAAAGAAATGGTGAGAGCCAGTTATCTGCATGATGTGCTGTTGCCGATCCAAAACTTTCAGGCAAATCAGGAAGCCAATTTTGGCAACTCCATTGTGCGTGGCACGAACGACAAGTTTTTTTACTACGACCGAGTAGTAGCCCTTTACGAACGCGAATTTCAAAACCATTTTTCTTGCCAAATTGGAGCCGAAAACCGCCAATTCAGACCTGCAGGGGCACTTTTGTTTGAACCTGCGGAAGGAGGCCCGGCTGTGCAAGATCCTGTGAAGGCTTCCTCGGCCTTTGTTCAGATGCGGTATTCTCCAGGCGAAACATTTTATCAAGGTGGCACTACCCGCTCTATTATTGATTTCAATTACACCCTTGCCCTGCGATATTCCAAAGGTTTCAAAGGCGTGGCCGGGGGTCAATATGATTACAATGAAGTGGTAGCAAGCTTTAAGAAATTCAGCAATTTGCCTCCATTTGGCTACAACAAACTCTATGTTGAAGCCGGAGGGCTGTTTGGCAAGGTCCCCTTCCCCTTACTAACTCTCCATCGAGGCAATCAGACCTTTTTTACGCAGACATATTCGTACAACATGATGAATTTCATGGAGTTTGTAAGCGACCGATACGCCACTGTGATGGTGGAGCATTATTTCATGGGCTTTTTCTTCAACAAGATCCCTTTGCTCCGCAGGCTCAAATGGCGTGAAGCGTGTTCATTAAAAGTGCTTTACGGGCAAGTATCGGCACAAAACCAGCCAAGCGAAAATTCCGGATTGTATAAATTTCCGGCTTCTCTGGATGGCACGCCCATTTCCTACACACTGGAAAAAAAGCCCTATGTAGAAGCCAGTGTGGGCATCACCAACATTTTAAAGGTATTGCGGGTAGATCTTTATCGGAGGTTCAATTATCTGGAACACCCGGGAGCAGTGAAGTATGGGGTAAAGGTGGGAGTTTGGGTTGAGTTTTAGAGGTTTTTCATACTCAAGGCCACCCTTTTCCGTCCATAATCCACTTCCACCACCCGCACCATCACCTGCTGGCCTAGCGAAACCACTTCCATCGGGTCGCGCACAAACTTGTCGGACAACTGCGAGACATGGACCAAACCGCTGTCTTTTACGCCGATGTCCACGAACGCGCCGAAGTTGGTGATGTTCGTCACGATGCCGGGAAGGATCATGCCTGCATGCAAGTCGTCGAGGGAGTGCACGTTGGCGAACTCAAAAGATTTGGCGGCACCGCGCGGGTCGAGACCGGGCTTTTCGATCTCTTTGAGGATGTCTTTGAGCGTGGGCAGGCCCACATCGCCGCGCACATATTTCTTCAGGTCAATACTGGCGCGTTTTTCTTTATCCTGCACCAGATCAATGACTTTGCAGCCCAGATCGGCGGCCATTTCTTCAACGAGCGCGTAGCGTTCCGGGTGAACAGCCGTGTTGTCGAGCGGGTTTTTGGCTTCCCGGATGCGTAAGAACCCGGCACACTGCTCAAAGGCTTTGTCGCCAAGCCGCGGTACTTTTTTCAGGTCGGAACGCTTGGTAAAAGCGCCGTTTTCGGTTCTGAATTCCACGATGTTTTTGGCCAGTACCGGGCCAAGTCCAGAGACGTAGGTCAGCAAGTGTTTGCTTGCTGTATTGAGGTTGATACCCACCGCGTTCACGCAACTTTCAACCGTTCGATCGAGTCCGTCCTTGAGCTGGGTTTGGTTTACATCGTGCTGATATTGACCCACTCCGATGCTTTTGGGGTCAATTTTAACCAATTCTGCCAAGGGGTCCATGAGCCTTCGACCAATACTGACAGCGCCGCGAACGGTCAGGTCCTCTTTGGGGAATTCCTCCCGTGCCACTTCACTGGCGGAATAAATAGAGGCGCCCGCTTCGTTGACCTGAAAGATCTCGACGGGTGTTCTGAAGTTGATCTTTCGCAAAAAATCCATGGTTTCTCTCCCAGCCGTGCCATTGCCCACCGAAATGGCTTCTATGGCGTGCTTTTCTACCAAATTTTCAAGATCTGCCTGTGCCTCGAACGGATTGTGCAGGAAAATAGCCGTGTATTTGAGTAAATTCCCACTGGCATCCAGACAAACCACTTTGCAGCCTGTACGGAATCCGGGGTCAATGCCCATCACCCTTTTTTCGCCAAGCGGAGCGGAAAGCAATAGTTGGCGTAAGTTTTCAGCAAAGACCCGGATGGCTTCCGTATCCGCTTTTTCTTTGCTTGTACCTCGAAACTCTGTTTCGATGGAGGGCGCGAGCAACCTTTTATAACTGTCTTTCACTGCTTGGCGCACCTCATTGGCGGCCTCGCCGTAGCCTGAGACGAATATTTTATCCAGATCATTCACAGCCGCTTCTTCCTCTGGCGCGATACCTACCCGCAGGAAACCTTCTTCCTCACCCCGGCGCATGGCAAGCAGGCGGTGGCTGGGGCATTTGGCCAGCGGCTCGCTCCAGTCAAAGTAATCACGGTATTTCGCGCCTTCTTCTTCCTTTCCTTTTACCAAACGGGAGGCGATTTCAGCACCTCGTGCAAAGTGTCGGCGTATTTTATCGCGGGCCTTCAAATCCTCGCTCACCCATTCGGCGATAATGTCGCGGGCGCCCTGGAGGGCATCTTCCACAGTGGGCACCAGATCGGTAATGAACCGTTTTGCAAGGGCAGCGATGCCGCTGTTATCTGTTTGAGAGAAAATACGTTTTGCCAGCGGCTCCAGCCCTTTTTCAATGGCTATGCTGGCGCGGGTCTTGCGTTTGGGACGATAAGGCAGATACAAATCCTCCAACTCGGTCATCGTGACCGCCTGTTCGATGGCGCGGCGGAGTTCGGGCGTGAGTTTTCCCTGCTCCTCAATGCTTTGAAGGATGACCTCGCGGCGTTTGTCAAGATCCATCATCTTTTTCCAGGCATCCTGAATATCAGCAATTTGTACCTCGTCGAGTTCACCCGTGGCCTCCTTGCGGTATCGGGCTATGAATGGAATTGTGGCACCACCTTCGAGCAATTCAATGACGGCTTCGACTTTTCGGGCAGGTATGTTGGTCAGGGGGGCAATACGGGCAGCGTAGGACATGCTTTCAACTATGAACTATGAACTATGAACGAGGAACAACAGAAATGTTAAGTTGCTTGACAATTTTGGGGATGGTTCATGAAAATCAGACGCAAAATTCCCTTTTCAAGCGGAAATATGGTCTAACTGTGGTGAAAAAGTTATCCACAAGATTGGTTTCAAGGCGTACTTTAAAACAAAGGTTTTCCCGGCAAATGCCCTGCCTTTTAAAAACATGCGAGTATTCCAAAAGGCTCACTGTAACTTTGAGCCTGCAATACTACTGGACATTTTTGTTTTGCTCCAAGACCTATAAGGTTTCAAAAAAACCTTATAGGTCTCGAGTTTAAATATGTCCAGCAGTATGTTGCACATCATTACATCGTGCCAGCTTTGAATTTAAAACATAATGATTAAAAACGCACTTTCAATCCTTTTTCTGATCATTTTGACGCTTTCGCTTCAGGCGCAAGCAAAAAAAGAGCCTTCACCCGCCGACCTGAACCAATATTTCAAACCCCTGAAATTTAGAAACATCGGCCCCTTCCGGGGTGGCCGGTCGGTGGCGGCTTCTGGGGTGTTCGGAGACAAATCCACCTATTATATGGGCACTACCGGCGGTGGCCTCTGGAAAACGGACGACATGGGGATTCATTGGTCAAACATCTCCGATGGGTTCTTCAAAACAGGCTCCGTTGGGGCTGTAACGGTTTCAGAGAGCCACCCCAATACGGTCTATGTCGGCATGGGCGAGCACGCCATCCGGGGCGTGATGACCCATCACGGAGACGGCGTTTACAAATCTACCGATGCGGGCAAAACCTGGAAAAATATCGGGCTTGAAAACAGTCAGCATATAGCCCGTATCGTTGTGCATCCCAAGGACCCAAACACGGTATTCGTGGCCGCACAGGGCGCCTTGTACAGCAAATCTGAACAGCGGGGCATTTTCAAATCCTCGGACGGCGGCGTCAGCTGGAAAAAAGTACTTTATGTGGATGACAAAACGGGTTGTGCCGAATTGTCCATGGACATGAACAATCCCAACATTTTGTACGCCGCTATGTGGGAACATGGCCGGCTGCCCTGGAAGGTGATCAGTGGTGGCCCGGGAAGCGGTTTGTACAAATCCACAGATGGTGGAGAAAACTGGGAAAGACTTCAGGAAGGCTTGCCCAAAGAAATGGGCAAAATGTCCATTGCTGTTTGTCGCTCCAATTCTGAAAAAGTGTATGCCCTGATTGAAAGCGATTCAGAAAAAGAAGCCGGCGGGCTGTTTGTATCTACTGATGCGGGTAAAAAATGGACTCGGGTGACCAATGACCACCGCCTGGTGCAGCGGGCCTGGTATTACATCGAGTTGTTTCCGGACCCGCAAAATGAAAACACGGTTTATGTATTGAGTGCACCTGCATTGCGCTCTAGCGATGGAGGCAAAACCTGGGAAACCCTGAGCGGTCAGCATGGTGATTATCACGACCTATGGATAAACCCGCAGGATTCCAAAAACCTGATACTAGCAGATGATGGAGGCGCTGCAATTACCTTCAATTACTGCAAATCCTGGAGTTCGCTGGACAATATGCCGACGGCTCAATTTTACCGGATCAACGTTGACAATCAATTCCCGTATCGGATCTACGGTGGTCAGCAAGACAACTCATCCGTTTCCATTGCACATCGTGAATTTGGAAGTGGGAGTATCGGCACTTCGAGTTGGATGGCCTCTGCTGGTGGAGAAAGCGCTTTTCTGGCATTCGATCCTGATAATCCGCGGTATGTGTTGGGCGGAAGTTATCAAGGCACCATCGAAGTGCTCGACACAAAAGCCAAGGCCGGCACCAATATTATGGCTGCGCCTATTCAGTATTTGGGCCGCGATGCAAAAGACAACAAATACCGTTTTAACTGGAACGCTCCAATTATCTGGTCAAAACACGAGCCGAATACCTATTACCACGGCGCTCAGATGCTCCTGAAAACGACCGATATGGGCAAGACCTGGACGGAAGCCTCCCAGGATTTGACACGCAATGAAAAATCCAAACAAGGGAAAGGTGGCGGCCCCTACACCAATGAAGCTGTGGGCGCGGAGAATTACGGCACGCTCAGTTATGTCCTCGAATCTCCACAAGAAAAAGGCGTGATCTGGACTGGCAGCGATGATGGCCAGGTTTATCTTACCAAAGACAACGGCGCAAATTGGAAAAACGTGACCCCTCCTGGCTTACAGGAATGCCTGATCAATGCAATAGAAGTTTCGCCGCACGACAAAGCAACAGTTTATATCGCCACCACCCGATACAAATTCAACGATCATACGCCAGGGCTTTACAAAACCACGGATTATGGCAAAACCTGGACAAAAATCACCCGTGGTATTCCTGAAAATGCATTTACCCGGGTAGTTCGGGAAGACCAGTCCCGTAAAGATCTTTTGTTTGCCGGAACGGAAATCGGGCTTTTCATCTCCTGGAACGGCGGCAACGATTGGGAGCCTTTTCAGTTGAACCTCCCTATTGCACCGATAACCGACCTTAGGATCCACAAAGGTGATCTGATCGTTGCGAGCTCTGGCCGCTCTTTCTGGATCCTGGACGATCTTGGCCTGCTTACGCAATACCAGAAGGATACGCCGGCCTTTGGTATTTATAAGCCGGAACCCGCTTATTTAGCCAATGGAAGCAGCGAACTGGACAAAACAGACCCCGAGTTCAAGGGCATGGGCAAGCTGGCAGGCGTTAATCCGGCCAACGGCATCGTGTTGTATTACCAATTGCCTGAAATAAAGCCGGGAGCGCTTGTAACAATTGAAATTAAGGACGCGGCTGGCAAGATGGTGCGTATGTTCAGTTCTCAAAAAGACAGCACCTTCAAAAGTTGGGAAGGAGGTCCATCCGAGGAACCGGCGCTGAGTACTGATAAGGGCCTGAACCGAATGGTTTGGAACATGAGGCACCACACGCTTCCAGGCATTCCGGATACCTATTTTGAAAACAGTTTCAATGGGCACAAAGCTCCACCCGGAGTTTATTCGGTTTCGCTCAAGTGGTCGGACAAAACAGTTTCGACCAGCGCTGAAATTCTTGCCAATCCTTTATACCCGACTACTGCAGCGAGTTATGTTGAATACGACCGCGTGATGAGCGAGATGGAAGGCGAGCTGCGGCAAATGCACCTGATGGTGAACAATTTAAACGCCAAAAGGCTTCAGTTGGATGAGCTGATGACAGCACTTGGCGCTGATGCTTCTAACAAAGGTATCCTTGCTGAGGGGAATGCATTGTCGGCAAAAATGAAGGCTTGGGATGAGGATATGGTCCAACGGAAATCCAAGGCGTATGACGACGTGGAAAATTTCCCCAACAAGTTTTCTGCCAATTATTTTTTCCTGCTCAACCAAACTGAAAGTGACATTCCCCAGGTGAATCAACCTTCCTTAGACCTAAAAAAAGAGCTCGATGCCGAATGGGCTGTTTTGAAAAAACGCGGCACCGAGCTCCTGGAAAAAGACATTCCTGCTTTGAATGCACAGTTGTGGAAACTGGGTATTGGGGGCATTTGGAAGCAGTGATCCCTTATGAATTCACGCCCTGATCTTTCAACACCTGCCGCAATAAAGGTTCCAATTCATTCTTCTGGGCCTCGTTGCGGATCCGTTTGGTCAGTTCGTCGTACAGGGTTTGGGAAGGGATTTTGTCAATTTCATACGTTAAAACACTGACCAATTTGGCATAACGACGGCGTTGGTACCAAACCCAACCAATAATGGCGGCTGACAATGCGGCCAGGGCTACCAACAGTTTGTTGGCTTGTCTCTGTACGAAAGGGACATCTTTACGGACGATTTTTTCAATTCGGGCCAAAATCGTGTCCACTGTTGGGCGAAGCGCTCCGCTTACCAGTTCCTGGGCTTTGATCTTCGTGCTGTCGCCCAGTGCGCCACTTATGATCACCTGTAGCTTTTCCTTGGCCGTTTCGGCATCGAAGGAGTTTAGCGCATTTTGAATCATATCGCTGAGCATGGTTCTGGTCTGGGCCTTTAGTTTCCCGGTGGATTCTTCGATAATGCTGATTAGAAATTTTTTCAATTCTTCATCCTTGATATCGTCTTTGAGGTTTTTAACCCGCAATTCAAGCTGGTTTCCAAGTTTAGCCAGCTGCGCCTCAGAAAGACTGCCCAGCTCTTCAATTTTTAGTTTGAGTTTTTGAAAATCCGGGTCGAGGGTATCCATAGAGCCCTTCAGGCCAAGTATCAGATTTTTTGTAATTAGTTGGGCGGTATCAGCTATGCCCAGGGCCGCGCTCCGGGCTGCATACCGCACAAGGCTATCAATATGGGTTTGGTTGTTAACGCGGAATTTGCTGAGTTCCACATTGTCCACATTTTTTTTCAAAAGATGGCAGCCCGTCGTAAGCAGGAACAAACCCAGGAGCAGGAGTGTGCCCAAAAGATTGAATTTCATTTTAATAGTCATGGCAATTTTTTTAGGAATGTATTGACCCTGCAAACCTAATCAGGTATTTAGGTTTTTTGAAATTTTCTAATTTTTTTGAAAAAAAGTCGCTCATTCATTCTCCTTTAGCGGAGCAACGATCCGGTTTATTTCTTTATTAAAAACATCCGCGCGTTCTTTTGTCATTTGCACAGAACTCCTCGAAAGCCAACGCCCCAAAGGGATCTTAAAATTGACAGAATCGGGTTCTCGTGCTTGCAACCAAAGGTTATACAGACTGTCGGGCGCATGGAGATCGTAGGCCATGCGCTTGGTGTAGTAGCTGGAGCGACCATTGATGGTGGTACTGCTCGCGTGTCTGAACAGCAACTGCAATTGCGACACGCGGTCGCGCTTGGGGAAATTGGCTGTTTCTGTTTGATTGTTGATCAAATAGAGTACCTGAATATTGACTTTTGCCATACGCGGATCGGATTCACGTTTTCGGTCAAGCCAGAAGTAAATCTGCTGGAGCAATTGCAAACCCATATTTTGATAGGTGCCCCCGTCAATATAATTTCCCGATTTTGGGATAAAAGTCAGGGCGCTCAACAGAGGGAAAAGCTCGCTAAGGTTGGTGGCGCCTACCATTGAGAGGGTCTTGTTTTTGTCTTTCGGGTCTGATTTTTCAACGGCCTCCAACACATCAATTGCATCCGTAAACACGAGCGGGTCCATCAGAACAGGACTGCTAAAGCCAGCCCTTCCTGTTTGAATGTTGGTAGTGATGGGCAGGTAAAGCGGCAGATGGGCTTTGGGTTTTTTGGGCCCTTCATACCAATAACTAAGGTATTCCTTGAACGGGTAATTCTGTACTTTGAAACCATCAACGCTGAGCGAGTCAGCATCGCCTTTATCCCAAAATCGGAGTCGTTGATAAATGCGTAGCGAAAGTTTTGGAGGTTCGGGATAAAACCCGCGTTCAAGGCCGGCCGCAAAACCCAGGGCTTCGTCTTTTTGGAGTCGGTAGTTTCGGTTATGCCGATCCTCTTTGCCAAACATAAAGCGGCTTACAATTTCACAGGTAAAAATGTCCATAAACGTACCGCTGAGGTAATTGCGTTGAAAAGCGCCCTTGGCAAAATTGAGGTAAAGACTGTCCTTGGGCCTCTCTCCCAGCTTGCTGTTCATGAGCGACGCATTCTCTTCTGCAAATCGCCACAGCCCCAGCGTTGCGCCTGTGCCGACGGATCCACCGGAAGCTGAGGTAATGGCAAAGCAGTGTTTGTGGAATTGATAACCACTCTCCACTTCCAATCGGTTGAGCATTTCGCTGGTCCAGAGTGCAGCGCGGCTACCGCCACCTTGAATTGCAACGAGGTAAATCGGGATATCTGTTCTAATGGTATCAAACTGGTTTTGCGCCCACCATGCTTCAAACCATTCGTCGAGCGAAATACGGTCTTGGCAGCTCGTGGTGGTAGCGGGGATGGTTCGAATATTGTGGATCCTTGATTTAACCACAAAGATGAAGCCCAGCAAAACAATGGACGCCGCCCAAAACCCCCACATTTTCAGGCATCTACCGCTCTCACATTTGATACGAAAAACATACCAGGCAGCAATTAACCTCGTAACCATCATGTAAAAAGTGGTGAGCAAAAGCAAAATAAAGGTGGGCGTAGGCGCCTCCATGTTGGGGCAGGTCATGTAAAAGATCACCAATGCCAAAACAGGAATAGTACTCCATAGATACAGCCGATCATAATGCTGCCATTTTAAATTGCCAGAAGTGGCCGCAGGGTCATTAGCATTGGTGGCCAGGAGGAAATTTTCGTCAATGCGCTTGCTCAGTCCACTAATGAGCGCCATTTGGAGCAAGAGACAACTGCCTACGATGAAGTAATTCCAAAAGGGCACCGGTTTTTCGATCGAACCCACTAAAACTCCACAAAGCACAATATTGACCAATATGATTAGTAGAGTGGTGCGCAATTTGAGTTTCCATCTTAGTTGAAAACGTGCAGAAAATATCAAGGCTAACAGAAAAGTAGGCACGATGAGCCACCAAGACCAGTCAGGAATTCGATCTATTTGCACTTTTATCATCACAAGCCCATACATGATTGTGGGCAATGCACTAAGCAAATAAGTAAGGCTAGAGTTTTTGAGTGCTAGTTTATAGCGAAGTTTGCTCCAATCCTCAAAGGGCAATGCTCTGAAAAATGGGCGTGGCAGCAAAATAATGGCCATCGCTTGAGCGAAATAAACCATCACCAGAAATGAAGCATTGAGGCCGCTAAAAAAGTAGTTGTCGTCAAAAAGGCCCGTGAACAACTCCCGCCCCTGCGCCATTAGATACAGGATGGTGGGCACAAGGAGTATCCAAATCAGATAGAAAAAATGGCGACCTACAAAAGCGAAAAATTTATCGGGGCTAAGCCCTCGCCAGAACCGGACCACGATGTCTTTCCAAATTTCGACAGCGAAATTTTTGATCCACTTGAAGATTTTCATAGGTATTGGGGTTGTTTTTTGAAGTAGCAAGAATATGTCGCAACAAATCTTCTTACCTGGCATTTCATTTCTCAATTAAATGTTGGTCAAAAAGCTATAAACTTACCACACCCGAAACGTAGTATTTTTGCCACTTGCATCAATTTTGTGAGCCGAGATATTTTCTGAAGAAACTACAAAATGACCACTGACCTCCTGCTAGGAAGCCTAGCCCTTAGCCTGCTTCATGCTGCCATCCCCAACCACTGGCTGCCTATAGTTGCAATTGGCAAAAGGGCCAGTTGGACGGCAGCCAAAGCTTCGCGCATCACCCTCTGGGCTGGCGGTGCACATGCTCTAAGTACGGTGTTGATCGGAATGGTGATCAGTCTGGCAGGCTGGCAACTTTCTGCCTGGGCCGAGACCTTTATGGAAATCGCAGCCCCGGTGTTGCTCATAATTCTGGGAATGGTGTTTATCTGGCGCCACTATTACCACCGGCATTTTCACATGCACGGTCAGGTATCCACCCAACTTCCTGAAAAACAGTTGATTATTGCGCTTGCTTCTGCCATGTTTTTGTCGCCATGCCTCGAGATCGGCGCGTTTTTTCTAGTGGCAGGCACCCATGGGGCCTGGGCTGTGATCAGCCTTTCGGCACTATACGCCGTTACCACCGTGGGCGGAATGGTAGTGTGGGTGCAACTGGTGTGGCACGGACTATCGCTGGCCAATTGGCATGCGCTGGAACACTACGCAGGCATTATTTCGGGCGTGGTGCTAATGCTGGCGGGAGCCTTGGGCTTGTTGCATTGAGCTGTTTTTTTTGACAGGTTTTGAACTGCGATATTCGAGCTGCGACTTCAAATCGCAGCTCGAATAAGCCCGTACCTTTATCCCGTAGTTTTTTAAAAATATCAAACCCTTGTCAGCATCCTTTAATTTCCTGCTTTCACAAATTTCAAGCTCATAACCCGCCCATTCGTCGCAGTAATTTTCAAACAATACATGCCTCCAGGCAATGCTTCAAGGTCAATTTCACCCGAAAGTTCGGACGGCTGGATCTCCTTTACCAAACTACCGCGCAAATCAACAACACAAGCAGCGATCACATCCAAATCAATGATCTCCAATTGGATAGTCGAGTGCATAGGGTTGGGCCAAAGCCTTACCGAGCCACTCAAACCAGGTTCGTTTATGCCTACGGTATTGCTGATCGTGGCTCCTACTATTGAAATACAACCGTTAATATCATGAATTTCAAGGCTGTAGGTTCCTTCACTCAAATTAGTCAAATCCTCCGTGTCAGCAAAGGGTTGCCCATTTTTGGTCCAGAAAAATTGAAATGGTCCATGCCCAGTTACTGAAATTAAAATCTGCCCTACTCCTTGCCCGTTTACATCGTTGGAAACATTATCAAAGCTGACTACGGGAACCTGATGAACAACAATTGAAAACGAGCAAGTCCCGCTATTCCCGGTAACATCGGTGGCGCGATATATAATGGTGTGCATACCTTCCTGAAAGACCGAACCGCTTGGCAAACCAGCAATTACCGCGGCAGGGCCTGCAACCCCACAATTGTCTGAAACGCCTGGCAAGCCGTAATTCACGATGCTTTCTCCACATTTTTGAATATTATCAGGACAGATCAAGGCAGGCGGCTGATTATCAGTTGCCATGATGTTAAACGATACCGTTGTACTGCATCCATTCGCATC
>JBJXGO010000320.1:0-3400 GCA_046160345.1 Saprospiraceae bacterium
GATTACCTGTAGAACTATAGATCTGAATCAAATCCTGCATAGTATTTTTATCCTGCGGGAAATTCTCCAGCGCAAAGTTGAGGAAAAACACGGCCCCATCCGGGTCGTGTTTTTTCACATAATAAAAATTGTAGCCCACCCGGTGGCAGAAATAATTGTAAATATTCGGGTCGGCCCCTTTTAACGACTTTAATATTTCTGCGACCATATTCAACATTTCGCCATTTGAGGGCTGAGCCTGGATGAGCTTTTCAAGGGACAAAAGCAGTTTTTCCAAATCTTTCGTTTGATTGAAACGCCCTAATGCCATCTGTATCTTCAGGGGTGCCGCCAATCGGTAGCCGGGATTGATCTCTAAAGAACGGTCCAAATAAAAGTCGATGGAGTCAATGAGCGCGTTTTTTTCCGAAACAGCGCTCGCGTCACTGGCTTTTTCGATTTTCAGATACTTGTTTTGGTACAATAAATTGGCATAGTAATAATTAGCCCGATAGCTCCCACTTGAAACTTTGACGGCTGACTCCACCAACCCTGTGCCATCGCCGCCCCAATCTGGTATTCGCGTCCAACTTCTCATTCCAAACAGGATCACGATGGTTCCTGCGAGCACAATGCTCCACAAATTGGGCACATCCCGCATTTTGCCCAGCATATCGGGAAGTTTACGGGCGATAAACCACGCTGCCAAAATACAAAAAGCAATCGAGGGCATATAAAGGTAGCGTTCGTTGAGGAAGGTACTCGTCCGAACAAAAACATTGGATACCACACTGATTGTCAGGAAAAAATACAAAACGCAATAAGCCGGGATCAACCAGCCAGTACCTTCTTCAACATGCCTGCTTCGGAATGATCTCGCTTTTTGAAACGCCCAGGCGCCTACGATCAGGTAGGCTGCCGCCGTGATCAACACGCGCCAGTCTGTCCAACTCATTTTTGGGACGTGATAAGGATAATAGTCTATTGTAAGCGGGTGCGGTATGAACAAAAGTTTCACGTACCAACCCATTGAAAGCAATATAGTGGCTGATCTTTCTAAACCAGTCATTCCTAAAAACGGGTTCAAAACCAATTCGTCCGGGTGCGGAATAGCCTTCCCCAGTGCAAAAGCACGCATTACGAGGAACAAAAAAACGGCGGCAAGCATAGGCAGGCAGGCCGTAAGTATGCGACCGAGCGGTAGTTTGCTGAACATCCACAGCGTAAGCGGAATTACGGCCAAAAAAGTCGCCGTATTTTCTTTGGATAACAAACCCAGGAACAGGCATCCGGCTGCAATCCAGCGCCAGCGATTATCTTGAGTGTCAAAGTATTGCATAGTGGCCCAAAGCGCTCCCAAACTGCCCAACAGCGCCAGGATCTCGTCGCGACTTTTGATGTTCGCAACAACCTCTACATGCAGCGGATGAACCGTAAAAAATACTGCAGCCAGGAAGGGTAAGCCCCAATAAATGGCGCCCTCTCTGTTTGGGAAAAGGCCGAGTAATATGCGGTAAATAAATACTCCCGTAAATCCATACAAAAGCACGTTAAAGAAATGGGCTACCCCAGGGCTGTCTTTTCCGAAAAGCCCAATCTCAATGGCAAAAGTGGCGAGTGGAAGTGGGCGGTAACGACCACCCTCCAGCATCAGGTTTGGGTCTTTGTAATATCCCAAAAGGCTGTCGTTGCCAAATATTTCGGCCAAACCTGCAAAGCCCTTTTGTGCAAAGGAATTGTCCCAGATAAATAATTGGTCGTCTTGCAAATAGCCATAACCCAGCGTTATTCCATAAAGCACAAATGCAAGCGCCATCAGTGCGAGTGAGGGCAGCAGGTGTTGTCCCCAAAAATTGGGCTGAAAAAATTCGGTTTTGGTAACATAGGCAATTTGCCTTTGAGCGGATTTTTTTGCCTGTGCCTTGGCAGGTGTTTTTTTTGTAGCCATTGTTTTCTGTACAGATTAGCAGTTCCTCTGGATAAAGGGTCACGCTACCATTGGTGCTGGCAAAAGTATTTTTTTCAAACTGGAAAAAACGTCGCTGTAATCAAAAACCTCAAAATTTCTCCAAAAATCGAGGGTTTCGTGTAATTGCGCTGCGGAGGATACTCCCAGCAAAATACCCTGCA
Organism: Saprospiraceae bacterium; assembly: GCA_046160345.1. Lineage (GTDB taxonomy): Bacteria > Bacteroidota > Bacteroidia > Chitinophagales > Saprospiraceae > M3007. The sequence goes on from JBJXGO010000320.1 coordinate 2,110, forward strand.
AATCAGGGTGCAAACCAGCATAGATCAAGCCTACATGATTCATCGTTTTTACTGGAGGGCGTACGAAGGCTGTGTTCCAAACCGGGCGCAAATCGTTGATTTTTTCGAGCAGCGGCGCCACATTTTCAGGGGTTCCGCCACGGGCCAGAAAGGTGCTTTCGGTAGGGTAGGGCGGTTCCAATTTGACTCCTCCGGCGTTGAGCCCATAGGCGAAGAACCAGTGATTTCCGTCACTGGTCAGTGGTTTGTATCGTTCAAAATCCGACTGCAAAACGTTGTGTTTCAATTGGATATCAAAAGACAGGTCCAACCCTGTATTTGCCTTTACATAGATATCAGGATGGGCAATGCCTGAAAGCCCGGGACGAATGCCATGTTCTTGCTGCATTTTCTGTAACATATCCAATGAAGTCCTGATCTCAGCTGCGTTTTCACGGTTGTCCCAATGGATCATGACACATGAAAGGTTTGACCCTAAAACGCGTAGGTATTCCTCCGTTATCATTTGAATGAAGGAGGGGGAGAGGTTCACATCGGGGGTTCGGAGATTATTGAGGCTGCCGATTTTCATCGTTATTTGGAGCTTCTGTAGGCCGTGGGCAAGTATGTATTCTTGAAGAATTTTTTCAGCAGCGCGAAAATCAACAGGATTGCGGTTGATGGGGTAATTTGTAGCACAATCGATGTGCAGGAAACCAGCGCCGATCCAGCCATCCAGCACTTGGAATGCCTCTTTTTTTTGTACGGTCCAGCCCCATTGGGCAGTGCCGAGCATCAATATTTTTTCAAACGGAGCCATAATTTTGTCGCAAATGTCTGTTTTGTAATTGGCTTTCTCAAAGAATGTGTAATTATGCCTAAAATATGATGCAATGATAACCTTTAGAATTGCTGACGAAGCAGACACACATACGGTATCCCGATTGTTGGCCGATTTGTACGAGGAGGTTGGCCATTCGCCAACAGCCTCTGAAATTGAGGAGATATTCCTGCAAATCGACTCAGACGATTTTCATTCCACCCTGTTGGCGCTTGATGACGATGACCAGGTAGTGGGTATTTTGACGCTTGTGGAATCGCTGGCAATATACGCGGGAGGCAGGATCGGGGTGGTCAACGAACTCTATGTGGTACATGATTATCGTTCAGAGGGAGTTGGGAAATTGCTTTTGGACGAGGCCAAAGAACTTGCAGAAGCCCGTGGCTGGTTGCGTTTGGAGGTGACCACGCCCGGGGAGGATTATACAAAAACCTTGCGATTTTATGAGCGTGAGGGGTTTTTGCCGATTGG
>JBJXGO010000321.1:0-9439 GCA_046160345.1 Saprospiraceae bacterium
GGGCGGGGGGGCGAGGTTTGTTTTGGAGTTTTGAACGGACAATGTTGAAATGCCAATTAGATTATTCATGCGAATAATGGGTTAGGATCGCAAATGTGTTGAAAATCAGGAGTATATTGGAGGTGCGACTTTGAGTCGCACCTCCAATTATGCTGGGAACCAATAATTTAGTCTAACCATTATTGGAATTATTCATAGAATTTATCCTTTCTCATATCAATTCTTAACATGAAATACAAAACCTTTCCAATTTGGCTCATATTATCTGTTTTCATTATAATAATAGTGATTATTGCCTCTATTGGTTTGTACACTTGGAACTTTTGGGGTTATTCATTGTCAAACAATCCAGATAATTGGGGTGTTGCAGGCGATTACTTTGGAGGGGTATTAAACCCTCTTTTAGGGGTCACAAACATCCTTCTTTTATTTTATCTAACTAAACTGGTATCTGAGCAAGAACGCATAAGGCATCTAAATTCCTTTCGTTTTGAAGCCTACAATAATCTAAAAAAAGTTTTTTCAAAGCATGAATTTAATTGGACAAATATCAGCAATGAGGAAGAAGTGAAAATTAAAGTATTAAAAGATTTTCTTCTTGATTTTATGGAAAACGATCAATTTATTTTCGAAGAATCAGAGAATCACCTGGACAAAGCAGTACAAGATGTTATTGATAAATTGGAAAAATTATTAGATATTCATGAAGAATACAAGGTTGAAATGCCAGCACCTCTATTTCCGCCTTGCTCGACCGAACGGGCGAATTCGCCAAACACGGCCAAAAACGCTACGACGACACGCGTTTTCTCATCACCAAATTTGCCGAAGACGGCTACGACGGCCCGTTTGGTTCGCGTGCCATTGCCCAGATGAACAAGATCCACGGCAATTTCCGCATCCCGAACGAGGATTTCATTTTTGTGCTTTCCACGCTCATTTTTTATCCGATCGACTGGATGGAAAAATACGGCTGGCGAAAAATGCTGGACAAAGAAAAACAGGCGCTGTTTCTGTTCTATCGGGAAGTGGGACTCCGCATGGGGATGCAGGATTTACCCGCAACAATTGAGGATTTGCGGGCTTTTGTGACGGAATACGAAGCCAAATACTTCGTGTTCGCGCAGAGCAATCGCAATATCGCCGATGCTACGATCAACATTTTCAAGGGCTGGTTTCCCGGCTTTTTACGCCCGCTCATTGAGCCGGCGGTGGTAGCCTTGATCGACGAAAAACTGCGCATCGCTTTTGGGTTTCCCAAGCCTTCGCCGCTGATGGTTTGGTTGGTAAATGCATCTTTGCTTGTTAGAAAACATTTTTTGCGCTGGCTGCCGGTCACTTTCATGCCTTATCCAAATTTGACAGACACGACGCGGTTTGAGACGTATTATCCACGTCCTATTGAAATTGAGGCCATAAGACCAAGTTACATGCCTGAACGAATGCCCCCAACGAAATGAGACTACCGCGAATGAAATACCACCAGTTTGGCCGTGCCTAGCCTTTTGTCCCTCTGCGTCAACTGCAAGTAATATATGCCACTTGGGAGACCGTCCAGGCGCAGCTGCGCTAAATGGACGCCTTTGGGCACTTCGCCCTGGCGGACGCACGAGCCTATGGTGTTGAAAAGCAAGTACTTTACTGATTCATTTGATGTCCAGTTCGGGTCGAATTCCAGTTGGACCTGAACGTCTGCGGGATTCGGGAAAAGGGAGAGCAAGTGCTGGTTTTTCAGTTCTGGCTCGGTGGCCGACACGGGCGTGTTGATGCCCAGCGTATCGCAGGGGCTGTTGGGAAGGTCGTAGAGGCGGAAATTGGGGAAATGAGGGAGGGTGCGGACACTATAAACTGGTAGGGGAATAGATTTCTGCTTGAAAACTGGTTGAGGCAAATGGGCATCTTCGAGAGAAGATAAGAAACGGGAGCGATGTAGGATGTTTATAAAAATGCTATTACCATCAGGCGCATATTGCATAAAATTCATCCCGGCTCCAGTAATTGCTTCTGTGGTTACTAGTGTATCAAATTGTGGATTTGGCAGGTGAAGATTAGCTGATAAAACCGCCATTTGTTCAGTTGAGAACAGTTGGCTTCCATCGGGAGAAAAAGCCACTCCACCACCCCCAAATACATATTCTGGCCGTGATAACACATGCAGGTTGCTCAACACCCCGGTGCAACGATCAAAATCGAAAACCAGTGTCTTGCAATTTTGATGACGGGCAAATTTTTTGCCATCCAACGAAAAGGTAGATGAGCCAACCCGCAAACAGTCTGCAATGCTTCCAATTTCAAGCAATGGGTTTTCAATTACGCCTTCTGGAGTTACGATGAATCGACGATAACGGTTGGAGTTATATTCAGACACCAATATCCACCAGTCACGTCCGTTTCCATGGCGAGTTACTGCGAAGGGCTCTAAATTTCCAACAGCCAGAACATTGTTTTTGCTGGTTACAGCACCTTGTCCATCGTTTAGTGCCATATCAACGATCGAATAATAAAATGGGCCGAATCGAAGATTGGTTCCAGGTTCATACTGCACACCCATGTGAAACACATAATAAAGATGATTACTGCCAGGCATGGGTAGCACCATAGCACCTCGGGGGCTGATGTACCCATTTTCAGGACATACCCAGTTGTGAATTGATCCCGGATTCAGCCCCTCTCCGTTGGGCATCGTATCACCTGAAGCGGTAGCGATGTAACACCCATTTGTAAAAAAAAGCAGGTTGCCCAGAGAGTCACTAATAGCACCCACCGTGCTTTCAAAGTTCATGCTTAAATAAGTCTTCTCAACAACAACGGAATCTTCCTGAAATCTAATAATTGCATTTCCATAGCCTCCAGCGTTGGGGTATTCATTGGTACCTACGGGCCAATTAGCATCAAAGCGTTGAGCCGAAAGCGAAACTTTGATGATGATACCAAGCAGTGTGACGATAATTTTTTTATTCATGGTCATTGTCTTTTTTCCCGTTCCTGGATGGCCTTTAAATTCCAATAATCTATTGAAAGTTCGTCCAAAGGCACTTCTGTGGTTTTGCCGGAAGGATTAGTACCGGGCTGTTGCATCATCACTTTCGCTTGCCGTTCCAAAAAAGCCTCGTATGATGTCTTGACAAAGCCGTCGCCGGGTCGTTGCCCGTTGAGCGTGTCACAGGGCGAACCTTCCCATTCTCCCAAGCGGTAATTTGGGAAGAAACAAGTGGTGCGGCCATTGATGCGAGGTAGTTGTACGCCATGATTCTCTACGTCACAGGCCAACCCTAGCAGATTCGGGCGGTTGATTACATGTAAACGGGGAGTAGTCCCTGTGGTGGTGTAATAAATTTTGTCGTCCGGGCCGAGTTGCGGATAAAGAAAGCGGGTCAAAAAAGGCGGGCCGGAATCGGCAAAGTTGTCGTATATTTGGACAGTATCGTCGGCAGAATAATCAAGATTAGGGGCCTCCAAGTCAAACTGCACGACTTGATTGGTGTTGCTAAGATAAATAAAGCGACCATCGGGGGAGAAAACGGCAGATCCAAAACGGAAGCCTGTTGTTTGATCGTAAGGCAGGATGCGTAGATTTCTCAATTCTCCCGTACATCGGTTGAAGTCCAAAACGTAAAGGCCATTGTTGGCATCGCACCTTGCATACAAAGTACCATCTGGCGAAAAATTCGATATCCCCCTTGCATCTGTATTTGGAAACTGGTCTCCTAATATCTGTGTTATTGGGCCTTGGACTCCTTCAGGTGTAATCAAGAAAAGATGGTAGAGATGCTCTGATTTTTGTGCCGTCATCACCCACCAGTCGCGCCTGTTGGCGTGTTTTACCGCTCTCGGTTGTGTGAAATCACCCTGTAACAATATTTGGTTCTTTGTTGTCACTTTTCCTTCACCATTGTTGGCATTCATATCAACAATGGTGAAGTAGAGTGGGCTCCGAATGATATCTCCATTGTTTAAATGTATTGGCAAATGGAGATAATAGTAGCAACCTGATTTCTCTGGTGCAGGCAAGATAGTTCCGCCATAACTGGAAGGATACCCTAAATTCTGATTGTTCTGCCAGATGGTGCCGGGGTTGATGGTATCGCCATTTTCAATCAGTTGGTTCAGATAGTTGTGGATTCGGATACCATTAGAATAGAAAAGCAGGTTTCCTGAGGAATCTGAGCAACTTGTACAATAGTAGTCAAAGTTTAGTTCTCTGGTTTGTTTGAAATGCAGTGGCGGCCTCTGTTTGAAATCCAGGACCGCTCCACCTACCTTCGAACTGGTGTCAGGGTTGTTCAAGTAGCCGTACACCCACACATAATCGTGGTTTTGGGCGCAAAGCAGCACAGGGATAAAAATCAACAAGAGCAGCATTGTTTTTCTATTCATTGCTTATGCCTTTTTTGGCCCTCCTGGATGGCCTTCAAATTCCAATAATCTATAGAAAGTTCGTCTAAAGGAATTTCTCTGGTTTTGCCGGAAGGATTAGTACCGGGCTTTTGCATCATCGCTTTCGCTTTCCGTTTCAAAAAAGCCTCGTATGATGTCTTGACAAAGCCGTCGCCAGGTCGTTGCCCGTTGAGCGTGTCACAAGGCGAACCTTCCCACTCGCCGAGGCGGTAATTTGGGAAAAAACAAGTGGTTCGGCCATTGATGCGAGGTAGTTGTACGCCATGATTCTCTACATCACAGGCCAACCCTGGTAGATTCGGGCGGTTAATGACATGTAAACGGGGAGTAGTCCCTGTAGTGGTGTAATAAATTTTGTCTTCAGGGCCGAGTTGAGGATAAAGGAAACGAGTCAAAAAAGGAGGGCCGGAATCGGCAAAGTTGTCGTATATTTGGACAGTATCGACGGCAGAATAATCAAGATTAGGAGCCTCCAAGTCAAACTGCACGACCTGATTGGTGTTGCTAAGATAAATAAATCGACCATCGGGGGAGAAAGCGGCAGATCCAAAACGGAAGCCTGTTGTTTGATCGTAAGGCAGGATGCGTAGATTGCTCAATTCACCCGTACATCGGTTGAAGTCCAAAAGGTAAAGGCCATTGTTGGCATCATTCCGTACATACAAAGTGCCGTCAGGAGAAAAATTGGGGACTCCTCTTGCCTCCGAATTGGAAAACAGGTTGCCCAAGATTTGTGTCATAGGGCCTTGAATCCCTTCAGGGGTAATCAAGAAAAGGTGGTAGAGATGCTCTGATTCTTGTGCCGTCAGCACCCACCAGTCGCGCCCGTTGGCATGTTTTACTGCTCTGGGTTGTGTGAAATCACCCTGTAACAATATCTGGTTCTTTGTTGTCACTTTTCCTTCACCATTGTTGGGGTTCATATCTATCAGTGTATAGTAAAGTGGGCTCCCAGTAAGTTGTCCATTATCTATAAACAAAGCAATATGAAAAAAGAAATAACAGTTGGGTTTGCCAGGGGCAGGCAAAGCAAAGCCCCCAAAAACCGAAGGATATCCTAGGTTCTGATTGCTTTGCCAGATTGTTCCAGGGTTAATGGTATCGCCATTTTCAATCAGTTCGTTCAGATAGTTGTGGATCCGGATTCCATTGGAATAGAACAGCATATTGCCCATCGAATCAGAACAACTAGCACAGAACAGGTCAAAATTCAACTCCCGTGTCTGCTTGAGATGCTTAGGTGGGAATTGTTTAAAATCAATAACCGCCCCACCTACTTTGGAACTGGTGTCAGAGTTGTTCAAGTAGCCGTACACCCACACAAAATCGTGTTTCTGGGCGCAAAGCAGCACAGGGATAAAAATCAACATGAGCAGCATTGTTTTTTTCATAAGCGGCAGAAACGTAAAAAAGGGTTTGCTGCTAACTAAAGCGACCGCAGCAAACCCGTCAGAAATTGCCTGTAGTCATTATCGGAGTATCACCAGCTTCTGAACATCCAAAGGATGCCCGTGCGAACGTATGCTCAAGAAGTAAGTGCCGCACGGTACATCCGCAATGTTCAAGCGAGTCTCTTTACCCTCCCATTGATAGGTTCGCACCGTTTGTCCAAAGGTGTTTATCAAAATCGCTGAACCAGCAGATACTTTACTATTAGCGGTCAAAATTATGAAATCACTGGCTGGATTTGGAAAAACATTCAGACTGTTTTTCTCAGGGCCATCCAATTCATTGCTGCGCTCCGAACAAAGGATATTGTCGTCATATTCTTGTCCAGGAAGCATTTTGCGGGCAAGCAGCACACCATAACCTCCCTCATAGCGACATTGGTTCGCTATGGTCTGCACTGTAATTTGCTGCGTTTCAGACAACGACAAACCCGATGACAACATTCCCAACTGAATTTGCAGTACGGTTTTCAAGTTTTGTTCCCATGTAGTACTGGTTGTCGCAGCGTTTAAATTTGCCAATTGGACTGTGGCCTGTTGTTGTGATGCCGTTAGGTGATTCGTGGCCAGCTGTTCGAACTCGCCTTGCTTTTGCGATACTTGTTCCATCAAGACATCGTGTTGGGCAAGCAGTTGTGCCTCCTCTGCTTCGTTTTGTGCATTGATGATCTGTTCGTCAAGAATATAGGCTTGGTCCAACAATTCCTCCATTTCTGCTTGGATATTGTTGATTGCTTCTGTTGCTTGCCCAAAATGTCGGACACTTTCAAGCCCTGCGAACAATTTGCCCAAAGTGCCCGTGCTGTTGCTGTTGTAAAAGGCTTCGGCAGGGCTACCGGATGTGCGCAAGGATGGATTTTGTGCAAGGTTTGTATATAACCTCAGTCCGGCCTCCCAAGTTGAGGCCGGATAACCAAGATATGCTGGATAATTACTATCCAATACATACTGATCTGCCTTGCTCAGCCTGGGGTAGCCAGTATAAGTAAAACCGTTTGAGCAGGTAGTAAGGCTTGGCGCAGGAGGGAACTGACCATCGTCATCCGTGAACCAAAAATCCATGTCTGCTGCTCCACCAATGGTTCGTGGGTTGGCCCAATAAATGGAGGTGGCGTTTACATCGTTGATAAAGAATTTCGACATATTCGCCCTATTTAGGCTAAACTGGTCAAGAGGGTCAAAGCCTACAAAATCATAGTTCCCATCCAATAATGCAGAGTTGCTCAACCATTGATTCTCGTGCGGCGAAGTACTCCCCTGCTGGCCAATAATGGCATCGGAGAACAAATAAAGCCCATTGTGATGGGTATTGAATTCGTTTTGTAGCATCGAGGACTGGTCGCATCCTTCCCCTTCAAATACAATGCCGTTTCTTACAAAATCTACATCATTGCACTTGAGATTGCAAAATCCAGATTCGTACAAGGAGATTCCATCTGACCTTTTGCTGGGAACATTATACGCATCAGCATTGCCGTGAACCTTGTTGTCAAAAACATCTATTTCGCTACAGTTGTCAAGCCAAATTCCCTTGAATTTGTTGCTTGTGGGGGCGCTTGCCTCATTATAGTCGTAGGATTGGTTGTTATTAATTCTTCCCCCGATGATATTCACAATGCGTATGCCTGTAATGTTGAAAGTGGCTGATGTGCTTTTATTATCGCTGTAAAACTCATTGCCACTAATGCTAAAAAGCCCCAATGATGTTTGTTCTGAAGACATGATTCTAATGCCACTACGAAATTCTACTTCGTCAAAGTTTCCTCCAGAGGCAGGTGAGAATACTAAATTTTGATTATCCCTTATCACACAATTAGAAATGCTGAGTGAAGAAAGGAGAAGCTTGTCCCCCTCACCAACAAAAATAGCGCCTGTTTTGCTTCTATATGCATCAAAAGTGCAATTGTCAATTCGGATGGCACCGGGTGGAAAAGATGATGGGGTGCCCGAGTTATAGTAATAAATCCCAAGGTACGTGTCAGTTGAATTGACATGTGAAACCCGGAGACTTCCGGATGTTGTAGAGATTGGGCAAGAGACTTCAGTAAAAGTATGGTTATTATTTTGCCCTAAACCCATAAAAACAAGGGAATGCGTTCCATTCTCACTGATAGTTATAACTCCATATCCTGATATCAAATTTGAATTCAATCGGCCAATTTTTTCAAACCTACAGTTTTGAATTGTCACATTTGAATTTTGCACTTCAATTGCCCTGGCCTTGAATTGACTATTTACCTCACCTCGAAAATTAATGAAATTATTTGAAGGGAAAACAATTGCAAATCCAGTGCTTCCAATAACAATTGGTGATATTCGCAACACTCTAATACCTGCATATGGCATGGTTACTTGTCCCCCAGGAAGCAACGGGCCAGCCCCATCAAATGTATTGGCTGTTATGCCTCCCTTTTTAAGGCCAACATTAGTTGTACTAATACTTCCCAAGCCTAACTCAATTGCAGTAATGTTTTTTCTAAAATTATTGTAAACAGCTGCGATGCGTGCAAATTGGTTCACTGCACCCTTCACCCAGATACCCCTAACGGCGTCTTCAAGTGTACTTCCTGAAATGACAATAGAGGAGCTTCCTTCAAGCACAATCCCTGACCACAGATGAGTACACCCGTGCAAATATGTTCCATGTATTAAAAGGGTTCTAGCAGGTTCAACCGTAATACCACTATTTTGTGTAAAAACTATTTCCGAGCCTTGTGCGAATTTGTAATTACTATTTATGACAATGGAGCCATTGACTACCACATACTGCGGAGTGTTTTGAGCTTCGGCGGCGGGTAAAAGGATGCCATCATTGACGAGAGTTGTTAAATTAACGACTCCAGTTACACATTTAACAGCCGTAGGATCTTCGGTATTGGTAAAACATGAAAAATCTACTACACCATTGCAGACCGTTTGTGCATAGCCTGTACTACTAATAAGGTAAAAGAATACAAGGAATAAAGTAGTACCCCGAATTCGCAGGGGTATTAATGAGCAAAGACTTGCTTCTAAATATCTGCACCATGAATTTTGAAGTTGACTTGTTCGCAAATAGAATGACTCAGGGATGCTTAGGTTGTTCATAAATCGGACAAAATTTAGGAAATGAAGAGAAAAAGAGAATCCCTCTATGCCTTTGAAGGGTTTGGAGGCAAACTCTCACAATCCCAAAAGTGCAGCCACTTCCATTCCCACCCGATAGCTACAAGGCATAAAATCAAAACCCCTGATATTTTATTCCCTGTAGCTATAAAGTGCCAGTTTCGGCCAAAAGGGTTCTTAGACGTTTGGTAGTTTGGCTGTAATGGTTTTACTTTGTTAGGTCAAACGCTATCCTGGACATCACGAAAACTATACTCCTCGCTTCATGGACAACTCCCTGCAAAATGAACTGCGCCAAAAAATGCGTGAGCTGCGCGATTTAGGCGGCTATTCTCAAAAAGACATGGCAGATGCCATGGAAATCACCCTGTCCTCTTCCCCATCGGCGCAACCATTTAAAATTAGAGCGTTTTTACAGAACTCACTAACTTTCATCAAAAAATGGGATTATGCGAAAAAGCACCTTTTCAGAATCACAACGGATGGCG
>JBJXGO010000322.1:0-6780 GCA_046160345.1 Saprospiraceae bacterium
ATATTACCTGTGCTGTCTGTGGTCCATAAAAAACTAAACCCGACGGAGGCCGGCACTTGCAGATCCAACTCGGCTGGCAAACCAGAACAGGTCAGATGTTGCAAAGTGTCAGCCTCAATTGTCGGGCGGTAGGAATCATCCAAAATTTCAACGGTCAGGGATGCGCTGCAGGCGGCGGTTTGGTTACAGGAATTGGCAGCTTGTACGCAAATCTGCCCTCCCTGATTTCCCAGGGTGATGTTTGCCTGATTGCCACCTGCGCCGATTATAGTAACCGGCAATGGCATGGTATCGATCATTGCCCCCGGAGGCCCTGACCAGATGTAGGCACTGGCGCCAAATACAGCGGGCAAAGAGAAGGGCATGGTTGCTCCGGGACACATTTTCGCAGGTCCCGTCAATTGGCCGACTTGACCCAAAGGCGGTTCATACACGGCATCATTGGGGCTCACACTGACCGAAAAATCACATTGATCGCCAGCAAAGCCGTCTATCATCAAAAAATAATTATGGCCAGGAGCCAATGCAGCGGTGATACTTACCGGCAAATTGCCGCCGTCAAGTTCCCCTTTTTCGCATTTTAATGGCTCGCCCATGCAGTCTTCATAGAGCGCAATTTGAATGCCATTCCCATCGGAGCAGTCAGAAGGAAAAACGGTAAAAGTAGCCTCGCCGGCGCCAGCGATAAAGCCCATCCATTGCGCATTTTCGACAGTGCCACAAAAATTTGGCACAATGCCCGATGGAAAGCCTGCGGTAGAGCCGAAATAGCCGTTAAAATTGCAATTGATGCATGCAGATGCGCAGGTAGTGGAAGGGCTTCCGCTTGCACAGGCAGGTACCAGTTGGGCTGATAATGAGATGCTTATAAAGGAAAACCAAAGGAAAAGGAATATTGATTTCATGTAAATCGGATTTTGAAAAATAATGGAACACTGATTTTACAGATATCCTGATACCACCGATTTGCTTTCGGTAAAATCGGCGTCCTGTGATAACTATCGTGTCACCAGGAGTTTCATTACTTCTGCTTTCCCGGAGGATTTATTTTCCAAACGGATGAAGTAGTGACCGGGGGGCAATTGCCGCACGTCCAGGTAAGCCCGGCTCAGTCCTGGTTGTACACGCATCGTTTGAGCAGATACCAAAGCACCGCCCAGACTGTGCAAGGTTAAATGAGCGTCAAAAGCAATGTCGCTTTTAAAGGCCACCTCTGCCCGAGTCGTTGCAGGGTTAGGAGAAACACTGAGCGAACGTTTTTCCAATTGATTGTCCCAAATGCCTACCGTGCTGCCGATATAGCAGTCCGGACTAACTATAAAGGCCGTGTCAACGAGCGGCATTTTGGCATAACCTTCAAACATGGTGGCAGTCAGTACCTCGTTGCTTGCTCCCAGCCAATCTTGCAACAAGGTGGTGAACACCTGCCGGTAATCAAACTGGATCCCCTGCAACTGGCTGTCATCGCTCAAATTAGCAAGATCCACATTGGTGCCGTTTACACCTGCCTTGATCGCTTTGCCAAAGATCATCATCGGCGCCAGGGTGCCGTGATCGGTGCCAGCCGAGCCATTTTCTCTGGCGCAACGTCCGAATTCGGAAAAGGTACAAGCGGCTACTTGTTCCCCTAAACCCATGGCTTCCATATCGTTGAGGAAAAATTTGACTGCATCAGACAGGTTGCGGAGCAAATCAGCATGGCCGCCCAGGGTGACAATGCCTTCCGGTGCAAGCTGGTCGCCATGGGTATCAAAACCACCCATGTTGCACAGGTAGATCTTTGTTTTGCAACCTCCTTTGATAAGGCGGGCGATGGTTTTGAGTTGGTAGGCAAGGGTTGTTTGCGGGTAGTTGGAAATGGCGTTGCTGCCTGCGTTGAAAGCCTGGGTGATATATACCGAGTACTCGTCCACGGCTTTTTCCACACCCATGATATAGGCAAGTTCATCCCCATATTCAGAATCGGGAACATTGGTCAAGGGCGCGCCGCCAATGGTCTGTACAAGCGAATAAAACCCGGCAGGGTCCTGCCCATATAAGTTGATCACATTTTGATGTTCCGTTTCAGAGTGAAATCCCAAAGAGGGGTTGGGGTCGCCTACCTGGATGCCCAGCGGAAATACCTGGTCTGGCGGAATGGGCGCCCCCTTAATGTCAGGATACATGGCTTGCAAGGCACGTGCCATCCAGCCAGAACGGAGGTTGAATTTGTCAGGTGTTCCGTCTCCGCCGCTCATCCAAAGGTCGGTTCCTTTAAAATGTGAACCGTTAAGTCCTTCATAACCAACTCCTTGTACGACGCTAACCCATCCTTTGTCGTATAATTCCTTCATGCCGGTCATGACCGGGTGAAGACCTACCTGATCTGCAGAAGGCAGGGTATTGTCCAGTTTGATAAATTTCTCTGGGCCAGTTTCCGGCACTTTGATAACCGGACGCAACTCGGCATAATCGTCATATTGGGCAATGGGAATAATGGTGTTTATTCCATCGTTTCCACCCTTGAGTTGTATCAAGATCAATACCCGGTCTTCTACACCGTCGCAGGAATTTAGTATCTGCGAAATTTTGGAGTTTGAAAATGGCCGCATGGGGAAGCCGTTGACCAAAAATGGCGAGACACCGGCGGCAGGGAATATTTTTAAAAAATTTCGACGCTTCATTTTATTGTTGATTTGTTGAATGGTGGATTCCTTCATCTTCAAAAAACCTGATATTCAGGTGCATAAAGGATGGCATTTATTAGCCGTTCCAGTGGAATTTTAACCTCCGAATCATCCCCTGTGATCATGAAAATATCCCATTCATATACCCAGTCCTGCGCCGGGAGTTGGTTGAGAAAAACGGTGTCTAAAAAGTAGGTAAAACGTTCTGCGTCAGGAACTTCCGGGAAAAGATAGATCAGCAATTCCTGCACGAGAAGGCTCGGATCTGATGGCACAGAGATTACCCCGCTGTCACGAACCCAGCTTGCGATGTCCAGTTTGGTTCCGATGGTGTCATTGGAGCCGCTTCCCCAGGCGTTGGTCCCCGTGAGCAGGATCTGGGGGAGTTTGTAGCGTTGAACTATAGTGGCCGAGTTAAAGAATTGCCTGTTCAACGCTGGATCCTGGTAGTAACCCGAATACCCTGCCACATCCTGCGGATAAAACAAATCCATACCAGCACGGGCAAGCATTCGTTCCAGTACTGCCGCGCTGTAAAAATCGCTGTAATGACTGGCGTTTTCAGTCACCGGGTCAGGAATTGGGATTTGGAAAAAAGTAAGGGCTTGAAGCGTAAGGTCAAGCGGACTCTTTATTAGTGCGCCAAATATTTCGTCCGCATTATCCGAGTCGTCAAGGTCAAAGAAATGCTCGCTTTGCAACAGCTTTTCGAGCACAGGTTTTATTTCAAAATTGCTGTTTACCAGTGTTTGTGCCAAGGGCGCAATGATCTCATCCTCAATCTCTTGCGAAATATTTCGTGTCACAAAAAAGTGATATAACCTGCGACAAAAATTCTTGCTTCCCTCCGGTTGCGCAAACACCAGGTCTACAAAGGCATTGAGTTCTGCCACCATGCCGTCAGCGTCCTGGGTAGGGGCCACCACCGTTGCGTTTCCGAGCCGTTGGCTGAAAGTTTTCGGGGCAAAATCGTGGCTTTGCGGATAGGCTTTCCCGGCGGGAATATTTGTCTCGGGGTCGAAATATTGATGGCGTTGTGCGTGGTTGAACCCTGTAAAAACCCGGGCTGCCTCTATTACATCATCTTCGGTAAAAGTGGTGTAATCTCCAGGCCCTGCTGGCTGCCCGCGCCCAACCGTGAAAAGCTCGAAAAATTCGCGCGCGAAATTTTCGTTTGGGTTTTGGGCAAAATTCTGGTCGTTGTCAACGTAGCTGAGCATACAATTGTCCGTGACCATTTTGGTGACCAGTTTTTTCAAATTGCCCAGGCTCCCCCAGCGCAAAAGTGCCAGATAATCAAAAAACTCCATGCTGCTGCCACTTGCGGCATCAACAGCGAGGAACTGGTGGGAAAACAGGGACATTCTATGGGAGGTACCCGGATCGTGGAGCGCTTCATTTACCCACCAGCCCATTACAAAACGGGTCAGATCCATGTCATCACCCGGAAGGGGCGCGCTGGGGGGCTTGGGAGGGTTTACCCAGGTAACAGGCGCTGCGGCGCCATTGGCATAAACCGGTTGATCGAGTTGTAGCGGGTAGGAAGCAAGCAGGTTGGCGAGCGCTTCGGCAGCAGTTTGCCCAGCCATCTCGTCCACCTTGGTACGGGAATATCGGAACGACGCACGGCGAAGCAGATGTGCCGCGTTGCGCCGCCCCAAAACCCCGGTTAGAGGATTCAAAGAAGCCATTGTAAATCGGTTTTAGAATAAAAAAAATTCAGCTGGAAGTTTGAGGGCGGGATGTCGAATGCTCGCCAGGCAGCGAAACATGGATTAAATATTAGACAGGTACAACGGAGGTGTTTGAATTTTATTTGCAATCAGCAGAAAATTTTTTGAAAAAAAAGAGGCCGCCCCTGAACAAGAGCGGCCTTGAGAAAAAATATGTTATTTTATCCAAAAGCGTGGTTATTTGGTAACCACTAACTTAGCAATTCCATACTGTTTTCCTTCGGTTATCCGAACCCAATAAGTTCCGGAAATTAAATTTTGCAGCGGAAGCGTCAGGGTTTGACGGCCCAAAGCAGAAGGCAAATTGAAATTTGAAACCCGACTCCCCATGAGATCAAAGATTTCGATACATATCATGTCTTCGCCCATGCTTTTAAATCCTAGTTGTGCAGTTTCAGCGGCAGGGTTGGGTGAAATACTCAAGGCAAGGTTTGGATTTGGTTTGGGCGTTTCCAGTACGCTTACCGAAAGATCAGCGGGATCTACTTCTACCCAGTTCAGGGTGTTTTCGAGGGGCGTGTGGTGTGCTCCCCAAATATTAGTGCCTGGCGTATAATCCTGTTGATACAATACCCAAACCTTGTCTCCGATATTTCGAGGCATGGAAGGCCAAACACACTCCACAAAGGGTGCAATTGCTTCATCTATATAAGGAGCGGCAGTCAATTCTAATGGTTCACCCCAGGCCTCGCCATTACTGCTTGATCTCATCAGGTAAAGATGCCTGAAAAAATCATCGTTGTCGTTACTTATAAACTGCTCGTTTACAGCGGAGTAGCACAGGTAAAGCGTACCATCTGCACCAATACCCGTAACCGGGAAACTGGATATGTTAGCACTGCCGTAAGGGGCGATTTGGTCAAGGGTCGGAATGATAATGCCATTCCCGTCATAATCGAAAGCTCCAGTGATTATTTGCAGGTTGTTGGCACCCCAGCTTTCTTTCCAGTATAGAATGCCATTCATGCCAGGATAAATAAATGAGCTGGAGTCAGTAAAATCGTTGTCGATCACGTACATCCGGCCGAACCACACATGGACCTCTCCGTTATGATCTATCAAAACAGAGCCGAACCCATCATTGGTCATTATGGCCAGCGGATCAGGAGCAAGCGTATCAACTTCCATAATATCATCCACGGTATATTCCAGGCCTGGTGCTGGGGAATAACCTTCCAGGGCATCCGGGAAATCGCGCATGATCATGTCTGACCATGCCCCGCCATTGTCTGTAGATTTGTAAATACGCATATCATTCCAATCATAAGAAAGGAATTCTCCTACTGCCACAGTATTTTCATAGGCATCAATGGTATAGGAATCGGCTGAAAATCCCGTATAGCGACTGCTGTCGAGCCCTGGGATTTTTTCATATTGCTTGTCCCAGGTGGCGCCACCATCGGTTGAACGGTAATACAGGATATGGCCGTCAAGTCCCTCATAGATTGTGCCAAAGGTGGCGCCTCCTACTGGAGCAGTAATGGCAATGATATGAATGGTCATATTGTCTGTTCCTCCGATCGCAATTTTAGGCCAGAGCATGCGGATACCTGGAGGGCCGGGAAGGGCTGTTTCAGTCCATGTGTTGCTTCCAGCCGCTTTTTTTGCCATCCAGATTGCCCAGGGAGTGGCGCCTGTGTTGTGGCTGATGATGATCTCGGAACCATCGCCGAGCATCGTGGCAGCAGGGAAGCCTGTCCTGTTTGCTTCGACACGGCTGTTCACGGTGCCCCAGGAGCCAGCTTCCCGGACATTTTGCGCAGTTCCCCGGTCTGAATAACCTGTAGATTGTGCGCTGAACAACCAGTGGGCCACGGGCTCGCCTTGTTCGTTGGCGTAAATGCGGGACGACATTGCTCCGTAGGATTGGGCATCCCAGTAAGTAGAACCAACTATTTCTTCCGGCCCACGATTGCTGGCGCCAGGATTGTTCAAAAGATGAGGGTTTTCAATGTCCGGGGTGTATGATTCTGGTGCGGGGGTTATTTTGGCGGTTAACTTAACTGGTAGGTTTGGAGATTTTAATAGGAGCTTTGGCGAGGTACTTTGTCCGGCTAGGGACAGCGCACATAAGAGAGAGAGCCCAATCAAAAGGTACTTGTTAAACATGGTGAAATTTGTTTGGAAAATTATAAAATGAAATACTGGCTTTTGAAGGAACAGCAAAATACTGCATAAAAATAAGAATTTGAGTCAGAATAGGGCAATGATTTTCAGCAATAATGTAACAAACTGTCCAAAATGCCTTAAAATGCACATGGAATTTTGAGAAGGCTCTATCTTTGCAACCAAACAATTTAAGTCAAACTTAACCTGCTCTATTTTTATGAACAAATTTTTCAATTTTCTCCTTCTGTTAACCCTCTTTATCGGGGCGACTC
>JBJXGO010000323.1:0-9662 GCA_046160345.1 Saprospiraceae bacterium
TTTTCCACTTTGGTCTCTATGCGTACGCGGGCGTTGTCCACCGCAGCGATTAGTTCTTCGGTCTGAATGGGTTTGAGTACGTAGCCCACCGCGCAAAACTTGATGGCATCCAGCGTGTAGTCCCCAAAACCCGTCACGAAAATGATCTCAAAGTCCAGCGAGGGCAGCCGTTTCAACAGGTCGAAACCGCTTTCACGCGGCATAGCAATGTCTAGGAAAACAAGTTGCGGATGCTTTTCCGTGATGAGACTGTAAGCTTCGGCGGCATCGTCGGCTTGGCCGATCACCGCTACTTGTGGGCAGTATTGCCGGATTGTTTCTTCGAGTACGGCCCTTGCTTTGGGTTCGTCGTCCACCAAAATTGCGGTTATCATGGTATTCAGATTTAGGACATTGGATACTTGATTTAGCGAGCCAAAGGGATGGTTATGCTCACCCTTGTTCCTGCCGGGCTGCTGTTGGGGTGATGTAGGTCCTCCACTTCAATTTTCACCTCATATCCCTCCACTTGGCTGAGCGCTTCCAACCGCTCGTGTACGATTTGCATCGCTCGGCTTTTGTAGTTTTTTTGGGATTGTTCACGCAATACCCCCGCTGCTTCCCGCCCCACGCCGTCATCTTCAACGATGCAATGGATTTCTTTGCTGCCATTGGCGGAAACCTTGATCTGTAGCAGCCCTTTTTCTTTTTTGTGGAAAAGCCCATGGTTGATGGCGTTCTCGACAAAAGGTTGCAAGAGCATAGAAGGAATTTCTACCTCGTCCATGTCAATGTTTTCATCTATGGAGAACATTGCCTCGAAGCGTCCCTCGAAGCGCATTTTTTCCAGTTCGACGTACAATTTCAACAGCCGCATTTCCTCTGCAAGCGTGATGTATTTGCTTTTTGAGCTTTCCAAAAACAGCCGCATCAGCTGCGCGAACTTGGTCAAAAATCCGTTGGCCTCTTCAGTCCTGTCAGAACGAATAAAATATTGGATGGCCCCCAGTGAGTTGAAAATAAAGTGGGGGTTCATCTGTGCTTGCAGTGCTTTGAGCTCAAGTTCGGCAAAACGCTGGTTCATTTTGATGCGCCATTTTTTCCGCGCACGAATGCTTACAATGCGCCATCGGCTGAAGGCAAACACAGCTCCCGCCGCGCACAAAACCAGAAGGCTCAAGAACCACGAGGTCTCGTAAAAAAACACTTTTGACCGGATATTCAGTGTGAAAGTGTTTTCTGCCAAGTTGCCCTTTGAGTCGGTGCCGCGCAGGTGCAGCGTGTAGTGCCCCGCTGGGAGGCGATTGTGGTTGTAGCGCAAGAAGCTGGTGTTACCCAAATAACGCCAAACGGTGTCCTGCCCTTCGAGCCATACGTAGAACTGATTTTTCTGCGGATCTGAATAGTCCGTCAGCATGAAATCCAATTGAAAAGACGACACCTCCGGCCCGATGACGAGCTCAGCTAAATGGTCGAGTCCGGCCACCTGTTCTTCCGGTTGTCCCTCCCAACCAAAGTATTTGGTCAGTTTTGTCAAATGGATTTTGGTGCCGGGGTTTTTCTGCAACAAATCTTCCAGCCGAAAAGCGTTCAGCCCGTTGATAGTGCCAAAATAAAAACGCCCACTTTCGTCACGGAGGAAACTGAAGCGGTTGAATTCGTTTTCGTTCAGGCCATCCTGTTTGTAGAAATTGCCCACAGTTTTATCATGAGGGTTGAAAATGCTCAAGCCGAACTCTGTGCTCAAAATATAACTGCCCTCTCCGTCTTCGGCGGGCAGGATTCCACAGACCATGTTGTTGCACAAGCCATGCGTTTTGTCCACCACTTCGACCAAAGCAGGTCTGGGGAAGTGCTCCCCAATGTTTTCTTTTTCAAAATGCAGAATGTTCAGTCCGCCGCCATTGGTGCCTAGCCAAAGTAAACCATCCTCGTCTTGGTGCGTCACTAGGATATCGGAGTTGCTGAAATTCAAGGCTTCGTTTTTTTCGCCTACTCCATAAGCCCGCGAAACCCTTAGCCGCAAGTCCACAGCCACCAAACCATTTTTTGTGCCGACCCAAAAGACCCCATCGCGGCTGCGGTTTTCGAGGATATAACGTGGCGTTCGCTCTGCGAAAGGGTTGGTGCCGTCCGCGTCTGCATAGATTTGGGGCTCCCCGGTGCTAGGGTCGAAAACGAGGAGGCTGCCGCCCTGCTCGGAAGCGGAACGCGACAGCAAACAGAGCCGCCCGTCGCGGCTGCGGCAAAAAGCAGCAAGGTAGTCGTGCAGGTTCCAAGTTTGGGTGGTCTTGCGAACGAGATCGTAGCGATGTAGTTGTCCGGGCTCTTCGCCTGCACCACAGCTCGTGCCCCAGAGGGCGCCGTCGGGGTCGTAGGCCAAGCCCTGGCCAGAGCAGTTCAAGCGAAGCGCTTTGCCTTTCGCATCCCGCAATACAATCGTGTCGAGATGATCGCTTCGGGTGTCGAGATGAAACCACCAGAGACCTTCGAGCGCAAAGAACAAATTGCCCCGTCCATCGCTGACGATGCTGCGCATGATCGCGCCATATTGACCAGGCTTGAGCGTGCGGGAGAGGTAATGCCGGATGCCTTTGTTTTTTAAAGAGATTTTATAGATGCCGCTATGGGTGCCAAGAAAAACCTGCCGCTCAAAATCCAGCCCATAAATGTAGAGGATTTTGTCCCCCACGCTCACCAGGGAAGCAGCATCGAAAGTTTCGCCCTTCGCGTTCAGGCCTAGCAGTTTAGACGTTATAAGGTCTTCGTCGAGTCTGGGCGATTTAAAGAGTAGGTTGCCCTTTCCGTCTTCCCACACTTGGGAAAAATATTCATGCCGTGGGAAACCCTGCCAAGACTGTGCTTCTATGTTCCCATTTTCTCCTTTTTGAAAAAGAAAAACACCTTGCACGTTTTTGAAGGAGAGCCAAAAACGCCCGGCCCTATCTTCGTAAAAAATGCGGGGCTCCAACACTTTCCCTTTGGCTGCAGGGCGTTCGTAAGTAATAAAACTTTTGTTTTCAATACGTTGCAAAACGTTCCCTTCGGTATCTGTGCGAAAAAGTCCCTGCCGCGAGCCATACACCCAGAAGCCCTTCGACTTCGATTTTAGCAATCGGAATGTTTCGCCCTCGGCTATGCTATATGGCAAAAAGCATACTTTTTCAAAGAGGTGTGAGGTGTTGAGTTTCCATACAGCCAGCCCTTTTGCTAAAGAAGTAAGCACAAAAAAATCTCCCTGCTCCTCTATGGACAAGTCCTGCACCACCCCATCGATGCCCGTCGTCGGGTTCAAGAAAACCTGCTTGCAATCGAGCCTATCCGTGTGGAAAAGGTCAATAAATTTGAAATTACCCTGATATTGTAGGTAGAGATAACCATCATCGGATTCGCCGATTTGGGCGATACTTTTGCCGTGCAGCGGCTGCTTTCTTTTGGGGCTGTCGTTGTACGACTCAAAGCGGTAGCCGTCGTAGCGTTCGATGCCGATACGTGTACCCATCCAAAGAATGCCTCGCGCGTCACGATGGATGTCGTAGATTTCCTGGTCTGACAAGCCTTGCTCGAAGGAAAATTGTTCGGTTCCCGCAATCTCCAGTTGAAGTTGAGCGATTAGCAAAGTCGGCAGGCATAGCAAGGCCGCCAACAATCGTGTCTTTTTCAAAAAATGGAACAATGGGAGCGGTGAGTTTGAAGCAAAAGTAATCTAATTTTTAATAGGTTTTACATTATTTTTGCTTGCAAAACTTGTCAAAAGCCAAACTTATTGAAGGGACTCAATATTTGCTTTTTATGCGCTGATACTCCTCAGGCGTATCCAGACTTTTCAAACATGAAGGATGCTGGGGAATCACCCTTTCCACCGGCACATTTTCCAGAAAACGCCGCAGCGATTCGTTGCCCTGCTGGTGCCATTCGTGTAATAAGGGCCCGGCTTTGGTTTCATAAATTCCAAGGAGCGGCTCGAGAAACCGGGTTTCGGGATTGAGAAAAACTGTGGCCGCGCAGGCCTGATTCCTGGCTCGAACCAATTGTTCCAAATCGGTTTTTTCAAGCAATGGATAATCGCAGCCCAAGACAAACCATGCGCCGTCATTTTCTTTTTCAAACGCCGACAATACACCGTTCATGGGCCCAATATCTCCATAAACCGTCGAATCAAAAATTGTTTCAAGGTCTTCAAACATAGCCTGTTGTTCAGACCGACAGGAAATAAAAACACGTCCACAAAAACCGGAAAGCAATTCTGCAACATATTGATACTGCGGTTTTCCGTGATAATGGAGCAGGCATTTGGGCTGCCCCATACGCCGGCTATGACCACCGGCCAGTACAAGCCCGTTTATACCGGGTGCCTCACTCAAGATAGTTGCAGGAATCTCAGCGGGACCTTCAGCCTTCAGCCCGGTAAGCTTGTCGAGTATGGATTTCATTGCTCAGCGAAGGTAGGGCCCTATTTGTTTTCATGAGGCTTGATGTGATATGAAATGGTTTGCATGAATAACTGAGAAGTTCCAAAGCCCAGGTTCTTTGCAATTGTAGTGTGTTTCAAAGCCGAAACCAGCAAAAGGTTTTGAATTATATCGTTTTCCTGGCTTAATGACTGTAGGGCAAAGGTTTCCGTTGTATTTTTGGGCGAAGCGGAGGCGGGGATAGGATTGCAGTAGAAGTTGGCAAAAGTAAATATGAAAAATCTGTGTAAATATCATGGCTAAAGCAAAGAGATCGCCTGTTTCCAACAAACCATCGGTAAATACGGACAAGATCCAAAAACCCGTTCCCATCGGTTTGAAAATGAACAAATTAGCAGCGCTTGAAACCTGGCTTTCTGAGCGAACTAAATGGGTGGCTGCGGGCATCTTTTTAGTATCCATGATACTACACACCGTATTTTTTCAACAGGTAAAAGGCACGCCTGTTGAATCCATACACAAATGGGCGAACAGCGATATGGCATTTTTTGACCAGTCAGCCCGTTATATCGCCCGCGGAAACTGGCTTTGTGATACCGTCTTGCACCCCTTCCATGATTGGCATAATATACTGGCCAACAATTACTTTAAACAGTATCCACAGGAAGCTCAGTCCTATTATTTAAAACATTTGAATCAGGGTGGGGTCATAGATACGCTGGGCGCACGCCGCGCATGGGTCAATGGAATATATCAGGGCAAAGTGTACCATCAGGAGCCCATGTATGTTTACCTGCTGGCAATCACTTACCGATTATTCGGAACGGACCCCAATTGGGTGTTTGGGTGGCAATTGTTGTTAGCGGCCTTGACAAATGTAGGGGTGTTTCTGCTTGGAAGGCGATATTTTGGCTCCTTGACAGGCCTTTTGGCAGTGCTGTTGGTTATGCTGTCCGGGCCAATATTGGTGTTTCAGATAACCCTTTTGCGCACGAGCCTGACGACTTTTCTATCCGTTCTGTTGTTGTATTGCTATCAGAAAATGCTGGACAACAATGACCGTAAAAGCCAGTTGATCTTTGGAGCTGTTGGCGGAATAGCCCTTTTGACGCAATCTTATTTTCTGTTGTTTTTATTGCCTGCAATAGCGTGGTCTTTCTGGGAAAACCGCGCAAATACCAAAGAGACCGCAAGGGCTTTGGGGTATGTCGTGGGCGCCCTGTTGTTGCTCATGCTGCCTTTGTTTCTGCGCAATATTATGGTCGGTGTACCCGTGACTGCAATGGCCGGTCACGGAGGGATCAATTTCATCCTTTTCAACTCGGGCAACGCCGAGCCCTTGGAGCCTAATTATATACACCTTCCGTCAGCAGTGCAACTCATGCATGATTCTGGCGGCAAATTTTTCCCCTCCGCGAGCGCCTGCATGAATTCTTTTGACGGGCTGGGCGATATACTGCATCTCTTAAAAACAAAAGTGGATGGTCTGTTCATTTGGTATGAAGTGCCGAATAACATGAGCTATTACGTTTACAAAGAGTTTTCTCCTTTATTGAAAGCCATGCCGGCGCCTTATTGGCTTATTGCTCCATTGGGGATTTGTGGAGTTATTTTTGGCTTTTGGCGGTTTCGGTGGCGATTTATACCACTTTTTTTGATGATTTTGGTGAGTGCAAGCCCCTTGTTTATCAGCGCGAGTTTGGCTCGGTTCAGGCCGCCGTTTGTTATCCTGATGTCCTTGTCGGCAGCCTACTTCATTTTAGATATTGTAAAGAATGTATTGTCCGCAAAATGGAAAGAAATATTGATTGGTGTTATTCTGTTCGGATCGGCCTGGCTCTATACAAGTAATATCCGGGAAAAGCATTTTTTCGTGTACTTTCAGCAAGATATTATGTCCTTTTACAACACGCATTATAAAAGCAAGCTGCTGGAATTTGAACGGAGCAAAAACCTGCCGGCATATCTTGCCGCTACGACTGAACTAATGGGCTATATCCCGGATTATTATAAAGAAGTGCGGCAAAACAGTAATAGAGCGATCTATTCTAATGAAGCCTCCAGTTGTGAAGCTGTCTCCAGCCTTTTTATAATGCACGCTAATCTCCTGCAAGCTAATGGCAGAGAGGCGGAGAGCGCCAAATTCCGGCAACAGGCAGTTGTTCTGAATAATATTGCCAATTCCGTCAAACAAAAAAAGAATAGATAAGAGGGAGTGGCCCCAGATCCGGCGACTTGCATCTTGTTGCACTGGTAAAAAACGTTCATTCTTGAATCATTTTCCCTTCTTGATTAATTTCGAAAAATTCTTCCTTGGGCTCTTGCAGCACCCAAGCCCTACCGTTTTTGAATGGCATACTGGCATCATAACGAAAAGGAATCTTGACCGCTCCACGCTGATCTACCCAACCCCATTTCCCATTCTTTTTGGCACGCACCAAGTCAAATTCCTCTCCCCCAAAGCCAAATGATTCGTACTCAGCAGGAATATGGATGCCGTATTTAGGATTGAAAAGTCCATATCTGCCGTTAATTTCAGTCATATAATTATTTGCGGAGACACGGCGCAGGTCAGTATACTCACAGGGCACAACCAAATTGAAGTGGATATCAATTAGCCCCTTTTTCTCTGATTGTTCTACTTTGGCAAAGCCGTTTTCAAATGCATTAATTATGCTAAATTGAATTGGGAGTACGACTTGTCCAGTTTTATCAACCAATCCCAATTGGCTGCCTTTTCGGACCGGAATCAATGCAGATTGGATTCCAACTTTGTTATCGGAATTGACATATAGGTTGAAGTCCTTACCGGGTCCATAAGTAAAGCCAATTATTTCTGCGCTGGACCAGGATTCTTCATAATCTTCAACTTCATCGAATATAGGTTTAATCAATATATGTCCCAAGTTATCAACAAAACCCCAAAGGCTATCTTTTTTAATAGCCACCAAACCATTTGCAAATTTTATTATTTTGCTGTATTGAGGTTCAATTAAAAAATGCCCAGACACATCCAGAATACCCCAAAGGGTATCCTTTTTGACCCAAGCTATATTATTTTTAAAACTATAAACAAAATCGAACTGCGGTGGGACAAATAAATGACCGGTTGTGTCAATATATCCCTGGAGCTTACCTTTTTGGACAGGCGCTAATCCACAACGGAATGCATACGTTTCATTAAATTGCGGCTCAACAACGACTTTCCCGGATGTGTCAATATACCCCCAAAGGCTGTCTTTTCGGACAGGGGCCAAGCCATGCACGAATCCAAACGTTTCATTGAATTGCGGTTCTAAAACGAGGCGTCCCAACGAGTTTATATAGCCCAACAAGCTATCTCTTTGTACTTCAGCTAACCCATGATTAAAGTAGGATATGCTTTTGAATTGAGGTTTAAGTATAACTTGCCCAGTGCTATCTCTAATACCCCAGAGTTCACCTTCTAGAAACCTCGTCAATTTGTTTCCAAAAGGTGCAGGTTGTGGGGCAATGTATTCAACTTCAATAGGCGTGTCAATAGTCCAATCATCAAGCTCCCCAGGAGTTGGCCCGCCGCCTATATCGTCCATAACAATATGCCCTGCAGTATCAATCCTCCCCCAAAGTGTGTCTTTGCGAACAAATGCCAATGCTCCTTCGTCGTTGACAATAGTAATTTTGTTAAATTTTGGCTCAATGTAAATCTGTCTAGTAATGTTATTATAGCCCCATAACTTCCCTTTTCGAACTGAGATAGAGATGCCTTCAAAATCTTCTATATCAACTTCTTCAAATTTTGGTTCAACTAGAATTTGCCCAGTGGTGCTTATAACTCCCCACAAAGTATCTTTTCCGCTTTGTATCCTTGCAAGCCCATTTTCAAAATTTGAGATTTGCCTGAACTGCGGTTCTGCTATCAATTGACCCGTACTATCAATTAAGCCCCAAAGCGTGTCTTTGCGAACCCTTGCTACTCCGTTCTGCTCAAAATAAATATCGTCCCATAAATGGATTTCCGAATCATAAATCCTTGAAGAATCTGCGTAATGCCAAGTTCCATTTATTTTAATTGCAAAATCTATTTTATCAACATATCTACCAATTCCTTTTATGCCTTCATTGGGTGGCCAATGAAGCACTTGGCCATCTGAAAAAATAAGGATGGTTGAGTCACGTTCCTTGCCTCCAACCCAACATTTATCGGATATTCCTATCCAATGACCTCGATTAAATATTGAATCAATTTTTTGCCCAGTCGAATCTACAAAATAAAAATAGTTTTCATCAGTTACCCAAGCCTTACCATTTTCAGGCATCGAAAATATATTTTGGTATTTTATTGGAATAATTACTTTCCCTGTCGTATCAATAATACCACTTTTTTTATTTTTCCATGAATTGCCTACGCTTACTTCTGCAACCCCATTCCAGAAAGGGTGAACTTCGGTATACTGTGGCTGTATTCTCCAGTCGCCAAAATCATCAACATAGCCCCATAAACTATCTCGTTTGGCAGGAGTCAAATGGTTATGATTTGACGCGTAAACGTTTTCAACTTTGAGAGGAGTAACTAAATTTATCAGAGAATCTATTATTCCTATCAAACTATCTTTTTTATGTTTTTCAATGTCTCTACCCCAAAATGGTATTTCTACAAATTGTGGGTGAATGACCCAATTTTCTAGCGAATCAATAAAGCCCCAAAGACTATCAATTTTTACTGCAATGAGTCCACTCTTATAACTACTAAAATTATCTTTAGATACTGCTTTATATGGAGTATGGCCAGTTTGACAACCATTCTCATTTAACCTAGTCCATGAACCATCTTTGGTTGGTGCTAATAAAAGATGTTCATTTAATTTAAGGAAATATGGATATACATTCAATTCTACCATTTTATTATTGGTAGAATTGGCTGACTTGGCTTGACACAGACAAATAT
Source organism: Saprospiraceae bacterium (assembly GCA_046160345.1). Taxonomy (GTDB): domain Bacteria; phylum Bacteroidota; class Bacteroidia; order Chitinophagales; family Saprospiraceae; genus M3007. The sequence continues at coordinate 9,319 of JBJXGO010000323.1, forward strand.
AATCTGTTTCCGGAAAACCTTGAAAGTCGCTTTTTCCAGACCCCGCAAAATAAATATCATTAGATTGCTGAGCCACAAAGTCATATCGCTTGGTAATCTCCTTACCCTTGTAATCGAGAAATACAAACTGCCCATTAACATTCGTAAGAGTGATACCATTAGCAAAGGTGTCTGGTGTTGAATAAATATAGTCTGTAAGCCGATTCCCATCCCGGTCAATCACGGCAAAGCGGCCATTTCGGTATGCCCAGGCCGCGTTTTCGTCGCCAAAGTGGAAGTGGGAGCTGAGGCGTTCGGCTTTTTTCTGGGCAGAAATGGCTTTTTTTCTGGACTCTTCAGCAAGC
>JBJXGO010000324.1:0-11295 GCA_046160345.1 Saprospiraceae bacterium
CACCTTTGAGCGCGGTTCCGTTTGCGAGGGTGTAAGTGTAGCCTGCAGACTGTCCGAGTTCGTGGTTGACATAAGCGCGAACGGTTCCATCGGCGAGTTTAAGTGCTCCCACACCGTCCATGATACCAACAGGGCGGTATGCCCCAACCGTATCTCCAACGGTGAACAAAGCTTCCGTATTCCATTGGTTCAGGCCTTTCAATTGAGCCTGTGCTTTTTGTTCAACACCCAGGAATTCAGTTCTTGAAATTACAATTGTGGTGCTTTTATTGAGGAACTGCGTCGTTCCAGTCACGTCTGCTACCGGCTCGTTATTGCCATTGCTCGGTTCCTGAATGGAGATAAACATATAGCGGTAGTCAGGAGTAAAGGTCATGCCCGTTGGCTCTGAGCCAATCGGTGTCTGCATAAACACCTCCACTTTTGGAGCGGCTTGCGTATGGTCTGGGCGAACAACCCATACATAGTTGTTTCCACCATCCTGCAATACCCAAAGGTTTCCGCGGTCATCAAAAGTCAGGTTGTCGTTTCCAGAGCCCCAATCTTCTGTAACTACTTCGTTGTCAATGGTTACACGATATGATCTGCCACCAACAAATGTTTTGAACTCGCTTAATGTCGTACCGTTATCTTTAAAAGAATACGTACGGCTCAAACCCTTTACTGCGAAATAGATATCTCCGGTCAATGGATTGATTTCAACATCTTCAATGCCATTAAAATTGGTTCCATTTATTCCGGCAAACACGGCTACGTCATTGCGCTCCTGTTGCGTGGAGTTGGGTACCAATACCCAGGTGCCGGTCGTGCCAGTTGGTTCGCCGTTCATGAGCGGCTGATCCAGTTTCAACACATACAATTTACCGCTGGACAAATTTTCAGCAACATCAGCAACGAATTTATAGACATTACCCGTCGGATTGTCTTCGCCCTGATAAACAGTTTTTCTATCTGGAGCGACCACTACGTTTTCGTGCTCCATACGGCCCATAGCCCACAATTTTGCGGGGCCATTGCCATAATCGCGTACTTTTCTGGTGATCGGATCAATTTCTACGTTCCATCCAATATCAAGGTAACCGTCATTGTTAACATCACCAGAGGTTGGAGCCTCTTCCTCACAAGTAATCACCGTTCCCCATGGTGTAACAGTGCCAGAACAATTATATTGTGTTTTTACTACCGGGCTGAAATCCACAGCGCCAGAGGTGTCAACACTCCAAAGACCCGTTGCGTTTGTAAACTGGACATCCAATATGGATACTCCGCCTACGGCCAATTCATGGTTGATAGACAAGTGGCCTTTGCGGCTATTGGTGCCGTTTTCAGGCACGTAACCAGTAAAGTCAAAATTGGAAGGGGTGTTGCCACCGCCCAAGGTGTAAGGAATACCAGTAGCGTGGATGTACTGGAAAGCGTGGGTAGCACTCGGGATTTCGAGGGCCTCATTTTGCTCCCTTGGTTGCAGGGAAGTGAAACAAGCAATATGGTCGTCGTTTGGATCAATACATCCCAAAGCCGAAGGATTGGTCACGCCAATGGGATTCACCAATGACAGATCAAAAACGAGGTCATCGTTGTTGGCTGCTACCTGATGCACCTCTGCAGCAATGACGTTTTCGCCGGTGACAAATGCTGTTTTAGGGATGTCGAAAGTAACATAAACCAGTTCGCGGTTTCCTTCCAGGTTTGAGCTGGCAAGCGTGGCGTTGGTCACTGCGCCAGCTGGCATGTTTACGCGCTTAACTTCCGTACCATTTACATATACCACCACGCCATCGTCATGACGAACCTGCAATTCCAGCTGGGCTGGAAGCGCTGCTGCATCAGCAATGGTGATCCGCTTGCGGAAATAGGTGGTAACAGGCTTGTTGTTTGGATCGGCTCCAAAAGATACGGTAGTACCAAGGCTGCTGAACCCATAGCCCAAGGGTGCATTTCCAAAAGCCCAGGTAGTATCGTTGTAAATCAGGCTGGTCCAGTTTGCCGCTGGAACTACACCTTTGTCGAGATAAGACCAGCTGGCCTTTCTATTTACCGGATAAGGAGTCGTTGTATTTCCTACCACGGGCGGATTGCTACCGCCACCTATATATTCGATGATCAGTTTTGGTGCACCTGCAGGCAAACCATCAAAAGACTCTGCCTCGCGCAAGCCCTGGCCCTGAAGCGTAAAGGCCATGGCATTTCCAGATGTCCAGCCTGGACGATTCACAAGTGCCTGAACCAAAGCTTTTATATCCGAAGAAGCTTGATCCGCGCCGTTTTGTCCAATTGCATTCCAGCTTCCTGCTGGGATAGCCCAGTTTACAGAATCCTGGTTGTATGAACGTGAAGTAATGTTGAAAGGAGTAGTCGCATAAGATACAGGGTTGTCACCGTTCTCTGCCTTGATCCAAACGGCACTAGGATCCGTATTTTTGTTTGTGTTGTCTACCTGAAACTGCAAGTATGCTTTTTGAATAACAGCGTTTTGCGGGATGTTAATACCTGCAAAACGAACACCTACAACCTGTGGGTCTACATTATTGGCCGCTTCCGTACCTAGCTCAAGGTCAGAACTACCTGCATCCATTTGGCCAACTACTTTGGTTTGGCCTGGGCCTGCGATCCATTCTTCCAGGTCGTCTTCAGCAGCACTGACCTGATACGAAACGGTAGTTTTCGGAATGAAATCAATAACTAATTTCGGTGCGCCTGCAGGCAAACCGTCAAATGACTCTGCTTCGCGTGTACCATTGCCACCCAGGAAAAACGCCATAGCATTTCCGGAATTCCAGTCCGGGCGGTTTACCAATGCCTGCACAAGCGATGCAATGTCTGGAGTAGTCTGGTCTGCGCCATTCTGACCTACGGTGTTCCAACTACCTGGAGTCACGTCCCATTTTACAGAATCCGTAGAAAACGGACGGGAAGTAATGTTGAACATCTGGTTTGGATCAAAGGTCACAGGATTGGCAGACAATTGTGATTTGATCCAGATATTGCAAGGGTCGGTGTTTTTATTGGTCGCATCTACCTGGAATTGAATCTTGGCAGAATTGATTATCGAACCTTTTGGAATAGTTATGTTAGTAAACCGTATTCCTACAATTTGCGGGTCCTTGTTGTTTGCCGCTTCAGTACCCAGCTCGAGGTCTGAACTGCCTGCATCCAATTGGCCTACCACTTTTGTCTGGTTAGCGCCTGGGATCCATTCTTCCTGATCATCATCCGGTGATGCCACCTGTGTAGTGAAAGTCTGCGCCGTGATAAATTCCACAATCAATTTTGGGGCGCCAGCTGGCAGTCCATCAAAGGATTCTGCCTCACGAGTGCCCGTACCGCCAATAACAAACGACATTGCGTTGCCCAAATTCCAGCCGGAACGGTTTACCAACTGTTGTACCAATACTGAAATATCGGCAGAGCGCTGATCAGCACCGTTTTGTCCTACCATATTCCAGCTGCCTGCCGGGATCGTCCAAAGAACAGTATCCGTAAGTTTTGCGCGAGACGTAATATTAAATGGAGTCAAATCAAACGTTGCCGGATTGTCAGCATCCTCTGCAGTAATCCAGAGGTTACAGGGGTCGGTGTTCTTATTGGTAGCATCTACCTGAAACTGTATGTACGCTTTGGTGATCAAAGCGCCTTTAGGTATGGAGAGCCCTGTAAAGCGCATACCTACTACTTGAGGGTCCTTGTTGTTGGCAGCTTCCGTGCCCAATTCAAGATCGGAACTCGCGTCATCCAACTGACCTACCACTTTGGTCTGGTTTGGCCCTGCGACCCATTCCTCCAAATCATCCGACGGGGAACTGATCTGCACCGTAATAGTTTGCTGTGCAACTGCCGAAAAGGCAATTAAGCACAGCAGTAATGGTAATAAAAATTTGTTCATTGATTGGAATGCTAGTGAATTGAAAAAATGTTCATTCAGCCAGCAAACCTAGAGCAAGCCATTCCCTATGGATGTAAAGAGATCATTAACATAACGCTATCTAATTATTTAGTTCTCATAGTCAGGCAGTTACCTTGTTTAAGGTAATTTATATGTATTTTATATGTTTTATTCATGTAAACAATGGTTTAATTGGAACCTGATCCATTGCCCGTTCACTGATCGCCGTAATGGACAATGCCGGATTCACCCCCGGATTGGCAGAGATCATTGACCCGTCGCAGACCATCATGTTCTCATAACCGAAAACACGGTTGTTTTGGTCAATCACCCCGTTTTCAGGCGTGTCGCCCATCACGGCCCCGCCGAGAATATGGGCCGTGCCTGGAATGCCCAGCAAAGGCGTCAGGCCAAAAGCCACGGCTTTTCCTTTTAAGATCGCTTCAAATTTTCGGGTCAATTCAATGGCGCGCGGAATAAAAGCGGTCGGATTTTCTTTGCCCACGACCGCCGTTCTCATGCCGCCCCACCAGGTACGAGTGAAGGTCACCGTACTGTCCAGCGTTTGCATAAACAGCATAATAGCCGAACTTTTGGCCCAGTCTTTTACCCGAAAATATTGCCAGTACTGAAGTGGATGACTGAGTAATTCCCAAATTATTTTCAGGAAACGGACAAGCGCGTTGGGTCCTTCCACAAATGGCAAAAAAGTGAGCCTCCAGGCCCCTGAACCGGCGCCGTATCGAACCAGCTCCAGATGACTGTGTTCGTCCGTGTGCAGGATGGCGCCAATGGCGATGCCTTGTGACTGGTCGGAAGAGTTGTCTAATTGGGTAATGGCGATCAGGCTTTCGTTGTTGGTGCGCACTTCCTTACCAACCATGTCGGACAGATTCGGCAGGGATGTTTTTTTTAATTTAAGCAAAAGGGCTACAGTGCCCAATACTCCTCCGGAAAAAACGATTCCCCTGGTTTGCAGGATCTTTTTCTTTTTAAAAAACCGCGTTGAATCCTGAATTTTAACAGAATAGCCCTCTGAGCCGTCCGGTTTTCCTATGGGCCGAACGTTTGTTACCTCCTGTTCGGCGAGGATTTCAGCCCCGTGTTGCTGGGCCAGATACAAGTAGTTTTTGTCCAGCGTGTTTTTGGCATTATGCCGACAGCCCGTCATGCAGGCGCCGCAAAATGTACAGCCGCTGCGTTCGGGCCCTTTTCCCTCGAAATACGGATCGGGATGGGATTTGCCGGGTTCACCGAAATACACCGCAACGTTGGTTGGGTTCAAGTGTTCTTTTTGTCCAATGTCTTCGGCGAGTTGTTCAAATGCGTGTTCCCCGTCAAAAAAACGCGGGTTTTGAGCTGCGCCCAGCATTTGAAGCGCACGCTCATAATAGGGCTGAAGTTCTTTTTGCCAATCAGCTAGTTTGGCCCAGCTGCCGGAGTTGAAAAAGGCAGGTTTGGGTATCGGCAAGGTATTGGCATACACCAGCGAACCGCCGCCCACCCCGGTGCCCGACACGATGCCCACATGCTGGAAAATGGTGATCTTCATGATCCCGTACCAACGCAAGGAGGGCAGCCAGAGCCATTTGGGGAGATTCCAGTTCGTTTTGGGAAAGTCTTCCCTGCGGTACCATTTCCCTTTTTCAACAACAAGTACGTTATAGCCTTTTTCAGAAAGCCGGAGGGCACTGACCGAAGCTCCGAAGCCGCTGCCAATGATGATGTAGTCGTAGCGCACTATATTTTGAAGCGTTTTCTGCGGTGCATCAAGGCGGCAAATTTAAACACGCTCTTAGCTTATGGGGCCTTTTTTTTGGGTTTATTTATTTTCAATTTGGGTTTTGCGCTAACCACACCCGTTCCTGAAAGCTGAGCAAGTATTGCATCTACTGTTTTCAGGGACAGTGCCGCAGCCGTTAGGGTGGGATTGGCCGTTCCTGCCGTGGGAAAACTTCCACAACCAACGATGTATAGATTAGAATGGTCGTGACTCCTCTGGTTTGGGTCAACCACGGAAGATCCCGGGTCGGTTCCCATTCTGTGTGTACCGATCACATGTCCGGCACCCTGATATTGGAATTTCTTTTCTTCTGTTTCACCCTTAGGTTTATATTTAAAAAAGCCAGGCGCGGTTTCATCTACAGACGTAAAATCCTCAATCTTCATAGCATCCATCATCTCTTTCCCGATTTTGTCTGCAAGGGCAAACCCTTCTTTGGTGTAATCGCTTATTACATAATTGACTTTTGGGCGAGGGATTCCCAAAGGATCCTTCTGATCAGAAAGCGTTACCCTGCTATCAGGCACTCCAATAGATTCTAATTCAAAGGCAAAACGTATTTGCCGGGTACCTAAATCATGAAGTTTTTGCTTCAGGGCCATACCGAAAAGGGGTTCTTGAGTCCATTTGCCAGTTGTATTATCTTTTACCCCATTGACCAGGTCATTGACCGTACTGAAAGGGGCTGAAGCAGGCCACAACCAGCCGTCATTTCCTATCTCGATCCTGAAGGCAGCATAATCGGGTCGCAAACTGGAATTGTCCCGGAATGCGGGAATCCCGGCGGTGGAAAGAGGGCCTCTGTACCCGTAAACAGGGTCCGGCATCAATCCCCAACGAATCAGGCAAATATGGTCCATCAGATTCCGGCCAACCTGGTCACTTTGATTGGCTACGGTTATATTTTTCTTCCAGGGGGAGTTGAGGAGAATCTTTGCGTTTTCTATAGCATTTGCCGCTATAACATAGATCGCTGCAGTTGCAACGCCTTCGGTATAACCATCTTTTCCTTCTTCCCATCTTCGGTATTTTATCCCTGTAACCAGGTCAGACTTAGGGTCAACCACAACCTGGTATGCAACAGAGCGGGTCTGGAGTACTGCAGGCACTCTTCCTTTTATTGTCTCCTTGTCAAGCAAGGGAGCAATAGCTTTATTGATATGTACGGTAGCATCATATTTGGCTTTGATAGGGCATATAGGGACACAACTTGAATTTCCCATGCAGGGCGGGCGTTTGTCATAGCCAAGCTTTCCTGTAGGATCGTCTGGTGTATTAGTGACCCTGGCCTGAGGGGTAGAAACCACTTCCAACTCCACGGGAGCGAGGGTTTTTCCATTCAGCAGACTTTGCACTTTTGTATTCAGCTGACTTTGCACATTATTAACCTGCAGACTATTTTGCACTTGTAGGTCGCTATAACTCAATGGTACGGGAACCATAGGGTAAGAAAGCTCGCTATGTTTTGCGCCGTGAGAATTGTCCCAGGTAACGTCTCCAGCCACGCCAATGTATTTTTCAACATTAGTGTAATAGGGTTCCAGATCCTTGTACTGGAGCGGCCAATCCAGGGCGCCGTTTACGTTATATTTTTTTGCCAAATTGAAGTCGTTGGGCAAAAAGCGCAGGCAAGTTCCAAGCCAATGGCGGGTGGTGCCCCCCATCGTCCTTTCATAAGTGCTGTCAAAAGCCGAGTCTCCTGTTTGCTCCCAATAATTCTCGTCCTTATCCTTCCAGTTCACAGGAGTATTTCCATCAATACCGATACCGGGCGTATTTTGCCGTGGCGCATAATGTTCGTTGAGAAAAGGCGATCCCGGTATTTTGATTTGGGCAGCATAATACCGGTCAATATTGTTTTGAAGCAAGCCGTCTTCGCTTCCTGCTTCCAGGATAAGCACTTTTTTCCCTTTCTGGCCTAAGCTCCAGGCAATAAGGGCGCCTGTGATCCCTGATCCTATGATGACTACATCGTATGCTAAATTATTCATGTTAGCTGTTGTTAAGTAGGAAAAAAGGTGGGTATGTTTTGTCCTGTAAAGAGGAGGTCTTTCGAGCGACCTAGTTTGGGTGCATCTTGCCAGTAAAAATCGGCCACCCTTACACTATCAGCATATCCTGTGGGGTGAGCCCAGATGGCCTGCCAAACCAAACCATATTGGTATTGATTGTATTCAGGAGTTCCAAGAGTGCCATTTACGGAGCTGAGATACCAGATGGTAATGATATCCTTCGCTAAGGAAAAGAGAGGGCCATCTGTGGCCATGATCCTTGTGGCTACTGCGGCATTTTGCTGTCCTATCGGGAGTTGCTTTATCTCTGTCCAGGTTGTCATCAAAGAATCCCACTGGCCCTTATGTTTTGACTCCTTCTTGATCCTGTCTTGATAAATGGGTCCCAAATACGTGAACATAGGGGCAAGATGTTGAGGGTCACCGAATTCATCAGGCGCTGTACCATCATAACCTGTGAGTATTTTGGACAATGCTATAAAGTCAGGCGTCTCGGAATCCGCGGTGGGAATAACCAGGGGCGTACCTTCTTCACAACCTTGATCAATCCACGTTTTAAACTTTTGAATCCATTCATCCGGCCAGGGGCCGGTAATACGCGGCATAGTGTCAGGGAATGTCAGAAAAGGTTGATATTTCTGATCCCTTTTATCATAAGGCAAAAATGAATTGTAGACCAATTCTGCATTATTTAAAACGTCGGTCCCATTATTAAAAGTCCTTTTAAAGTAATTGTAATCCCAAAGGTCAATTTTGTTATAAAACCTCATTTGAATTACCTCCCACTGACCGAACATGGGCTTGATATCCTGATAATAAGTCAAATTATTTTCCATGATTATGCTTTTAGTATTCTTTACAACTTGCAGACCACACTACTGGGCATTTTCTGAAATCGAGACCTATAAGGTTTCCAAAAACCTTATAGGTCTCGGGGTAAAACAAAAATGTTCAGTAGTATGCTTGCAGACACTTCGTGCAGCAAGCCTTATTTCACATCATATTCAATATTGACATCTTTGAATTTGATAGCATCTCCGGAAGGAATAACATCTCCGTCAAAATGAGGGATAGCTTCAAGAATGATAGATACAGCCAAGGCTTTCCCTGGATACTTGTGCATTGCCTCATGCAGGGATTCTGAAATATCCAAAGCGCGATCAACAATTTTAAGCGCGTGGCCGGACTGGCCGGAATGATCATCGTGACCGCCCATTTGCGAGTGGCCTTTCCAGATGCCAAAGGTGCTCGCTGGTCCGTTTTTTATCAGGTACTTTGGGTTTATTTCGTTTAGAGGGTGCACAAAAACAGTTCCTTTGACCGAATGCGATCCCAGCTGGGTAAGTCCTTTAATATTCAGCCGGGCTTTCCAGAATCCTCGGTCAGGGGTATTCAAAGCGTACACATGGGTGGCTTGCACCTTTTTTTGCGCTACTTTAAAGGTTTGTTCCTTTGGGTGCACTACTGCGCTTTTGGCAAATGAAGCCATCTTATTGACAACAGGCTCATTTCCCGATACCCTGGCAAGCGCCATTGATCTTGATTTCGGTACACTACTATTGTTATACGTATAGCCGAGTTGTTGTTCGATATTAACAAAGCCCTTTACCTGATCTTCGGTATGAAAGCTTCCCTGATCAGAGAACAGGTAAGCGTTGAGATCGCAATTTTGCGTTGGATCACTTGATTGGCATGCATATTCGTAATTGTGGCCCTTTTGCCATTTGTCCCAAACAAGGTCGATATAAGCGTGAAAGGACCAAAACAGGGGGTCTTCTGCTGCGGTTTGGGGATTGAACAATGGATTGCCAATCCAAGGATGCATCAAGTTATGGATATTATTTTCAAAATCATGCCAGAATTTCTCAAAAGTTGGATGAAGGGTTTCTTGTACATCGCTTGGGTTAAAAAGCGGCGGTACAGGAGATGTAGCAATGGGTCGTACCGCATAACCATTGTAAATTTTTTTACTAGGAAACAGCGGGGAGTTCGGGTCCTCAAAGGCCTTAGGGAATTTCATGCCTCCGTCACTTTTACTTGGAGCAACCGTAAAATCCCAATAAGGAATGGTTATGCTAGGCTCGATCTTTTGCAGTTCTTTTTCAAACCAATAGAAATAGGACCTGTGCCAAGGGAGAAAAAGAGAATTCTCATGCAAACAGCCTCCTGCGGGATTTTGGCTATCGTGGACGTTTGCCCAGTATTGATAGCTGCCCGGATCAGGCCAAGCCTTTGCTTTCATCGTTTTAATGGCGTTTTTATATGTTTCTAATTCCGTAGGTGTCAGATCTTCAATGTTTTTCCGGAGTTTTGGGGATTGAGCTGCTAGCATCGAGACCGTAAATACGGTGAAACATAAAAGCAACAGCAAATTCAATTTTTTCAGACTAGGCATAGGTGTTGATTTTAAATCGTTAAAAAAAGTAATGATGAGTTCCCAACGAGTGGGTAATCTTCAACTAAGGGTTTTCAAAAAAACGGCTATATCACCTTGCTTATCAGATCCTGGTGATACTTTTGATCAGCTGCGGCCATTTGCCGACTGAGATACCGGGACACACGAAATAAAAATCGGCCTTTTGAGGATAAGAAGAGCAAAAGATTGCTTTTCCCTGTGTTTTATTCATGATTTGTAAGGCAAATATGACTGAAACTTTTTTGGAAAAAAAAATAACGGGGTGTTTTTTTTCCAAAAAAACGTCAAAACAGGTATAAATACCTATAGGTCATAAGCTGTTTGAAAGTGGTTTTGTATTGTTTGATATGTTTTGATCGCTTTAAAACCAAACTATTAGGAAGGCTGACATCTTCAAATCCACTTTGCCGTGACTAAACAGGTGACACCGCCACGGGAACAAGGGGGAATAACAGACGAATACAATCAAGTGAAACCATAAGTCAATTTATATTTTGACCGGGTTAAAAAATAACCATACCTTTGTTTCCAAAATAAAAGTGCATGGAAATTCCACGGTTTATACAATCCGAATTGACAGAACATTTGGATAAGGAGGAAATTACCTTGCTCGTTGGCCCCCGTCAGGCAGGTAAAACGACGCTATTGCGGTCTATTGCAGATCAACTTATGCGGGATGGTGCAACTTGCCTTTTTTTCAATCTGGATATTGATACCGATGCGCAGCATTTCACTTCACAACAGCGTTTTGTCGAACGAATAAATGCTTTAAGTGCAGGTAAGCGCGCCTATGTTTTTATTGACGAGGTGCAGCGGATTGAAAACGCTGGCTTGTTTTTGAAGGGCATCTATGACCGTCGGTTGCCGCACAAATGGATAGCTACTGGTTCAGGAAGTCTGGAATTGAAAGAGAAAATTGCAGAATCGCTCGCTGGGCGTAAGCGCAATTTTTTGCTTTACCCAGTTTCAGTTGGTGAATGCTTAGCCTATCGCCTTGCTGCCAAGCTCCCACAATCAGTTGCACAGATCAGAACCGACACTTTTGCAGAAGAACGTTTTTTGATCGAATACTTACAGTACGGCGGGTATCCAAGGGTGCTGACTGCCTCGGACACTCGAGAAAAGCGCAGCGTGTTGGCTGAAATTTTCCAAAGTTATGTGGAACGGGACCTTCAACTGTTGCTTCGTTTGGAAAAATCGA
>JBJXGO010000325.1:0-38807 GCA_046160345.1 Saprospiraceae bacterium
AAGCCCAGGCAGAGCTTCAAATCCTTGAAAACAAGGTTGTTGGCGCAAATTCAAGCGCCAATATCAGAACCCTCACACTGGTTGCTCCAATAGGCGGAGTGATTGGAGCCTTTACGCTTACGCCGGGTGCAGAAGTGTTAGCCGGGCAGACTGTTTTTACCGTAATAAACCTGAGCAAAGTATATGTAGAAGCACAGGTTTATGACCGCGATGTACCTGCTATTCAAGCGGGGAACAAATTTTTGGTAACTTGCAGTACTGACCACCACAAAAGCGCAGAGCTGCGGTTGATTTCACAAGCACAAACGATCAATCCCGGAAACCAAAGCCAACGGGTGCTTTTTGAAATGGACAACCCTCATGGCGATTTCAAAATCGGGGAATTCGTAACCTTGAAATCACTTACTCAACAGGCCAGCCGTCAAATTTCTGTTCCAAATTCGGCACTTACCGAAATCAATGGCAAAACAGCGGTATTTCTCAAGTATGGCCCAGAACTATTTGAGTTAAGTTATGTGCAAACCGGTGAAGACGATGGGACCAGGACTTTAATCTTGAAAGGAATTGAAGAAGGCGTAAAGGTGGTGACTACTGGAGCTTATGAGGTAAAAATGATGTATTTGAATCAGTGACCTAACATTTGAAGACGCAACGAAACAACACCCGGTCAAAGCAGATGTTGGCTGTTTATGTGTTATCCAATCGCTTTTGTACTTTGCCAATTGACCAAAAGCCAACGTTTGCCTTTTTTGCGATAAACCGCAGAGTACAAAAGCCGAATTTCAAAGGCATTTCCATTTAAAATGCCCTGTACGTTTACAATCCCGTTTACAAGTGCAGTCTTGCCGTAGAAGCGCAATTTGGCTTCCTGGCGGTCAATTTTTTTATAAACCAATTTGCCCATAGAAATGTGGGCAATATGCTCTGCTTTGCTTTCTTTTAAGGCGTTAGAATGGACATAAACCAGATCTTCTGACAACATGTCCCGAAGCATGGCGGTGTCCGCCTTGGTCATAGCCTCAAAACGCCTGAATTCAACATCCAGAACCTTTTGTGCTTGTCTGGATTGTGCCCAAAGCGGCGGTAAAACCCAGAAAAGAAGAAAGACTATTGCTATGCTTTTTGAACGGATCATAATTTATCTCAATTTGATTGTATGCACCACAGTTCGGGCCTCTTTTTTCAATTAATTCATTGGCGGCAATTAACAACACAAAAGTATCAGGCTTAGGCAGACTTTATCCGGGATATCAGAAACAAGTTGGTTTTCATCTTTTTTGGCTAGATTTTTGCAGCTTGTTTTATTTTGTGGTATTAATTCAAGAGAATAAACTTTCAAGCCACGTTTAATCGCCAAAACTGATTTTTATGAACCGATTTTTGTTACCTTTTTCACTTTTTTTCTTGTTTAGTTTTTCTTGCGCAGGCCAGCAATATGATGCTTGCATGGAGGTAGTGGCCACATCTGGCGGCCAGGGCCAACAGGGCAACCGTTATCTTGCCTGGACCATTGGCGAAACTTTTGTTCAAACCCTGCAGGGAGCCGGTTTCGCATTCACGCAAGGATTTCATCAACCTGACCCATGTGGCCAGGAATTTGTAGGGACATCCAATCTCGCTGATTGGGGAATGGCCCTTTTCCCTAACCCAACTGATGGGTTACTAACACTGCGTTACTCGCCCGACAAAAAAGGCCCCCTTCTTGGCTCGGTTTTCGATATGCTTGGCCGACCCTTGTTTGAGAACCATGTACTTTCTGTACCTGAGGGCTCTTTTATTGATGCTTCCTCCTGGCCTCCAGGCGTCTATTTTCTAATACTTAAGGACCCATCCTCTCAGGGTACTTCCACTTTGCGTTTTGTGCGCCTATAAGATCTTGAACATGCTCAAGGATTGGAGCGAAAATGTTTTTCGCATCCCCGGGTACTATGTTAAGATCTTTAACTGCTTTTCTTTCCAAACCGATTTTTATATTATGAAACAACGTTTTCTCTTCTCGATTGTATTTTCACTTGCGATAGTTGCTTCTGTTTTTGCCCAAAATGCCCCACAAGGCGTTAACTATCAGTGCATAGTGCGCAATGACCAAACAGGCGATCCAATCATTAATCAAACGGTAACCCTGCTCTTTTCCATTCGGAATGGCAGCCCTACCGGGCCAGTTGATTATCAGGAAAAACATGTTGGCTCCACCAACGAGTTTGGCCTTGTCAATCTGGTGATTGGACGAGGCCAGCCACAAGTAAACAGTTTTGCCAGCATTAACTGGGGCGGTGGCTCCAAATTTCTAACAGTTTTGCTGGAATCCTCGCCCAATGTTTTTGACGAAATCGGAAACTCAGAACTTCTTAGTGTGCCATACGCCCTTTATGCCCAAAACGGAGGCGGTGGCGGTGGAAATGACAACTGGGGAGCCCAAACCGCATTTACCAACAATGGAGTAACAGGCAACGGCCTGGCAAACAACCCCATAGGCCTGGCACAGCAGGGTGCACAATCCGGGCAAATTCTGAAATGGAATGGCACCTCCTGGGTACCCTCTGACGATCTTCAAGGCTCCGGCGGCGGTGGTACCGTTACCCAAATAAATACCGGAACAGGTTTGCAAGGCGGGCCGATCACAAGCACCGGCACCATCGGATTGACCAATACAGGGGTGCAAGCCGGCACCCATGGCAGCGCTACCGAAATCCCGGTGGTAACCGTTGATGCTCAGGGCAGAATTACCCACATTGAAAAAGTAATAGTTCAACCCGGTTCTGTAGGGATCAACAGCGGCACAGGCATCAATGTGGTGACCAATGGATTTAACAATTTTACCATTAACAATACCGGAGATCCGAACGGAAACGACGATGTAAATCTCTCCACCGCATTTGATGGGGATGTTAGCGGAACTTACAACAACCTTCAACTCAAGGCGAATGTGGTTACCTCCAATGAATTGAACAATGCTGCAGTAACTGCGCCAAAACTAGCAAATATGGGTGCAGCCAATGGGCAAGTGCTCAAATGGAACGGCACCACCTGGGCGCCTGCCGCTGACGAGGATGGGAACGTTGCTCTGGCAGCTGGGGCGGGAATCAGCATTACTGGAACTGCTCCGAATTTCACTATCACCAATACGGGCGACACCAATGGAGGCGACGATATCACAACTGCCACCCAAGCCAATGGGGATGTGAGCGGCCCATTCAGCAATTTACAATTAAAAGCGAATGTGGTAACAAGCGTAGAGATAGCTGACGACGCTGTTGGAACTACCGAAATTGCAGATGGTGGTGTGAATACAATTGATATTGCAGCCAACGCTGTTACTACTGCTAAAATCGCAGATGGTGCAGTAAATACGGCCAAGCTCGCCGATAACAGCGTAACCTCCATTAAAATAGTTGACGGAACGGTAAGCACAAATGACCTGGCAAACGAAGCCGTGACAGGGGCGAAAATTGATGATATGAGTGCAGCAAACGGGCAAGTACTCAAATGGAATGGCACAACCTGGGCGCCCGCTGCCGATGCTACGGGCAATTTTAACGTGCTCCCAGGCGCAGGTATTGACGTGACGCCTTCCGGCAACAATTTCATAGTTATTAATGCTGGTGATATTGATGCCTCCGACGATCTGACCAACACCACGATGTTCAATGGCGATGTAACCGGCACCGCTTCAAACCTCCAGCTCAAACCCAATATCGTTGTAAATGCAGATATGGCGGTGAATTCTATCGGAACCAACAATCTGATTAATGGCGCAGTTACCGCAGCAAAACTTAACAATATGGGTGCTGCTAACGGCCAAGTCCTTCAATACAATGGAATGGCTTGGGCTCCTGCTACCCTGCCAGGCGGTGTTGGAGACAACTGGGGTACTCAAACTGTACAAACAAACGGAACGTTATCCGGAAATGGCACCGCAGGAAACCTGTTAGGCATTGCTCCACAGGGCGCAGTCAACGGTCAAGTACTTCGTTGGAACGGTGCGGGCTGGGTCCCAGGCACTATTACAGTAGGTCCAACGCTTACTGGAAACGGAACTGCTGCCACTCCGCTCAACCTTGCCCAACAAGGCGCAACACCCAATCAAGTGATGCAATGGAATGGAATGGCCTGGGTTCCGGCTACGCTGCCTGCAGCACCTGGCGACAACTGGGGCACCCAAACCGCACAAGTTGGAAACGCCCTGAACGGCAATGGCACCATGGCCACCCCGCTGAACCTTGCCCCACAAGGTGCAGCAGCAGGCGAAGTATTGAAGTGGAGTGGCGCGCAATGGCTTCCCGCTGCAGACTTGAGCGGCGGTACGGGCGATACTTATTCTCAGGGGACCGGCATTATAATCACCGGCGTTTCTCCCAATTATGTTATCAACAACGACGGCGATTTGAGCAATACCAACGAACTCCAAACGATTTCCTTGATGGGCAATGATTTGACGCTTTCCAACGGAGGGGGCACTGTTATGCTTCCTGCGGCCAACAATTACGCAGAAGGCGCAGGTATTGATATCACGGGGGTTGCGCCAAACTTTACCATTGCGAATATTGGAGACCTAAGCAATACCAACGAGCTCCAAACGATTTCATTGATGGGCAATGATTTGACGCTTTCTGATGGTGGCGGCACAGTCAACCTTCCTGTTGGCCCAACTTACACAGCTGGGGCCGGAATCAACCTGGCTGGCAACGTAATCACAAATACCGGCGATTTGAGTAATGTCAACGAACTCCAGAACCTCTCCCTAAATGGATCATTGCTTGAAATTACTAATGGCAACTCGGTTGACCTTGCTCCCCTGCTTGGAGCCGGCGGCGATGACTGGGGCAATGTAGCAAACCATATTTTTAATTCAAATACGGGTAACGTGCTTATCGGCACAAATACCAACACCACAGGAAAACTTCAGGTAGTCAATGGCGATGCAGCCAACGAAGCAGGAAAATTTGTACAAACTGCAGGTACAACTGCCGCTCTTTCTGGACAAGCCAGCGCTGGCCCTGGTGGACTCTTCAGCTCTGAAACGGGCCCTGCCATAATAACTGACAAAGGAAATGTAGGTATCGGTATTGCAGCTCCATTCGCCCGTGTCCATATTTTTGGCAACGGAGAATCTCTTCGCTTGCAAGGCAACACCCCAAGTATCTCCTTTGTGCCCAATGGACCGATGGCAGGTGCCGCAGCTTTTGCACGCATGGTTCCCGGACTCCTTTCAATTGGGACTCAAGACATTGGGAGCATTGCAATAACCCCGAATCTTAAAAATGCCATCATCGCCAATGGAGTGAACGGTTATGTTGGAATAGGCCAGGTCAACGGCACTGATGCCAGCCTTCGCGTGCTTCAAAAGGAAGGTGGAATTCTTTTGGAAAATGAGGCAAACGGCAATTTCTGGGAATTTTCAGCTAACCCAAATGATGGTAGCCTCAATCTCTTTAACAGCACGCTCGGTGGAGGCGTACCTGCAGGAACATTTACCCCCGCCGGGTTCTACTTGCCCTCTGACCGTCGCTTGAAAACTGATATTGAAGCAATTTCATCCTCGGTTTTGGACAAAATGATGCAATTAAAGCCTGTCACCTATCGGTATGTTGCAGAAAAGGCCAACGCCAGGCATACCCTTGGATTCCTGGCTCAGGATGTGCAGGAGATATTTCCGGAATTGGTTGCGCAAAGCACGGACCAAAAAGGCAAAAAAGGATATTTGTCCATCAATTATGGAGGGTTTGGGATATTGGCCGTTAAAGCAATTCAAGAGCAGCAAAGTGAATTGGATAATTTGAAAAAAGAAAATGCCGATTTACGTGCTAAAACTGAATCACTAGAGGCCCGTTTGCTGAAACTTGAAAAGTTGCTTGACAACAAATAAACCCGTGCCATAAGCGTATCAAAGCAGTAGGAACAATAGTCCACTTTTTTTCTAACATATTGTCCAACAAACAGTTGTGTTGTGCCGGAGTCGCAGATATTTCGATCAGCCCAGCATGACACAACTGTTTGACATTTGCGCTTCGACTATTCCCCGCTCCGCAAGTTAAGCAAAATCCCGTTCTTCTCCGGGGCATCAAACATACGCTTTCGAATGCCCAAAGCTTCAATTTCTCTAGCAGTAAGGCAGTTAGGCGGAGCATTTAAAATGTGTTCCAGTTCAGCCAAGATCCTATCCTTGGATTGCCAATAACGCTGTTTCTTATCAAAAATATCCTCTAAAATCAAGTGCTTGAGTTGCACTAGTTCAGGAGCAAATACAGTTTCTGACTTAATGGCATCGTCAATCACACTCAACATGTTGGCATGATGGCCCAAACCCAGTTGACTTGCGGAACTTGATTCTGAAATTTGAAATTCCCAGACAGGGTAAAAGGATTCCACGTTGTCTACAGGAAAGGCCGTCAACAAGGTTTTAAAGAAGTTGTCGTCCTGTGAGCCGTTGGTTGTCAGGGACTTTTTATGCCAATAGTCAATGTTTGCAAAGATGTAAAATTGGTTGTTTGCCCCAACTTTTTGCAATATATAACCAGGCAATACATATTGAAGCCAGGCAAAATCCAATTGCATCTCCGTTTTGGGCCTGCTAGAAATCAAAGACATAAACGTATCTCGAAGAACTTTTGATTCGCGCCATAATCGACCATGTTGTACATCTGATTCCGGGTTGGCCAATTCTTGCAACAACACATTCTGTCGAGCAGTGAGATTTTTCCCAAAATAACAATCAAGTCGTTTCTGCATCATCCAGTTGTCCTTGTTTTCACTTGGCTTTAAAGCCCCGGCATGTGCCCATCCATTTTGCTTTTGTTTCGTTTGTACCATGACCCAGGGAGACTGAGACAATTGCCCCTCCAGTAATATTTGGGACTCTGTTTGACTCACTTTGCCGAGGTCTGTAAGTGATTGGCCTTTTTTAAGAACGGCAATTTCCCGGCTTTTTTCGGTGGGTTCCTCCCGAAGTGAGGTCTTTTCAATATTGACAATGAGGTGGTTGTCAAATTCCTGACTGTTTTTGCAAAAAGACAATAAGAAGATCACAAGAAAAAATTTCCAAGCGAAATGCGCCATACCAAGTAAGTTTACGCACAAAACTACTGCAGCCCATTCGCATGAAACATATATTGTTCTCCCCCATTTACGTTTTGCTTTTCATTTCAGCCTCGGACATCCAGGCGCAAATTATCGACGATTTTTCTGACGGAAATTTTGACCAAAACCCGAGCTGGGTGGGAGATGTTTCCAATTTCAAAGTCAGTACAACTGGCGAGCTACAGCTTAACACCACTGGCGCGGGACAATCAGCACTTTTTGTCGCCGGAAACATGCCTGACAGTACTATTTGGGATTTTGATGTTCGCATGGCCTTTGATCCGTCGAGCCAAAACCTATTGAGGGTTTATCTTCAAGCAGATCAACCAATTCCTGCAGATGCCAATGGGTATTACCTTGAAATGGGTGAAACTGGCTCGATGGATGCTATCCGGTTTTTCCGACAGGAAGGAGCCGTCAAAACACAATTGGCCATTGGCCAGCCAGGCCTTTCTGCCTCGTCTCCCAATCTCCATATCCGTGTAAAACGGACAATATCAGGGGAGTGGACGGTAGAAGCCGCTACCCTTGGTAATGCATTAGAGACACAATTCAACTTAACGGAAACAGGCTGGTCAGGAGGAACAAACCTTTTTTTTGGCATCCAATGCGTTTATACAACATCCAATTCCACCAAATTTTTCTTTGATAATATCAACATTCGTCCAGATGTACCTGACACGCAGGCGCCCTTGCTGCTCTCTGCAAAAGGCGATAGTGTTAAACTGGTAACAGCCATATTTGATGAAGATTTGGAGGCGGTTTCTGCCGAAAACCCTGCCAATTATTTTATCAACAATGGAATTGGTCAGCCGATTTCGGCTATCCTTTCCCCTAATAATAGGTCGGTAGTTCTTAATCTTCAAAATCCGCTCTCAACGGGTAATTACACCCTCCAAGTTTCGAACATAAAAGATTTGCTTGGCAATGCGAGCACGTTACAGGTTGTTGATTTCCAATTTGTTAAAGTTGAAACAGGAGAAGAATTTGATATCCTCATCAACGAAATAATGGCTGACCCTACTCCAACGCGAGGGTTGCCAGAGCTTGAGTGGGTCGAAATATACAACCGCTCGACCAAGGTTTTCGACCTGGCCAATTTCCGCTTCTCCGATGGAACCAGCGGTGCGCTGCCACTACCCAATTATGTACTGCAACCCGGGGCTTATGCCGTGCTCACTGCAAATGCCAATGTGGTAGCCTTGCAAGCCGTGGCTTCCAATAGCAACGTAATTGGTATTGGAATAAGTAGTTCCGCTCTAAACAATGATGGAGATTTGCTTACCCTTAGTGACG
Source organism: Saprospiraceae bacterium (assembly GCA_046160345.1). GTDB lineage: Bacteria > Bacteroidota > Bacteroidia > Chitinophagales > Saprospiraceae > M3007. Next base: position 8,374 of record JBJXGO010000325.1, read on the forward strand.
CTTCAGGTAGGATCATTGATCGGGTATCTTATGGAGGAGGATGCAATGCGTCTTCGGCTGATTATGAAGGTGTGACCAGAGAACGGATCAACCCTGAACTGCCCTGTCTTGGTCAGGAGAACTGGCAGCCTTGCCCTGACAATATTGGCGGCACTCTGGGCTTCAAGAATGCATCCTATTCAATTAGCCCCGATTTGACAATTCCAGGCCTCAATTATGCCTATCCGGAATCTGCGAGTTCAATTTTACTCCATTTTAGCAAAGGCTTGGACAAATTGAGTGCGCAAAATCCGGCCAATTACAAATTTTCACCGGCGCGTGCCATCTCCTCCGCCCAACAACTTCCCGATGACCGTTCAAAGGTCAGAATCACACTTACGGATGTATTGGAACCTTCATCGATCTACCTGATCACGCCTGGCAACAGTTTGACGGATTGCAGTGGAAATCTTGTTCTCAGCACGGACACTGCCTATGTAGGGCTGCCAGAAACACCTGAATATCAAGATATTATATTGAGTGAGATCCTGTTTAATCCAATTACGGGCGGTGCCCGATACCTGGAGTTTTACAACCGAAGTCAAAAAGTTTTTGACTGGTCACAATTCTTTCTGGCAGACACTTCTGGTACCAATGCTATAGTTCAAAAACGTCTTTTATTGCCAGGTATTTATCATGTTTTGACCACTGACCCTTCCGACATAAGAACCCGCTATCAAAATATTTACACAGGTCGAGTGCTTTGCCAGAGCCTGCCATCGCTAGACGATAACCACGATTTGATAAAACTTTATTGGGCTGGAGGAGGTCAAACCGTTACACTCGATTCATTTTTTTATAGACGTGAAATGCACAATGCCCTGCTTTCAAGCACAGAAAAAGAAGGCGTTGCACTTGAACGGATTCAGCTGGATGGCCCCACACAATCCATATCAAATTGGACGTCTGCCTCTTCGCTTATTACTGGCGCGCCCGGCACACCTACCCTGCCCAATTCTCAATCGAGCAATTTGGCCAATCCTGATAATGAAGAAATAATTTCAATTCCCATTCCCCGCCTTTCACCCGCAGATGAAGATGGCCGTGAGGATTTTCTTGAAATTTTCTTCAATTTGCCAAAAGAGGGATATGCCGCAAGTTTGAATATTTTTGATGCTGATGGCAACCTTGTCAAAACCCTTGTACGCCAAAATCTGATCGGCAAAGAAGGTATGCTTAGATGGGATGGCGATACAGACGCCGGGGAAGGCGTAAAAGCACGACCTGGTATCCATATCCTCTATTTTGAGGTTTTCAGTCCCGATGGCGATGTAAAACGGATTAAAAAGGCCGTAGCATTGTTGAGCAATTTCTAAGAGTGTGCCGGTAACTGAAATTGAAACACGCTCTAACATTTCAGCCAATAATACAGCAATCCCGCAAGGACAATTAGGGGCAAAAGCAACAAAACCCAGCTTTTCCCCCCAATCAAATTATTGTCCCGAGTGCCATTCCCCTGGTCTGCATTGGCTATTCCTATAAGCGAGCCAACTCCAGACGGAAGTAAACTAAGCAAGGTGTTTTTTTGAGCCAGTAAATCTCGGACAAGCGTGGACGGATTCAGACCTTCGTCGCTGATCTTTTTGCTGAGCAGCCCCATTACAAGGGGGCCAACGAGTCCAAAAAGGCCAGAAACAGTAGCAGGTTTTACCCCGGAAAATGCCGCAATAGCGTTGGTGATCGCAGGGGCTTTGGCGCCAAGTAGGGAATCGACCAATTTTGCAGACTGGTCTTTCTTATCCTGACACATAGGATTATCGCTGCTGAGCAAGTTGCCCAAATTGTCCAGAATTGCAGGACTAAAACTGCGCAACCTAGTGAAAATATCATCAATTGAATGTGAATCCCCACATTTTTGTAAGATTCCAAGCAGTATAGTTGGAACCATGCTATGAATTGCTTTCGAAATTCCAACTTCATTCTCGTTGTAGTATTTCGACGCTTCGTTTAAAATCTCAGGGCTGAGGTATCCCTTGACAGTGTTCAGGGTATTAGACATTTGTGTTAAATTTATATCGCTTCAGTTCAATGTCTGGGCAGAACAAGGATACTTGTATAAGGTTTTGACTCCCGCAAATAGCATAGCCGCTTGAACCCAGTTTCTTTTATCCCGTTTCTTTGCCTTCTCCTCCCCATTTGACCACCTTTTATCTAATATTAATCTGATGGCTGCAAAAGTTCTGTGTCTTTGTAGTCGGAATCAATAGAATAATTGAAAAGATTCAAATCCACTAACAACCATATACCAAACAACCAGATACACAATTAAACAGCAATATGAATCAGTTTTTTAAGTTCATTTTCGCATCTTGTCTTGGCACAGCACTCGCGCTGGGATTACTTTTGTTCATTGGCATTGGCTGGGCAGCTAGTATGGCGGGCAGCGCCTCAGAGAAGGAAAAAGTCAAAATTAAAGCTAACACAGTCCTTGAACTTGACTTTAAAAATCCTGTCCCGGAGAGGACGAATAATCTTCCCATGGAGCCATTTGACTTCGAGCAAAAGGACATATTAGGCCTTTCCGATATCGTGGCTGCGATCCAACGTGCTAAAGAAGACCCGGACATTAAAGGTATCTACCTCAATGCTTCCATTGTAATGCTCGGAAAAGCAAGTGCCGCTACATTGCGGAATGCACTGAACGATTTCAAATCGTCTGGAAAATTTGTCATCTCATACGCCCATTATTACACACAAGGCGCCTATTACCTCGCTTCGGTGGCAGATAGCGTGATGATGAGCCCACAAGGTGTTGTGGACTTCAGAGGATACTCCAGTACTGTAACCTACTTTAAAGGAATGCTAGACAAACTCGATGTGCAAATGCGCATTTTCTATTGTGGAAAATACAAAAGTGCCACCGAACCTTTCAGAGCAGACAAAATGAGCGACGAAAACCGCCTGCAAATCCGCGAATACATCACCCCGCTTTATGATATTTTTATTAGAGATGTGGCCAAAAGCCGCAATATTTCAGAAACGGAGCTCCGCCAAATAGCCGAACGATATGACGGTTTTGATGCAGAAAAAGCCCGGCAAACCCGATTGGTGGATCGCTTTGCCTACGAGGACGAGGTGTTTTCAATGATCAAAAGCCGCATTGGTCTTTCTGAAAAAGAAAAACTTAATCGCGTGACACTTGAAGAGTATTTTGAAGCACGCGGTAAAAAAACCAATTTTTCTGTCAAAGACAAAATAGCGATTGTTTATGCTGAAGGTGAAATACACGATGGCAATGAAGGCGAGCCAGGTACCATTCTCGATGGTAAGTATGTAAAAATGTTGCGCAAAATCCGAAAGGACGCAAATATTAAAGCCATAGTGCTGCGCATCAACTCCCCCGGAGGCAGTTCGCTGGCCAGTGACAATATTTTGCGCGAACTTGATCTGTGCAAACAAGCCGGCAAGCCTGTAGTGGTCAGCATGGGTGATTTGGCTGCCTCAGGTGGTTATTATATCGCTTGTCACGCAGACAGCATTTTTGCTGAGCCTGCTACCATCACCGGATCCATTGGAGTGTTCGGTATGATACCAATTTTAGAGAAAACGATGCGAAACAAACTCGGCATAACATTCGACACGGTCCGCACCCAAAAATTCTCGGCATTCGGTAGCACGGTGTATGATTTCTCGCCGGAAGAAAGCAAACTGATCCAAGACCGGGTTGACTGGATCTATCAGGATTTTCTGGGCAAAGTTGCTACTGGCCGTCGCCGTTCGCCCGAAGAAATTCACGAAATTGCCCAGGGCCGTGTTTGGTCCGCAGCAAAGGCAAAGGAGATCGGTTTGGTGGACGATCTCGGTGGGCTCGACCGTGCACTTGCAGCAGCCGCCAAACTCGCAAATCTTGAAAAATACCGAACTACTGAATATCCACAGACCAAGACAGGCCTGGAACAGTTCCTCGAGCAATTAATGCATAAAAAGGAACGCGATGACAGCGTGCGGGCATGGGCTTTGCGTCAGGAACTGGGCGAGTTTTATCCAATGTACAAATCCATGAAGGGCTTAAAACAAAACAACGGAATCTTGTTTAGGATGCCTTATGACTTGATTGTCAATTGATTGAAAGCAATGATATCGCTTAAAAAGGCGGCGAATTCCAATTTCAAGAATTCGGCGCCTTTTTTTATAGTTAGTTACAATAATATTTTAGCTAATAAATTAGTGATTACCTTAGCACCCGTTTACCTATAACATTCAGAACCGTATTATACGCTACAAAAGCCTAACCAAACATTGGTGTTCCAGTATTAAAAACGTACTGTCCAAGGTTCTTAATTTTATTCTTAAAATTTTTAAAATGCCCAACCCTGAATTTTCTCCTGTTGATAAAGGTTCAACCAAGCACGTGGTATTTGTACTCTATGAAAAAGTCACGCTACTTGATTTTGTTGGAGCTACTGAAGTTTTCAACAATGTACCTGGTTTTGTGATACACTGGCTGGCACCTACGATGGACCCTGTCACCACGTCTGAAAACATGAAGGTTTTACCAACCGGCACCTTCGAGGATGTCCCCCAAGGTGAAATTGAAGTGCTTTTTATTCCTGGAGGCAATTATAAGGGGACCATTCCGGCAATGTTTGATTTGAGGTACAGGAATTTTATCCAGGAAACCTCTTGTAGATCAACATGGTCCGGCTCTGTATGTACTGGTGCTTTTATAATGGCTGCCGCTGGTGGTTTTAACAATTGCCAGGTGACTACTTATTGGAGCCAGCTGCAAAACCTTTCATACTTAAAGGATAAGTATGGGATTACGGTTGACTTGAATAGTTATCCCCGTTTTTTATTGGACAATAATAAAAAACGGTTCAGCGGTGGAGGCGTTTCCTCCTCCATTGACCTGGCATTTGAACTGGTAAAGCAGATTGTGGATAATGAAACCGCTCAAAAAGCCCAACTTTTTATTCAATATGCACCAAGTCCGCCCAATAATTCCGGCGACCCTTCACAGGCGCCCCCACAAATTACCAATGAAGTACTCGAGTTGGAGGCAAACTATACTGCGCACATGAAGGAGGGGGTAATGCAATTAATCAATGAGTAGCATACCATCGAATATATCCACTTGTGTCCTGAAAATTAAAATATGTCTTCGGTAAAACCTCAAACGGATAATTTTTAAACGTCCCAAAAAACAACCTTGGCCGCGTCAAAAGGCTGTCAAATCGCTCCGGGCTGTCGTGTATGATCAAGCACCGGGCACCATCAGGGTGTGTCAGGGAGGAGAGCATCAAAAATTCATATGGACTGCCCCAAGACATTTTGAGCGTTTGCATGGGCACCTGCTTCTCTGAAAGTACGATTTTTCGTTCAGACCGCTTAGCCGTCTCCTCTAAAAACGTTTGCTCCCATTTTAATTTTTCAGCCCACGTCTGATGAGCCTGACCAATCCGCAAAAGATTGATTGTGAATAAAATACCCAGAATAGTCACCCCGTTTTTAGTGAGTTGATCGGGTTGATTTTTCTCCTTCAGGACATCAAAAATCAAGGGAATTGAAGCAAACACTGCCAACGGCAGGTATAGATTTTCCATATAGAATTGCTGCCCCACGGCTTCGTAATACGGGACGTTTACCATTATTACAAATGCCAGCGGCCAAGCGGCCACGAACGAGGCTTTCAGCCAGAACCGCTTCGAAACATAAAACACCACGCAGGCCACTATCACTATCCAGAGCAGCCAATAATCCTTCGTGCTCCACTCCAAAAATTTCCGGTTGCTCTCAATATCAAGCCAATGCGGCCATAATTTGCCAAAAGCCTCCTGGCGTTTTATCGCCACCGCATCATACCAGTCCAGTTTCAACACCTTGTATTTAAGGATGGTCAAGGCCCCAAAAATACCCAGTGCAGTGAGGTGCATCCAGGCCCAGGTGCGGGGTTTGTCCTTTTCCAGAAGAAAAAACACACAGAGAAAAGCATGGGCATACAACACCAGGGGATGAAAATAAAAAGCCGTCACCAAGGCACCCAACCAAAGCGGCCATTCCCACCATCGAAACACCGCAAACGAACCTTTGGAATGCATCCACGCAAAAACGGCACACAAAAAAACCAGTCCCGCCGGCATTTCCGAAAGCCAGTAAAATGTGTGTGTCGTCATCAATGTAGCCACCATGCCAATGGCCAGCGACCAGCGCCATTGCCCGATCCGCCAACAGAAAAAAGCCAGGATAGCGGGCCACAATGCATGGCCTAAGGAATAAGCCATCAAAACGCCCTTCAAAGGCAAGCCCAAGGCTTGTGCCGCCCAAGGCCATACCTGTGTGGCAGCTGCGCCAAAGCGCCCACTTTGAATCTCTAGACTTCCACTTTTGAGAATGAGGAAGGTTTGGAATGCCATATCCAGGTTGATGATGCGATCCTTATACCACACACGTGCCATTAACACGAGCGTACCAAAAACTCCAAGACAGAGCCATACCACAAGAGAGCGCATTTTCATATTTGGCAACAAAAATGGTATAATTTATTGAACCAAACCTGTTTTCTAATCATCAATACATCTCAAACTTTTGGTAACTGCATTCCAATGCACCATTGATCAGGGGAACCTTTTGAGCACTGCGCAATCCGATGTGCTTCAATGCATCTCGATTGGAAGAAATGATCCAGGCTGACCAGCCCGGCCATCGTTTTTTCAGGACGTCGCCGATGTTTTTGTAAAAAGCAACGGTGTCTTCGATCTTTAGTCGCTCATCGTAGGGCGGGTTCATAATCAATGTACCCGGGTGTAAAGGAACTTCCAGTTTTTCAAATGTCGATTTTTCTATCCGAACAGCAGATTCCAATCCGACCGACATCAGGTTGAGCGCCGTCGCATTGCGGGCGCGAGGGTCTTTATCTGATGCAATTATTTGAAATTCAAAGGCTTGTATCTTGTTATCTGCCTCAGTCTTGACAGATTTCCAAAGTTTTTGATCGAAATCAGGCCATTTAAAAAAGCCGAACGATTCGCGTTTAATCTGCGGCGGCGTATTGGTGGCAAGCATGGCTGCTTCAATCGGCAGCGTGCCAGAGCCGCACATCGGGTCAACGAAAGATCCTTGCCCATTCCAATCCGAAAGCAACACCATACCTGCGGCAAGCACCTCATTGAGCGGGGCTTCCACTGCATCCCGCCGGTAATTGCGCCGATGGAGCGAATCACCGCTGGCATCCAGTGAGATATCAACCTGGGTACCATGCACATGCACGTTGATGCGCAAGGTGGGCCCGATAGTGCTTACATTGGGACGTCGATTGTATCGCTCTCTGAATTGATCTACAATCGCATCTTTGGTCAACAATCCAAGGTATTGCGAGTGTCGAAACACCTCGCCTTGAGCAATCGCATCTACTGCGAGGGTATCTCCGACATTCATATAAACAGCCCAATTGACTGCGCGTACACCTTCATACAACTGGCGTTCGTCTGAAGCCGTGAATGAATGGACCGGGACTAGAATGCGAAGTGCCGTGCGCAGTTCATAATTAGCGCGGTAAAGCAGGTTTTTATCACCGCTAAATGACACCGCACGTTTGAGCGGTCTTATTTGCGACGCGCCCAAAATTTGCAATTCATTGGCCAATACAGGTTCAAGTCCAGCCAGGGTTTTAGCGATAAATAACTGCATGAATAATAGATTTACCTTTTAACCTTAAGGTTATCAAGGAATTGCAACGTTCCTGGCAAGCCGTCGAGTATGGTAACATTAGAAGGAAGCTTTACTGGTGCCACGAAAAATTGTTGTCCGGTAAGCAGAAGTTCACAACCATTAATGGCTTCAACCACACTGTCCACAAAAGATTGAATAGGCTGCCTGGGAAGCGGTTCTTGCAGGATGGTGAATACGTAGTCAGGCTTGAGTGCATGGCATGCATTTTTGACATCTTCCGTCGCAACATTTGCTCCAAGATAGGTGACGCGCATACCCCTGGAGCGCAACAGATATTGAATAAAAAGCAGGGTCAGTTCTTGTGTCTCACTTTCAGAGGAGTATAACAAAAAAACGGGAGACTCGGCACGCGGCATTGCCCTGTCCACTGCACACATCAATTTTCTGCGTATGATTTGACCCACAAATTTTTCATGAGCAGGGCTTATACTGTTGGTAAGCCAAAGGAGCCGAATCTTATCCAAAAAAGGATAAACCAACTCCAGCATCCCACGTTCAAATCCGTTGTTGGTTGTATATTCAGCCAAAATCCTTTCAAATGCATCCTCATGCAGGTCGATCATTGCCAGGGTCAAAGAATCGATTTGAGCATTAGAATTAGGGTTGTTATGAGCAATGGCCGCCCCCTTGGCCGCAATTGCCTCCGGGGACATTTTTGCAAGTTTGCTAATTTTATAGCCATTACGGTTAAGCAGGGCAATATTGAAGAGGAGTCGAAGGTTTTCATCAGTATAGTAACGAATATTGGTTTCCGTGCGCGCAGGGCTGATAAGGCCGTAGCGTTGTTCCCATATTCGAATGGTGTGGGCTTTGATACCTGTCAGTTTCTCCAAATCCCGGATGGAGTAGATTGCCATAGTTGGTTGCTTAATTCGTCACAAAGGTTGTCAAACAGGTTGTCTTGTTAAATGTTTATAAAAAAAAGTGTACATTTTTTGCCAACATCTATCATATCGAGGTATTAGGCATAAATTTTGGGGGAAGGAAAGCACCTACCGAATAAAAAATGAAAACGCCCACTAGTAGATAAACGGCAACCGTTCCTTTAAAAATAACACCGTTCCCTTGGAATTTTGCAAAAATGAAATACCTTTGGGCGATTATTCACCTACTCTTTAAGTCTTCATTACTATGTTCTCTCCTTTTAAAAAGAAAGATGATCGCCCAAATGGCGGGCAGGACAAAAAAAACAATTCTCTAGATGCCTTGGAATCCGATCTGAATGTTTTGAATAGGGCAGACTTGAGTAAAGTAGAAGGTGGAAAAGAGGCGAAAAAGCCATTGAACGATATCTCTGGATTACGCAATAGTATAGGCGGCACAATTCCGCTGTGAACAAACAACACACTCAGTATTCAGCATGAGTCATTTCGGGTTCCGAAGTGGCTCATGCTTTTTTAGGGCAGACCACTCGGGGCCAAAAGGCAACCCTTTCAGTTTCGCTTTCTTATTTCTTCGTGGATCACCTTCCCCTTTTTCAACTCTTCCTGATATTCCTTCTTCCTACGTTCCTTGAATTCAGTGGCTAGTTCCTTGATGCCTATAGGTTTGGCATTTTGGCGGCGATGATAGGCCAGGATCAAAAAATCTGCCATGTCATCCGGAAAAGTTAATCCAGCACTTCGAAGGTAATTTGACAACCTCGATCCACCATAAAACCCCCAATTTAAGATCATCCATTGTCCAAGACGATGATGCATTACCGCGCAAACGCTATCTTCTGGCAGCGCTTTAAACTTCTGTCTGGCTTCGATGCTAATTCGTTTGTCCAGTTCAAGCATTACATCCTCCAAATTTTTAGGGATATAAACACCATCTAGGACTTCCTTTCGAATCCTTTCCTGATATTGCTGTTCAAATTCGGCCTCGGTGTTGGGTGGCCCAGTTTCTTCTTTTTGATTTTGGGAAATTACGCTTTGAGTTAAAAAAACCGAACAGGTTATGAACAGGAGAACGCTTTTTTTCATTTTGATACAAACTGAAAGATGATTATACGATTTTCTTTGTTGGAAATATTTTTAGTAGAAACAATCGCATGGCTCAGCCTATGGTTGCTCGACGAGTATATCGCAGGACTTCTAACGATTATTATCGGGGCTATCGTATCAGCTGTATTGATTATTGCGCTCATTTCTGAAGCGATTGAAAGGTCGAATGTACCCAAAAAATATTTTCAGGTCATGGCTATTAGCATTTTGTCCATTTTTGTGGCGGCTGCCATTGGATGGCCTTATAATAACCTGTAGTTAAAACACCCTTAGCCTCTGCCTAAATGTACGCCATAATTGACGTTGAAACTACCGGCGGCGTAGCCCGTTACGAACGCATCACAGAAATTGCAATTGTGCTACACGATGGCGAGCGGATCGTGGACAAATTCTCCACGCTCTTAAATCCGGAACGAAGCATCCCAAGGCAAATCACTCAAATTACAGGTATCACAGACCAAATGGTGGCAAACGCTCCCAAATTTTTTGAAGTGGCCAAACAAATCGTTCAAATGACCGAAGGGAAAATATTTGTGGCACATAATGCGAATTTTGACTATTCCTTCGTGCGCGAAGAGTTTGCCAGATTAGGATACGATTTCCAACGCCGCCAGTTGTGTACGGTTAGGCTTTCCCGAAAAGTATTTCCAGGCCTGCCCAGCTATAGCCTTAGCAACCTAAAAGCACATTTTCAAATTCACGCCAACAAAATCCACCGGGCATTGGATGATACTTTGGCCACCACCCGACTTTTTGAATTGATCTTAGGGGAGCAAGAGGGCCAAAAGAACATCAAATTGCTCGTCAACCTGGGCGTAAAAGAAACCAGGCTTCCCCCCAATATTACGCTTGACAGGCTTCATGCCGTGCCCGAAGCCTGTGGCATTTATTATTTTCACGACACTAACGGTCATGTCATCTATGTTGGGAAAAGCCTGAATATCCGCAAGCGTTTTTTCGAACATTTTGCAGACCATAGTCCAAAGGGAGAAAAACTAAGGGCTGGCGTAGCCGATATAAGTTGGGAAGTGACAGGCAGCGAACTCATCGCGCTGCTCTATGAAAGCGCCGAAATTAAACGCCTCCAGCCTCCCGTAAACCGGGCGCAACGCACCCGGCAATATGCAGCCGCTATTTTCACTTACACGGACTTGAAAGGATACCGATGCCTTGCTTTTGGTAAAAATACGGTTAAAAACGCCAAAAACCTGGCGCTCCTGGCAGAATACCCCAAAATTGAAAATGCTAGAAATTCTTTGCAAAGCCTTGTATATCAATATGAACTTTGCCACAGACTCGCGCATTTGGACAATTCGGAAGAAGCTTGTTTTCATTACAAGATCAAAAAATGTTTGGGCGCCTGTATCGGCGAAGAACCACCTGAGGATTACAACGAGCGTGCAGAAAACGCCATCGCAAAAATTTCCCGGCGGCTTTCCGGCAATTTTTTCTTTGTGGATAAGGGCCGTAATGAAAATGAAGTAGCCGTTGTAGGTGTGCAAGAAGGCCGTTATCTCGGCTTTGGTTATGTCAGCACTGAAAATGGCGATCAGTCTGTAGAATATTTACTTGAATGCTTGTCGACTTCTTTTCCTGACCCTGATGCCGGTCGGATCATTTTAGGATACATTGAAAAGCATCCCAAAGGGCTTCGCCCTTTTTAAATCCCGCTTTACCATTGATAACTGATTCCTAAACGCCAATTTCTTTCAGGCATGGGTCGGTACCGAATTATTTCGTATTGAGCGTTCCATAAATTTTCCAATCGAAAATCTATATTTAAGTGCTTTTTGAGCAATACACAGGAAACCAGTAAAACACCTGTTGTGAACGCATCGATTTGCTTTCCAGTATTGTCTAATCGCTGACCAGTGAATTGTTGCAGAAATGCTGCTGAAAACATGCTCCGCGAGGCTTGAACCGACAAATTGCCCGAGGCCTTTGAGGTGTACGGCAATTGCATCCCGGCTGCTACTGGTGAACCGTCATATGCCGCAATATTCGTAGTTTTGGACAAACGCAGCCTTCCAGAAACGGCGGCCTTCCACTCAGATTCGCTGTTGATGGGCATTTTGAATTCCGCAAATGCTTCTATGCCCCTGCTCCATACTTTCCTCAAATTATCGGGTCGAAACAGCCCGTTATGATCGGGTTGCCAAAGAATCCAGTCATTTAAAATGAGTTGAAAACCATTAAGTTCAATTGAAAAATCAGGTTTGCGAAATGCCCAATCCAGCGCAGAAGAGTATCCTTTTTCAGGTCGAAGATTAGGATTGCCGAGTTTGTCCCAGTAGCGATCGTTCAAGGTAGGCAGGTTGAAATTCCGGGAAAAATGAAACTTGGTCTCGCCAAGCTTGCCCAGGCTAAATTGTCCAGCCACCGAACCCGTAAAGGGGGCTGCCTGCGCCTCGGCCCATTCTTGCCTGATCACTAACGAAAGTCTCACTTGGTCTTTCTTCCATTCGGCCATCGTGTAGCCCGCTAGTTGCGTTTGTCCAAACCAGCGCGTACTGTCCGAATATCCGTCCACTTTTGCCCATTGCCGAAGTGAGGTTCCGCCCACACGCCAGGCCCAATGTTTCCCGATTGAAGTGGATCGTTCGGTGCTAATGAATGCTTGTCGCGAACGGCTTGTGTCTGTATCGTTGGCAAGGTGAAAAGCAAGGAAGTCATCGATCCAGGCCAAGCGTGTTGTCCAGAAAGTACGATTATCGGGGGCATGCTCCCAACTTACCAAGGCACGGCTGGATCGGTCTTTCTGCCAGGTTTCCTGGGTTGATTCGGTCGTAGCCGGGGGTAATTCTCTAAACGCACGCTGTATCCAGAGTGCAGTTTTCAGCATATTTTTATGATTGACACTCCAACGATTAAACTGCTGAAAATCAATTCTTTTTGTAAAATTGTTCGGTTGTTTTGTACGGTAACTCTTACCATCCAGCCCTAGTTTTTGAAAAGGAAAATCGTTGTCTGCCCGCTGTCCCGCAACTCTAAAGCTTGAGCTGATCCTTTTTCTGGAAACTGATGTCGCCCCATTAAATTCTCTCTTTCCAAAACTACCCAATGCTGCCCCAAGCGAGACAACAAACGGCTTTTTACTGTGAGTCAGCCCTTGTTGTATGATTATTGCGCCAGCCATCCCTCCCCTGTTTTGCGCGGCACTTTGGCCCCCATATTGAATTTCTAGTTTATCGCCAGGCCAAATTGGCATTAAGGCGGCATCCACTACGCCATTCATTGGGCTTTGGAGGTTTAATCCGTTCCAGAATACCGGAGTGCGACTTGCTCCTACGCCGCGAATGGAAAGGGTGGCTAATGTACCTGGAGCATTTGCGCGAACATCGAGGGTGTTTTCCCACAAAAGTCGGTCAGATGCAGAAAGCACCCCATTAACCGGAAGCGAATCTGCGGTCCAAATGGCGTAGCCATTCCGCTCTAATCGGGCATCACGAATGGTGACAGGCGCCAAAGTCTCTGTGAAATGGATAGTGTCCAGATTTTGAGCCTTAGTTAAGACAGGGAAAAAGGTCGATGCCAAAATCCCTGACAGCAATAAATAAAATCGGCTACCGCAATCAAATCTGACAGATTTCCTCGTAATCAGGGCGGTCATGGGCATAATTATGGATGAAGGAGCGAAGGATCTCGCCTTTGTGAAGCACAAAAACACCCGGCATCTGAAAGCCATCGCCTAATGCCAAATTATCTAAATCCGGGTCGTTGCCATGCCCTTCCAGAACACTGGCCTGAAATCCACGGATCCAGTTCATGAGGCCAAAAATCTGTTGTGGTTTGCCTCGGACAAGGCCAAAAGCCTTATAAAAGCGTTTTTCAGGGTCCGAAATATGGTCAACGGGATAAATTTTGTATTTTTTGAAAAACTTTTCGGCCATTGCTGCATCCGGCGCCATATGAATGAATACGACCCGAATACCTTTTGCCTCAATAACTTTCTTGCGCTTCGCAATATCGTCAATGGCTTCGCGACAAAACGAACACCCGAAAAAGCGCAAAAAAACTACCATAACAGGTTGTATTTCAGCCATTTCAGTCAGTGTTTCCCCGCTTTCGATGGGAACCATTTCATCCCAAATATTATTTACTGGCATTTTATTGGATTGAAGTTTCAGGTGGACAACATGAGCCACCCGTGGAGATGGCTCATGTTCAAACTTGCAACTTAAATAAGCTTCATTGCATCAAGTGCTTCAGCAACTTCTTTTACTGCCTCGGCAGATTTATGCAACAAGGCCAGTTCGTCTTTTTTCAATCGAAGTTTTACTATTTCCTGAATGCCTTTTTTGCCCAGTTTGACAGGGGCGCCCACAAAAATATCCTTCAATTTATATTGACCATTAAGGCGAACGCAACATGGAAAAATGCGTTTTTCATCTTTCAAAATGGTGACAGCCATCTGGGCCGCTGCCGCACCTGGTGCATACCAGGCAGAGGTTCCCATGAGGTTTACCAATTCACCTCCTCCAACTTTAGTCCGTTCGAGAATGGCGTCCAGTTTGTCCTTTCGTATCAATTCTGTTACAGGGATCCCGCTCACGGTAGTGTATCTGGGCAATGGAACCATGGTATCACCGTGACCACCCATCAATACGGCCTGAATATCTTTTGGTGAAACATCAAGTGCTTCGGCCAAAAATGCGCGGTATCTGGCCGTATCCAATACCCCCGCCATGCCAAACACTCGTTTGTCAGAAAGGCCGGAAGCTTTCCAACAGGCATAGGTCATTACATCCAATGGGTTCGACACTACTATAATAATGGGGTTTTTTGTGTGTTTAAGGATGTTTTGGGTGACAGAAACTACAATTTTCGCATTGGTGGCAATTAAATCATCACGGCTCATGCCTGGTTTTCGGGGGATACCCGCCGTAATGATCACAATATCTGACCCTGCAGTAAGCGCGTAGTCATCTCCACCAACAACGCGAGTTGAATAATTGTCTATGGGAGCTTGTTGCCAAATATCGAGGGCCTTGCCCTTGGCCATATTTCCCTGAATGTCAATGAGTACTACCTCATTTACTGCATCAGCATGTGCCAAAACATTGGCGCAAGTCGCGCCCACGTTGCCGGCGCCCACTACGGTTATTTTGCTCATTAATTTGTCTTTAACTTATTGAAATTTTGCCCGCAAAAGTAGAACTGTAATAGGCAACCCGCAAACCTAAAAGGGAAAATTCGTGGACCATTTCCAAAATCAACCTGAAAAACCCAGGGAATGACAGAGTTGGCATTTTGGAAAGACTTGTTCCAACAAATTTTCTTGTTCAAAAATTCGGAATTACCACAGTATCCATAGAAACAGCGTATCCCGAAAAATTGCCATAGCCTCCATTTATATTATTAAACACTGCATCAGGATCACTGAAGGGCAGGTTGCTGCTTTGGCGGGAAAGGGAGAGGTGGTAACGGTAAAATTGTTCGGAAAGGGTGCGCCACTCCAAAAAAATGAGCCGTGGGCGTTCGGTTTCAGGATCAAATGGGATGCGCGCTACCAGGTATAAGCTGCGGCGGTCGTCTGCCCAGTAGTTCTCATTGATAAGCACCACAGGTTCAGGGATGTCGTGAAGCAGCGAGAAGGTCCGTCCATCTGTCAGGAAATTTGTTCGGCTTTCTTCTGTATACGGGCTTGATGGGTCAAGCAATATCTCTGTCTCATGAACAATGTTGAAAGCAAAGAAATACTCTTTTGATGGAATATTTTTTAAGCGGAGCTCCAAAGGGATTCTAAGCTCACTTTGGCCATCACTGAGCGGCACGACAGATATATCGCCTGGCCCTAATAAAATTGGGTCAAGTTCAACCTTTTCAGGAATCTTGCTGATGGATTGAATAGATGGATATCCCGGTACTCGAACAGAAAAGGCATATTCTACCCCAGATTCTGCCTTAAAATTCTTGCTGCTTTGCCAATAGGTAATTTTCTCAGTTTCTGTTGTGTCAGGTATAAGCTTAACCCAGAACTGGCCATCGATCGAAAGCGTGGCATCTACCATGGACCTCAAAATTATAGGTTCACTGGCATCGTTTACTGGTTTGCTCAGGGAGATCTTGGCGCGAAAGTTTTGGCCTTCGCTAAAATGGCAAACTGCAACTAATTTGGTTGACTCCTCCGGCAAATCTATGATCACTTCTCGCGCACAACGGGCAAAAAGCAAATAACCGAGCGTAAAAACGAGAAGGCGCCAATACATTAATACAAATATAAAGATTAAAAACGAGAACTTGATATACGGTTCAGAGTTTAGAAAGGCTTTCTTCCAAAATTTGAACTCTGGCTAATCCATCAGCCATTTTTTTTCGCTCGTTGTCCACTACAGCAGGAGGAGCGCCACTTACAAACCGTTCATTGGAAAGTTTGCCCTCGATGGACCGTATAAAACCACGCTGATATTCAAGTTCTTCCTCCAATTTCTTGCGTTCGGCCTCAGTATCAATGGTTTTGTTGAGAGCAACGTAAAATTTGTCGGTACCAGAAATAAAGGATTTGGCATTTGAAGGCTCTTCACTCGAAATTTGGAGCGATTCGAGCACAGCCATTTTTTTGACCAGTTCGAAAATACCGGCCTGGGCAAAAAGCGTCCTTGCAGTATCGCTGTCCTGAACGGTAACACTCAATGGATCGCGGGGTTTCACCTGGTTTTGGTTGCGAATATCCCGGATCCCGGTAATAATATTTTTGACAGATTCAATTTTGCCTATCAAGGACTGGTCAAATTTCACTGGCTTCAAACTGGATTGCTTGCAAACATCATCTCCCTTATTTCGATTGCGAACCTGATGCCATATCTCCTCCGTTACAAATGGCATGAAAGGATGCAGCGCCACCATAAAACTGGAAAACAAATCAAGCGTGGCCTCATAGGTTTTTCGGTCTATCGGCTGTTCATAGCCGGGTTTTATCATCTCCAGGTACCAGGAACAGAAATCGTCCCAGATAAATGTGTAAAGCCCCAACAATGCCTCGCTCAGGCGAAATTGTTCAAAATCGGCTTCGACTTGAATTTGTACTGCCTGAAATTTTTCGTTAAGCCATTGTACGGCCAATGCATTTTTCCTTGCAATATCTTCACTGTCAGCAGATTCTGTGATCTTCCAACCTTTCACCAATCGCAGTGCGTTCCAAAGTTTGTTGCAGAAATTGCGGCCGTTCTCGCATAGTTTATCGTCGAACAATATATCGCCACCTGCTGCGGCACTCGACATAAGGCCATAACGCACTCCATCTGCGCCAAATTCTTCCAGAAGTTTGAGCGCATCCGGAGAGTTCCCAAGCGATTTGGACATTTTACGCCGTTGTTTATCGCGCACCATGCCTGTAAAATATACTGCCTGAAAGGGTTTTTGGCCCCGGAACTCATAACCTGCCATGATCATTCGGGCCACCCAGAAAAATATAATGTCCCAACCCGTCACCAGTACGCTGGTTGGATAATAATAGGCGACTTCGCCATCTGGCTTGTTGAAGCCGTCAAATACTGAAATCGGCCAGAGCCAGGAAGAGGCCCAGGTATCGAGCACGTCTTCATCCTGGCGCAAATCGTTGAGCGACAGCTTATTGTCTCCGGTAGCCTGCTGTGCTTGCACAAGCGCTTCCTCAGGAGTATTTGCAACAAAAACATGGGTTTCCTGACTCAGACCCTCGCTTTTCAGATACCAGGCCGGAATGCGCTGTCCCCACCAAAGTTGACGAGATATGCACCAATCGCGCAGGTTTTCCATCCAGTTTCGGTAAAGGTTTTGAAAATTGGCAGGGTAAAACTTAACCTCCTCGTCCAAAACTGCTTTAAGCGCAGGGGCGCCTAGGTCTGTCATCTTTACAAACCATTGAAGCGAAAGCTTGGGCTCTACTACCGCATTCGTCCGCTCTGAACGCCCGATATTGGTTTTGTAGTCCTCAATTTTGACCAGGCTGCCATTTTCCTCCAAAAATGCCTTCATCTGCTTCCTTGCCTCAAAACGGTCAAGTCCAACTATTGGTTTAAAGGCACATTTTTCGTTCATCTTTCCATCGTCGGCGATGGTGTCAATCACTTCAAGTTTGTGGCGTTGACCCACCTCATAGTCATTGGGGTCATGGGCGGGGGTGATCTTTAACGCACCGGTACCAAATTCGATGTCCACATAATCGTCAGCAATAACCAGGATCTCGCGGTCAATAAGAGGGATCAGGACTTTTTTCCCAACCAGGGCTTTGTAGCGCGGGTCTTTGGGATTAACGGCGATGGCAACGTCGGCAAAAATGGTTTCCGGACGTTGGGTAGCAATGATCACACCGGCCCCGCCATCTGCATTTTTGTACTGGATATGATAGAGTTGCGCATTTTCTTCGTGATATAATACTTCCTCATTGGACAGAACGGTTTTAGCTTCCGGATCCCAATTGACCATCCGCAGGCCTCGATAGAGTTTGTTCTTTTTATATAGATCTATAAAAACCCTAATGACATCCTGATAATAGCCTTTGTCCATTGTAAAGGCCGTGCGTTCCCAGTCGCAGGATGCGCCAAGTTTGCGCAATTGGTGCAGGATTATGCCGCCATATTTTTCTTTCCATTGGTAGGCGTATTGCATGAACTCATCACGGGTCAGGTCTGCTTTCCTGAGTTTTTTTTCCTCCCTTAACCAATGGACGACTTTAGCTTCGGTGGCGATACTGGCATGATCCGTACCGGGAACCCAACAGGCATTTTTACCGTCTAGGCGCGCCTTCCGAATCAAAATATCCTGAATCGTATTGTTCAGCATGTGCCCCATGTGGAGCATTCCGGTTACATTGGGCGGTGGGATAACTATGCTGAATGCCTCACGCTCGTCAGGCACAGAACGAAAATAGCCCTGGCTTTCCCAGTGAGCATACCAGCGTTCTTCAATTTCGGAGGGGGTAAAATGGGCGGAAAGTTCCATTAACGACGGATTTGTTTAATGAAGGATTTGGGGGAGTCCAATTCCAAGTATTATTTGGAAAATTAATCAGATAATTGAAGTTTTTGCCAATAAATTTGGGAAAAGTCTGGCAAAGGTAATAAAAAGACGTTTTACAAAGCGCAGACTGATTTCATACTCCGCCTTCCGTCACCTCCCAGGTATGGTCTCCCAGCAAGCGGACACTGGCCAAATGTTCATAGGGGGATTTTCGGCCCCATTCATTCGGTGCGATCATGGAGAGCAAGTGTCGTCCATCAGACTTGCGTTGATAAAGATGGTAATGATGATGGATGACTGGCTGGAACGGGATATCGGCCTGATAGATCATCTCCGAAATTTCCATACGGGAGCTGAGCGATTTTGCCTGGTTCATGAGCGTCTCCATTTGTTTGCGGAGCTGCTCCATTTGGCGGTCGGTTTGGTCGTACATGGCCGTCATCGCATTACCGCGAATTCGGCCTTTGTCCTCCGGTCGAATGACCGCGCCAGCAGTTGTATGGGCATAGGGGAGCAGCCCGGGGGTTTCAGCCACCTTGTCTTTGTCAATGGGGTTGACGAATGCTTGTTCAACATTCTTTGATTCCTTCTTTTTTGCCATGGCCAAATCTTAAAGAAATGGGTTGAATCACTTAATACCTCTAGTTTCCTTTAGACATTCGATGGCCCTAAATTGTTTTCAAGCTTGGAGATCATCTAAGCAAGGTCACTTCACCTTTTGACACGGATAGTGCCCCGTCGCCCCCACGCCAGAATATCACATAGACATAAACATCTGAGGGCGCGTCATTGCCGTCAATGGTACCATCCCAGACAGAATCCGGATCGTTGCTGGCAAATATATTTTGTCCCCATCTGCTATATATTTCCATTTTTTCAATATTGGCAACGCCCTCTACTTCGACCAACCCGAAAAAGTCATTAGCCCCGTCACCATTGGGGGTAAAGGCGTTAGGAATCTGAATGTTTGGCTGAATAATGGTAAAGGTGATGGATCCGGTTTGTACACAACCATTTGGAGAAACTACGGTCACATTATAAGTTACCGTGCTGTCAAGTGTAATTGGAGTGACCGTAATTTGTTGTGTGTTTCCGACTTCCAGGGTGTTGTTTTCAAGCCATTCGAAAATAAAATTAGTCACATTCGTGCCAGGCACAAAGGCATCCAACATGATTGGAACCCCTAGATCAACGCGGTTCGTGTCTGGATCAGACACCAATTTTAGGGTAAAATTTGGGATTACCGAAATATTCACCGTGTCATAATAAACGCAGCCATCTCCGTAATAAAATTCAAGCATAAATTGGCTGTTGGCAGTTACCATCGTCTGAAATGTTGGCATAGTGCCGCCAGGTGTCCAAAGATAATTGCCTGTAAGAAAGGCATCTGCACTGATAACTACAGGTTCTCCTGCACAAATGATGGTATCTTCACTCACTACCATCTGCGGGTTGAAAACCGTTACATCCACCTTGTAGGTAGCAGAACAGTTGCCCAGGGTGGTCGTAACGATATAAACAGCAGATTCTTCCGGGTAAAATACAGGTGGCTCCGGATTGTTTGAAGCAAATATCGGTGGATTCGAGGTCCAGGAATAGGAGGCTCCCGGAGTTGTCATCGTATTGAGCAATATGCCTTCGCCCGGACAAAGCAAGGTGTCTTTTGGGAGTTGCACCTGGGCTACTTCACCCTGCACGTTTATGGTAACAGAATCTATGACCTGGCATTGGGCATTCGGTAGCGGGTATTGATAGTTAACGATATAGGTGGTTGTCTGCAAGGGATTCACAGAAATAACTTGTCCGGTTGCGCCATGATTCCATTGAAAGATGCCCGGATAATTACCTGATGCGGTCACTTGGGTTGAAGCGCCTGCACAAAGGGTGTCGGGATCGCTCAACAAAAGGTTGCCGGGTGGTATTACCTGGATTGTAAACTGTTTTTGTACCGTACACCCGTTTTCCATGGTCACCAGGTAATCAGTGGTCTGGGCGGGAGAATCAATTGGCTGTGCCACCGACGAAATAAAGCCGGGCGGGTTTGATGTCCAGGAATAACTTGCCGTAGAATCTGTTAAAAGATTGAGCAAAATGCTTTCTCCGGAACAAATGGTATCGTTTGGAAATTGGAATTGAGGCGGCTGGTTAACTTCAACCGTCACAGATGCGGTTGAAATACAGCCGGTTGCTCCATTTGCTGTAAATTGATACGTGGTAGTAGCAGTTGGATCGGCCATTGGATTGAAACATGCCGTACAACTCAAACCGAGTGTTGGCGACCACTGGGGATTCGATAACCCAGCTGAATTAGTCACTACCAAGGGAGTGCTTTCGCCAATACATAGTTTTGGATTTGCAGGTTCAATCATCAACATTGGTAGAGGAACAACAGTAATGGTTACTGACGTGGTCAATGATTGACACACCCCTACTGCAACAACCTCATAAGTAATTGTTTCAACTGGGCTTGCAATCGGATTGGGACAATCGTTGCACGAAAGCCCGGTAGAAGGAGTCCATGCGAAAGAAATGCCGCCCTCAATCTGAAGCTGAACTAATGAGCCTTCACAAATAGTCGTATCATTACTCACCGTGATGGGTGTGCTTGGTGGCCCTAAAACGCCATTGGAGGTGCCGGAAAAATCGATTGCAATGCCATTTTCTTGAATTTGGCCATCATAATCGTCCAACATAATTACATAAATCTGGCCCGTTAACACATCCAGGCGGCGCACAAAATCGTCAGCAAGACCAAAGGGAGGGTCAGTGCCAGGTGTATTTGGACTGCCGCAATCAAAATTATCGTTCACCGGGGTTCCAAATACCGGATGTACATCTGCCAACCCGGTTAGATCCGCTCCTTCATCCCATGAGGAACGTATAGGCTGGTGCGTGCTCACAAAGTTGCATATTTCACTTACTGAACTAATTGGGCCCCAAACATTAAAATCAATATCAGAGGCTTCAAGGGGATTTGCTGATTGTACAACAAACCCAAACTTGCCATTTGTTGTTGCTTGAAAATAAAAAAAGGAGTGGTTGTTTAAGGGCAGGGGCAAATCGAAACAACCTTGATTCACGCCGTCCTCGAGAAAATCAGGGTCGCCCTGTCCGGGAGAAAGTGGAATGACTTGTGGAACATTGTCGCAGCCATTGATATTGAGGGCTTTATCACAAGTTGAATTGGGAGGTAAAATTGGAGGTGGCGCATCACAAATTTCATTGGAGCACATCCAGGTCATTTGAAAGCCTTCTTCTTCAAGACTGCCATCTGACTCAAATTCAATAGTCACACAATTTGAAGATGATTGAATCTCAAAATTTGAACCTGTGCCGTCCAGAGATTGCAACAGAGTTCCACTAATATCATCACCCTCAAAAACCCTGATAAAATCATAGGTTGACTCTGTATTAAATGATATAAAATTGATTTTCAAACATTTATGCTCCTCCGAAGGGCAGATCACAAAAGTTGCGTTTTCATTACTTTGATAATCTGCATCAGGCCCGCCAGAGTCCCAGAGCGTGCCGCTACAACTGGCGCTGCCAGGCGAATCTCCCATATTGGTATCCGTAACCTTTGGACCAATACAGAGTTTAAAAGTGCCAGAATTTGGGTTTGCGTTTGCAGAATAGTCATTTATCCTTAAAAAATAAGGCACTCCGGGCGTAAGGCCAATAAGGTCGAGGTGCAACTCATTGACATTTAGGGGTGCAGAAATGCAGCCAAGTTCGGCCAGACCGTTAAGCCCACAAATACCCCGATAAATTGCCAATTGTGGCCTTTTTAAGGTGCCATTGCCCGCAATATCGCCCCAGATATCCACGGTAACGTCTGTCAGGCCTCCATTGGTCGGCAAATTAAATTGAAACCAAACGTCTCGGTCACCCGAATTATTCCAGCAATCCGGGATGTTTGAATTTGCATCAATGACGCTCGCGGTTGCGTTCAAGTTGGTAAACTGTGCGGCCTGAGAACAATAAGGCACTTCACCGAGGTTAATAATGCCGGAACAATCGTCATTAACAGGTGCCTGGGCAAGTGCAAAAAAGAAAGAAAAAACGGCTAATGGAATGGTACATAGTGTTTTCATGTAATCGACATGACTAAGGATAAAAGCAAAAAAATGTGGCCGAAAAGTACGCAGGGATTAAAGAATAAGGCAGGATAATTCAAAAAAAGGACATACCGCGACGGATTCTGAATCTTTATTCTAAAGCAAAGGCGGTTTTATCAGGTTCTGCTACATTTGCAGCCCAAAACGCACACAAACTTGAGAGTAAAAATCATCAACCAATCGCCCTATCCATTGCCCCAATACGAAACCCTGGGCAGTGCTGGCATGGACATCCGGGCAAATATTTCCGCTGCCATCAGCCTTGGCCCCTTGGAGCGCTCGCTGGTGTCAACCGGTCTTTTTATCGAACTCCCATTAGGTTTTGAAGCCCAGATCCGCCCCCGGAGCGGCCTTGCTGCAAAACGAGGGCTTACCATGCTTAATTCTCCCGGTACGATTGACTCAGATTATCGGGGAGAAATAAAGTGTATTGTAGTAAACCTGTCCAACGAAACTCAGATCATAGAACCCGGCGAGCGAATTGCTCAAATGGTAATCGCCCGACATGAACGTGTAGAATGGGAAACGGTTGAGCAACTACTTGATTCTGAACGAGGAACAGGAGGTTTTGGGAGTACAGGTGGACAGTAGGCGGTTCTTTGTGCAAAGGATATTTTCATTGCCTTAATTTCAGCCGTTCATTAGCAAAATCTTGATCCTCCTACAAAGTCACCGTGACCACTGCCTTTTCCAAATTAAATTCCGAACCCAGGCCTCAAAATACCCCTCTACCCTATTTTTTTTGGAAAAATACTTTGACTTGATTTTTTTATCAAAAAATAGCATCGTACTTTTGCCGCCGATTTTGAACAAGTCGATTCGTTAAAAAGATATGGCAGGCATTCGAAAATATTGGATAGCATTGATTTTCATGGGGTTATGCTCTGTTGCTTTTACGCAGCATGAAGAACACCCAGCAACTCAACAATCGTCGGAGCAATACCAAACTCCAACGAATGCCGATTCCGGCCATGTTTCAGGCCATGACACCAAAGAGGCGCATTCGGGTTGCGGCCACTCAATGGAGCAAAAAGAAGGTGAATTCAATGCCGGTGAAACGGCGGTACACCATATTGCTGATGCTAACGCCATTCATGTCATCGGCGACATTTACATTCCGCTCCCCTGTTTTCTTTATGCGCCATCTCAAGGCTGGACATTTACTACCACCTCCGTCTTTCATGCCCACCATCATGGCAACGGCACCTTGGCTAAAGACGGTTATGTGCTGGTTCACGGAAGCATCCAGCGCGTACAGGACCCCAGTTTCCCAAAAGGCCTTGTACCTGTCAGCGAACCGACGCATGAAGTACGACTGGTGAAGAACAAGAAAAAAGACATATATTTTGTGATGTCTGAGGGCAAATGTTATGAGTTGGAAAAAAAGACAACTTTCGATGGTGGATTGATGGGTGGAGGTGTAACAAGTTTTTACGATTACTCGATCACGAGAAATGTATTTACGATGCTACTCACCTGCCTCCTGTTATTTTTAGTGTTCCGTAGCGCGGCCAACGCAGCCACCCGTACCCAAGGCCAGGCGCCTAAAGGCTTGCAAAACTTCATAGAACCTTTTTACACCTTTATTCGAGACGACGTTGCGCGCCCTTCCATTGGCCCTAAGTACGAAAAATATATGCCGTACTTGTTGACGGTGTTCTTTTTTATCCTCGGACTAAACCTTATTGGCCAAATACCTTTTTTCCCCGGAAGCGCAAATGTGACAGGCAATATTTCAGTGACCATCGTATTGGCCCTGTTGACTTTTATTCTCATGCTTGCAAGCACCAAAAAATATTTTTGGGAGCACACGCTTTGGATGCCCGGTGTTCCTGCAGCACTAAAAATTCTTATCCTGACACCGGTAGAAATACTTGGCCTGTTTCTCAAGCCATTTACCCTGCTGCTTCGACTATTTGCAAACATTACCGCAGGACACATTGTGATCATGTGTTTCGTTGGATTGATATTTATTTTTGGGAAGGCTGGCACCAGTGTTGGCGGCTCGATAGCAGGAGCAGCAGCAGCCATTCCGCTCTCCCTCTTTATGATGACCCTCGAACTTTTGGTGGCTTTTTTACAGGCCTTCATTTTCACCATGTTGTCTGCTACCTACATTGGAATGGCCCTGGAAGAGCCACATGGAGATCATCATTAAGTTTAGTTTATCAGGGTTTGTAATAAACCCCTCCAACCCTAATAAACCCTCATCAACATTCATTTTTCATTCATAATTAATAAATTTTAAGACTATGTACGCAGCAATTGGAGCAGGTTTAGCCGCTATCGGCGCCGGCATCGGCGTAGGAACCATCGGCGGCAAAGCTGTTGAAGGCATCGCCCGTCAACCAGAAGCAGTGGGAGACATCCGTGCTAACATGATTTTGACCGCAGCACTCGTTGAAGGCGCTGCCTTGGTAGCCATGGTATTGTCGTTCTTCGTGGCGGCTCCTGGCCAGTAAGAAACGCTAATCCGGGTCTGCGCGAAGCGGTTGGCGACGCAATGACCCGGAATTTTAATGTGGTCAATGAGATAAAGGTGGTCAATTTTCCACACTAAACCCATTCACCACATTAGACCCATTTGCCACATTCATCAAATTGACCACATTAAATTATGGTTTTTATAGCTGACTTTTCCGTCATCAAGCCAGAACCAGGCTTGCTTATCTGGACGACAATTATTTTTGGTTTGTTTTGGTTTTTGATGAGCAAGTTTGCTTTCAAACCGATCGGAAATGCGCTAAAGCAGCGCGAACTGGACATACAAAGCTCTCTCGACGAAGCAAAACGCGCCCGTGAGGAAATGTCGCAGTTGCAAGCCGAGAATGAAAAACTGCTCGCACAGGCCCGTGAAGAGCGTTCGGCAATTTTGAAAGAAGCCAAAGAGGCCAAGGAAGAGATCATTGCAGAAGCCAAAGAGCGTGCCGCTGCTGAGTACAAACGCAAAGTCGAAAGCGCTATTCAGGATATTGAAAACCAAAAGCAAGCTGCTTTGGTGACTTTGAAAAATCAATCCGGACAAATGGCCGTCGAAATCGCAGAAAAACTGCTTCGCCGTGAACTCGCCAATAAGCCCGAGCAGGAGGCCTACGCTAAATCTCTGGCAGAATCCATTAATCTGAACTAGGTTTATGAGGGTTTATTAGGGTTTATCAAGTTTATAAACCCTAATAAACCCCTATAAACCATTATAAACAAATAAAATGAGCGTCACTCGCATCGCTACCCGTTACGCCAAGTCGTTGATCGAGCTTGCTGTTGAACAAGGCAAACTCGCGCAGGTAAGCACCGACATACAATCGTTGGCTTCATCTGTTGCCAATCGCGATTTGAAGCTCATGTTGAAAAGCCCTATTATCAGTGCGGACAAAAAAAATGCCGCTTTGAACGCAATATTCGGCAAGCAAATGGACAGCCTTACCATGGCTTACCTTACACTGCTGGTCAACAAAGGTCGTGAAGGATACCTTCCAGAAATAGCCTCCGAGTTTGTTGAACAGTATAAGAATTTGCAAAAAATCACCACCGTAAAGGTTATTTCTGCAACGCCTTTGAGCGATGGCGTACTGGCAGACCTTAAATCACGTCTGCTCAAAAGCGGTATTACCAATGCTAATCTGGAAATGGAAAGCAGCATTGACCCTGAACTGCTTGGGGGATTTGTGCTCGAATTTGACAACAAACGCTACGATGCTTCAATTGCCAACAAATTACTGGAATTGAAATCAGAGTTTAAAAAGAATCTGTACATAAAAGAATACTAAGGAATTGCTTGGGGGCTTGATTGTGGATTTGCTGAATAAACAAACCTGCAAAAAACAAAACCCAGGGTTACCGGATGTTCTAATCTAGTTTTACACATATCAACATTCAATACAATGGCAGACGTCAGACCGGAAGAAATCTCCGCGATATTGAAACAGCAACTGTCGGGCTTCGGGGCCGAGACAAACCTTGAAGAAGTGGGCAGTGTATTGCAAGTGGGCGATGGTATCGCCCGTGTTTACGGCCTGAACCGCGCACAGTCCGGTGAATTGGTCGAATTTGAAAATGGTACCCGTGCCATCGTGCTCAACCTCGAAGAAGACAACGTTGGTGTAGTGCTTATGGGTTCGCCCACGGGCATTCGAGAAGGTTCGTCGGTTAAACGAACAGGGCAAATCGCTTCTATTGAGGTCGGTGATGGCTTCCTGGGACGCGTTGTCAACCCGCTGGGCCAACCGATTGACGGAAAAGGCCCTATCACTGGAACCAAGTACGATATGCCTTTGGAGCGAAAAGCGCCCGGGGTTATTTACCGCCAACCGGTTAACGAACCTCTTCAAACCGGTATTAAAGCTATCGATGCGATGATCCCGATTGGCCGTGGCCAGCGCGAATTG
This sequence comes from Saprospiraceae bacterium, assembly GCA_046160345.1. Lineage (GTDB taxonomy): Bacteria > Bacteroidota > Bacteroidia > Chitinophagales > Saprospiraceae > M3007. Next base: position 35,512 of record JBJXGO010000325.1, read on the forward strand.
ATCATCGGCGACCGGCAAACAGGCAAAACCGCCATCGCAATCGATACCATTATCAACCAAAAAGAATTTTACGACCGTGGAGAACCGGTGTTCTGCATCTATGTAGCCTGCGGACAAAAGGCTTCTACAGTAGCCACTGTTGCTCGTACACTCGAAGAATACGGCGCAATGGCATACACCTGTATTGTGTCATCTTCAGCCTCAGACCCTGCACCTTTGCAGTTCTATGCACCCTTTGCCGGAGCCTGCATTGGCGAGTTTTTCCGTGACACAGGCCGTCCGGCGCTGATCATTTACGACGATCTTTCCAAGCAAGCGGTGGCTTACCGGGAGGTATCGCTGCTGTTGCGTCGTCCTCCAGGCCGTGAGGCTTACCCTGGTGACGTTTTCTACCTGCACAGCCGTTTGCTAGAGCGTGCAGCCAAGGTAATCGCCAGTGCCGATGTGGTAAAAGACATGAACGACCTGCCACCGAGTCTCGTGAAAGCCGGACTTATAAAGGGTGGCGGCTCACTCACTGCATTGCCGATCATCGAAACACAGGCGGGTGACGTTTCTGCATATATTCCTACCAATGTGATCTCCATCACGGATGGACAGATTTTCCTGGAATCTACCTTGTTCAACGCAGGTGTTCGCCCTGCTATCAACGTAGGTATTTCTGTTAGCCGTGTTGGTGGTAACGCACAGATCAAATCGATGAAAAAAATCGCGGGCACTTTGAAACTCGACCAGGCGCAATACCGTGAGTTGGAAGCGTTCTCAAAATTCGGTTCAGACCTTGATGTAACAACCCAGGCCGTGTTGGCTAAAGGCGCGAGAAACGTGGAGATACTGAAACAGCCACAATATAGCCCGGTTTCTGTGGAAAAACAGGTTGCTATCATTTATCTCGGCACCAACAATCTGCTCCGCGACGTGCCCCTCGACAAGGTACAGGAATTCGAACACCTCTTTTTAGAGCGCATGGAGAGCAAACTTCCCGATGTGCTCGAAGAATTCCGCAAAGGAAAACTGGAAGAGGCCAGCCTTGCCAAAATGAAGGATTTGGCGGCAGACCTGGCAGGTGGATATAAATAATGATAAGTGTTGAATGATAAGGGTAAAATGGCCATGATGCCTGCTCTTTTTTATCAGCACTAAACTATTAACACTCATCACTTAGAAAATGGCTGGCGGTTTAAAAGAAGTACGCGAACGGATCAAGTCGGTTAACAATACGCAGCAAATCACGAAGGCCATGAAAATGGTATCCGCTGCAAAATTGCGAAAGGCACAAAATGCCATTGTGCAACTTCGCCCATATGCCAATCGCCTGAACCGGATGTTATCCAACATACTATCAAACCTGGGATCTGGCGGTAATACCAGTTTTGGCAAAGCCAGATCGGTAAAAAACGTTTTAATAGTAGTGGTGACCTCCAATCGGGGACTTTGTGGTGCGTTCAATACAAATATTTGCAAGGAAGCAACGGCCCTCATCACTGAAAAATATGGGCAGCAGCGCAGCAGCGGCAATGTTTCCATGTTGTTTATCGGAAAAAAAGGGTACGACTATTTCCGTCGCCGGTTCCGCGATGTCAATTTCATTATTGATTACATCCCGGTTTACGATAACGTGGCATATGAAAACGTGAGTGCAGTAGCGCGTGAGCGTATGGATGAGTTTTCAGGAGGAAAATTCGATGCCATTGAAATCGTATATAGCCGTTTCAAAAACGCAGCAACGGTTTTCCCAACGGCTGAGCAATGGTTGCCGGTACCCAAAATGGAGGTTCCTGAAGGTGCAAAGGCCAAAAAATCGGATTACCTGTTTGAGCCAGACCAGGAGCAACTCTTAGAAACCATGGTGCCCAGCATACTTCAATTGTCTTTCCACAAAGCTGTACTCGACACTCAGGCCTCTGAGCATGGTTCCCGTATGACCGCCATGGACAAGGCAACTGAAAATGCGGAGGAATTGCTCAAATCGCTCAAAATATTCTACAACAAGAAGCGACAGGAGGCCATCACGACCGAACTCGGCGAGATCGTGAGCGGTGCGGCTGCCCTTGAAAGTTGATAGACTTATTTTCAGATAAAACCATCAAATGCCTCGTCAGTTTTGTGCTGACGGGGCATTTGGCATTTATTTGAAGAACAACCCCAGGAGGGGAGTGTTAACACGCGTTCGAGAGCAAAAAAGAACAACAAATTATTTAACATGATTTCAAGAATTAAATAATCTAACACTACATTTGCCATTGCCTATATATTTAGAATAATTCATTTGCTTCTCTATACTAATTTCAAATTTTTCTAAAATTCAAAAACATGAAGAACTCAATCTCTCTATTTGTGTGCATCGTTGCGCTACTGGCCGTATTGGCCAATTGCGGCGACCCAAAACCTAAACCATCGGATCCTAAAATTGATCCGGCTTCCAGCAGTACTTTTTCTCCGGTCAAAATGCCATCGTCCTTGCCTGGGATGACAGGCTGGAAATTCCCGGAAGACTCCGTCACTGTGGATCGCTGGATATCGCAAAACGATACAAAGGCAATTTACCAACATGCCTGGGGAGTTTGGGATGCCCTGACCTCGCCCTCCGGAGAAAAATTCAACAAAGAAACCTTGCTTGTTTTTGAAACCTGGTACACACCAGAAGATGTACAGAATATACTGACTACTTCGCTAACTAATATCAGCAACCGGCCACGTCATAATTTCCAGCCCCTAAACCAACTTGCACATGGCGAGCCAGAATCAGAAGCAGCCGATGTGGTTGGTTTTGTAAAATGGGATCCTACTGCTAGCGACCATATCATCAAGAACAAACTCCTTTTCCAATCTACTTTGGACGGCATGCAAAAGAGCATGGATGGAAAGAACGCCAAAATGATACCCGAATTTCCGAATACTGCTGTTGCGTTAAAACCTGTTTTTCAGAATTTAAGCCAACTATCAAAAACAAACGGGCTCTTCTGGTTGCAAGCCTGGCCAGGTTCGCCTGCTACCCCCCAACCCTTTGATCCAACAAAATGGGGTCAATACATTTTTGTTGATGTTAACAATAAAGGTGCTACCAACAATACAGGTACAACTACGGATACTTTAAGCCCAACGCCAAATGCAACCTATGGATTGGGTGATTTTATCCATTTCCAACTGGATTCCACGATGGCAGCAGAATTAGGGCCGGGCAACAACGTAGGTGATTATATGATTTTGCTTGCGATGCACATCACAACCAAAGAGACCAAACGATGGACTTGGCAGACCATGTTTTGGTCGAACAATCCGGCACAGGCCCTTTT